>JBJXFJ010000178.1:0-38604 GCA_046154735.1 Chloroflexota bacterium | reverse complement strand
GTCGCGGCGAAAACAACCGGGCGGTGACGCGATCGCGACACCGCCCGTTTCTTTGAATCAGTGCGGACTATGATCGCGGCTTAATAGCCGTGATCGTGTCCATCGCCGCCCATGGGCATGGCCGGCTTCTCTTCCTTGACGTCCGTGATCATGGCCTCACTCGTGAGGATCATGCCCGCCACGGATGCCGCGTTCTCGAGAGCGGTGCGGGACACTTTTGCCGGGTCAATGATGCCCCGGGCAATCATGTCCACGTACTCCTCGCCGAGGACGTCGAAGCCCCAGTTTGCACCGTTCTGGCTCTGGCTGGCACGGACATGCTCGACAACGACGCCCGCCTCGAGTCCCGCGTTGGCGGCAAGCTGGCGTACTGGCTCAGCAATGGCGCGACGAACGATGCTTGCGCCAATTTGCTCGTCGCCACTTAGGTCGAGCGCGTCAATGGCCTTGGATGCGAAGAGCAAAGCAGACCCACCGCCGGGGACTATGCCTTCCTCAACCGCGGCGCGGGTCGCGGCGAGCGCATCCTCAACACGTGACTTCCGGTGCTTCATTTCCACCTCGGTGGCCGCACCCACTTTGAAGACAGCAACGCCGCCGGACAACTTGGCAAGTCGCTCCTGGAGCTTCTCACGGTCGTAGTCCGAAGTCGTCTCCTCAACCTGAGCCTTAATCTGAGCCACGCGGCCCTCAACCTCGGCAGCACTTCCATCGCCACCGACAATGGTGGTGGTGTCCTTGTTGGCAACAACCCGGCGAGCGCGCCCAAGATCGGCAAGGGTCACGTTCTCGACCTTCTTGCCAAGCTCCTCGGAGACGATCTCGCCACCGGTGAGCACTGCGATATCGCGCAACATCTCTTTGCGGCGATCGCCGAAACCGGGGGCTTTGACAGCGAGCACGTTGAGAATTCCGCGCAGCTTGTTGACCACTAGCGTGGCCAGCGCCTCACCGTCCACATCCTCAGCAATGATGACCAGACTGCGGTTGCCACCCTGCACCAGGGTTTCGAGTAGTGGCACGATGTCGCTCACGGCCGAGATCTTCTTGTCCGTGATGAGAATGCGCGGCTCCTCGATCTCAGCCTCCATCCGATCTGGGTTGGAGATGAAGTAAGGCGAGATGTAGCCACGGTCAAACTGCATGCCCTCGGTGTATTCAATGTCGATCTTGAGGCTCTTGCCTTCCTCGATCGTGATCACACCGTCTTTGCCGACTTTGTCCATCGCCTCGGCGAGCATCGTGCCAATCTCTTTGTCATTGGCCGAGATGGTGGCAATCTGGGCAATATCGTCATGACCCTTGACTGGGGTGGCAATGTTCTTGAGCTCGCCCACCACCGCGTCAGCAGCTTTGTCAATGCCACGCTTGATCTGGATTGGGTTGCCGCCGGCGGCGAGGTGGCGGAGTCCGTCATGCACCATTGCCTGAGCAAGGACGACGGCGGTCGTTGTGCCATCACCAACGACGTCATTCGTCTTGGTAGCGGCCACCTTGACCATCTGGGCGCCCATATTCTGGAACGGATCCTCGAGCTCGATCTCTTTGGCGACGGTCACACCGTCATGGGTGATGGTGGGCGGGCCCCACTTCTTATCAAGGGCGACGTTGCGGCCACGTGGCCCAAGGGTCACTTTGACGGCGTTGGCCAGGGCATCGATCCCCTGGCGGAGGCTTGCACGCGCCTCCTGGTTAAATTGCAGGTCTTTCGCTGCCATTGATCCTCTTCTCCCCTTGCCTTAGCTCTGGCCGTTGACCACGGCGAGCACGTCGGATTCACGCAGAATCAGGAGCTCGTCGTCATCTAGCTTGAATTCAGTGCCGGCATACTTGGCGAACAGCACAGTGTCCCCAGCCTTCACGTCCAGCTCCACACGCTTGCCGTTGTCCAGCACGCGGCCGGGACCCACGGACACGACTTCGCCCTGCTGCGGCTTTTCCGATGCCGTGTCGGGCAGAACAATGCCGCCGCGAGTTGTCTCTTCCTTTGCCTTGGGCTTCACGACCACGCGATCGCCCAGTGGCTTCAGGTTTGCCATAGCACTCCTCCTGATGCTTCTCGGATTTAGGTGAGCCCGTTTCACCGGCTCGTCGTTGGTATACGGCTCCCCGCGTAAGAGGAGCGTAAGAGCGGGGTAAGAAGATTGTGTGAGACGGCCGGATGGAAAACGGCGGAACTGGTGACCACGTCTCCGTCGACCTTCCGCCCGCCCTTAGAATGCTCTCATGTACCTACGCAAGCTGTCGCTGATGAACTATCGAAATTACCAGCGCTGTTTGATTGACCTGGATCCTGGTACCACGATCTTTTATGGCGACAATGGCCAGGGGAAGACAAATCTGCTCGAAGCGATTTATCTTCTCGCAACCACGAAGTCATTTCGCACGACGGCTGATCGCGAGCTCATGAGCTGGCGAGCGATTAAGGACCGGCAGCTCTTTGCTCGCGTGGAGGGATGGGTCAATCGTGACGCGGGCGATCTCCACATGGAGATGCTGCTCAAGGGAGATACCGCGGCCATGAGCGAGGCGGAGGAATCATTTTCCATAGCCAAATCCATCAAGCTCAATGGGCTGCCCGCGCGTGCCGCTCAGATCGTCGGCGAGCTGAACGCGGTGATCTTTAGCCCTGAGGATCTTGAGCTCGTCCACGGTGCACCGGCAGGGCGTCGGCGTTACCTCGATATCACTCGTTCTCAGACAGATCGCGGCTACCTGCGCACCCTGCAGCGCTATCAGCGGGTGCTCACCCAGCGGAACCACCTCCTGCGCCAGGTGCGCGAACGGCGCCAGGATCGTGCCTCGCTAAGCATCTGGAACGATGAGCTCATCAATCTCGGCAGCCTCATTGTTCGCCATCGGCTAGTGTTGATTGACGAGCTCAATCACGCCATGGCGGATCTCTATCGTCGACTCACGCGTACAGAGCGCCTGGTGGCATTGAAATACCGCGCAACGAGTCAGCCGGATCTGGGCATCGTCTCGGCTGAGGAGGCACACGCGGCGTTTCGATCGCGGCTGGACCAGCTCCTGCCCCGGGAGGTGGACCAAGGCGTTTCGCTGGTAGGTCCTCACCGCGACGATTTCAACTTTGTCGTTGACGGCATTGACATGGGCGCGTTCGGCTCACGGGGAGAGCAGCGCATTGTGGCTGTGGCGCTCAAGCTGGCCGAAGCCGCGGTGATTCGCTCCATTGTGAACGATAGCCCGGTGCTGCTTCTGGATGACATTCTTTCCGAGCTGGATCCAGCTCGAAGGCAATTCGTCCAAGAACAGATCCAGGGAGACTTTCAAACGCTCATCACGGTAGCGGATCTCTCGAGTTGTGATGACCTGCTACTGGCTGGGGCAAAACGGTTCCGCGTTGAGCGAGGTACGATTGTGGAGTGAGGCAATGCCAGTGTGGCCTCGAGCGCGCGAAGCGTCCATCGATTCAATCCACGGGGAACGTGCAGACTCGCGCCGGATCGGTGTAGCACGCGGCTATAATCTGGCAGTGGACACCGGAGGACAACCGTGAATTTCCTTGGCATGGGGCCAATGGAGCTAGTGCTTATCATGGTCTTGGCCCTGATCGTGTTTGGGCCGGGCAAGCTCCCTGAGATTGCGGGCCAGGTGGGCAGGATGGTTCGGGATTTCCGTAGCGCCACGAGTGACATGAGCTCTGAGTTCAATAAGGCCTTTTCGCTTGAGACGGAGCAGAAAGCCCAGCAGGACCAGCAAGCCTCGACATCCGCACCGACCTACCCGAGCCTGCCAGCCGGCCCGGTGTCGAGCATTGCGAGTACGGATGCCACGTCTCGCTCCCCCTCGGAATCGGAAGAACACCGCATTGCCCCGCCTTCAGCAGCCGGATCCGGCCGTACTACCGACTTGCAGCCGCCATACTAATCCTTGGCAACGTGTTCAGGGTGCGCCAGTTCAGACAAGTGAGGAACCGATGGCCAGCCGATGTTTGAGCTTGACGCTTGCGAGCGCGTTGTACAATGAATATGCGTCCCAGCCCCAGCGTCACAGACATTGGGACTCCGTGTGCGTGACCAGTTGGGCGAGAGGAGCGTGCAGTGATTGAAGTCTTCGTTGAGAGCATCCGTGTCAACATGACTAACTACAAACGCGTGGTCATGTTGAAAGAGAAGACGAACTCCCGCTATCTCCCGATCTGGATAGGCCATTTTGAGGCTGACGCCATTGCCATTCCCATGCAGAACGTACCAGTATCGCGTCCGCTCACGCACGATCTCCTGAGCTCCGTTGTCAGCGCCCTTGGGGCGAATGTCACTCAAGTAGTGATCAATCGCCTCGCCGATGAGACGTTTTATGCCAAGCTGGTGATTGACCTTGGCGGCAAGCAAGTGGAGGTGGATTCTCGGCCGAGCGATGCTATTGCCGTGGCGATCCGCGCGAAGGTGCCAATCTTTGTTGATGAATCAGTGCTGGATCAGGCTGGAATGGTCTTCGAGAATGAGGGGGAAGATGCTTCGGGCGATCCCACGGCAGCCATTGAGATCGACGAAAGTAAGCTGGGTGTCTTCAAAGATTTCATCGAGACGCTGGACATTGAAGATCTTGGCAAGGGCGGCGGCGAACCGAAGGCCCGCTGAGTGGGCTTCCTGTTCAACCTGGGCGCGCGGCATCGCGGCAATCCATCTGACCACGCACATATGCTGAGCTCGATCTCCCCACTATACTTGACCGAATTCACATGCATGTACAGGTAAAGCTATTTGCCTCGTTTCGTGAGGCTGTCGGCTCTCGTGAGCTTGAGTGGGAGTTAGGTGATTCGGCGTCCGTGCAGGATCTACTCAAGGCGCTAATCGCGCGGTACCCGGCTCTGGCGGTTACTCTTGATCAGGGCCTCGTGGCGGTAAACCATGAATATGTGGCTCATGACGCGCCTCTCGCCCATGGTGACGAGGTTGGGCTGATCCCTCCGGTGAGCGGCGGGGAAGGGCTATGACCGCAGAGGGTGATATCAAGATGTTCAAGATTGTTGACGCGCCAATTGACGTAACAATGCTCGCCGAAACAGTTCGCTCGGATGAGTGTGGTGCTGTCTGCACATTCCTGGGCGTGGCGCGGCTGTATTCCCGTGGGCGAGAAGTTGTTCACCTCGAATACGAGGCGTATCCGGAGATGGCTGAAAAGAAGATGGCTGAGATCGCCCGGGAGATCCAGGAGCGCTGGGGAACGGACCGTGTGGCAATGGTGCACCGTACGGGGGTGCTGAAGATTGGCGAGGCTTCCGTGGGTATTGCCGTGGCTTCGCCTCACCGCCGCGAGTCCTTTGAAGCCTGCCAGTACGCCATTGACCGGCTCAAGACAATTGTTCCAATCTGGAAGAAGGAAGTGTGGTCCAATGGCGAGCAATGGATTGGCTGGGAAGGTCAGCCGCCCGAGGGTTTGACCCCGGAGAAGCCGCTGCACGCCTGATCTCCGCCGCTAGAAACGTATGCTCGCCATTGAACGGTGGCGTCGAGAGGTTTACGGCAACAGCCGTTGAATCTCCAACTCCGGGAGTGGTTGAACCCCGCCAATCCCGGTGGCTTGTAGCTCAATTGCGCAGAGTCGCTCCAGCAGCTCCATTCTCTGGAGCGCAATCTCCATTGTGGGACCCAAAGTGAGGGCGCCATGGTGAGCCAGAAGGAGCGCGCGAGACTGACCCATTGCGGACGTGAGCGCGTCTCCGAGAGCTGAAGTTCCGGGCGGAGCGTAAGGTACGAGGCCGACCGGACCGAGGAAATTGATTGATTCGGCGAGCGCGGTCCAGTTGGGTTGCTTTTCCGCCGCGGCAAAGGCTGTTGCCGCTATTGGATGGGCGTGAACGGCCGCGCCTGCCTCTGGGCAGGCAGCATACGCGGCCAGATGAAGCGCTAGCTCGGTGGATGGTTGGCGATCTCCTCGGATGACCGATCCATTTGCGCTGACCACCAGAAGGTCTCGGGGGTGCAGCTCATTCTTGCGAACGCCAGCCGCCGTGATGAGTAGCGTCCCATCAGCGAGGCGGGCGCTGAGATTGCCTTCCGCTCCGCCAATGAGCGCGCTCGTGCCCAGGCGCCGTCCCGCCTGACGCATCTCCCAGCCGATGGCGCCAAATCGCACGTCGAAGCCGTTAGCGCCTGTCATGTGACCCTGAACCATGCGCCTCGATCCGCTGGGGCCAATAGCGTGCTCGCGTTCTGCCAATCATAGATTGTTGGGTGGAGGTAATCGGTAGTGACGGGCATCTTGCCCGCCAGTCTGGTGCGTTCCTGCTCGTCGCCGCGAGGTTGGTTCGTCACTGTCGGGCAAGATGCCCGACACCACCGGTGTTGAGGGAACCCCGCAGACCAAGTTGGACGCACCACTAGACCGGTGAAGTTTCACGGAGTAGCGCTGAGAGAGTTGATTCATTCAGCGGTTGGACCAATCCGCGGTCCGTGATGAGTGCGGTGATGAGATGCGCGGGCGTTACATCAAACGCGGGATTGTAGACATCAGCGTCCGGGGCTCCAATGGCCTGACCGAAAGGGGCGAGCACCTCGGCCGCGTCGCGCTCCTCGATCACAATGTCATCGCCCCGGGCGGTCGAAAGATCAATCGTTGAGATGGGCGCTGCCACATACATTGGAATTCCATGTGCGCGGGCGGACAACGCCAGGCCATAGGTGCCGATCTTATTGGCCACATCGCCGTTTGCGGCCACGCGGTCCGCGCCAACGAAGACCGCGTCTACTCGGTGAGTCCGCATCACGGCCGCCGCCGCGGAATCACAGATCACGGTGGTAGGAATGCCAGCGCGGGTGAGCTCGAACGCGGTAAGTCGTGATCCCTGAAGCAGCGGGCGGGTTTCATCCGCAAACACGCGAATGTTCAAGCCTCGGGCCGTGGCGACGTAAATGGGCGCCAGAGCCGTCCCGTATTTCACGGTGGCAAGTCCGCCGGCGTTACAGTGGGTGATCACGGTCATACCATCGTGTAGGAGACTGGCGCCAAATTCCCCGATCCGCTCACACGCGCGGGAATCTTCGTCCAGAATGCCGAGGGCCAGTTCGAGTGCGCGATCCCGGAATGCCGCGGCCTCGAGGTTGCGTGCTGTCATGAGTGCTCGCTCCACTCGATCCAGGGCCCAGAAGAGATTGACCGCGGTGGGCCGAGCGGTGCGCAGCCGCTCGTGGGCGGCCAACAGTCCCGGCCAGAGGTCATGGCCGGTCCGGCCGTTGACAGCACCCAGGTGAATCCACGCGCCGAAGGCCGCGGCCACGCCAATCGCCGGCGCGCCGCGAATCCGCAATGAGCGAATGGCCTCCCACAGCCCGTCCACGGAATCCAGCGAAATCTGCTGATGGGAGAAGGGAAGGAGCGTCTGGTCAACGATCCAGACGCGATGATCGCGGAATTCAATGGTTTGAATAGGTGTCATGACTCTTGGTGAACATTGTAACGGCGCTGGGCACGTCAACAAGCCACTTTTGGATTTCTAGAGTTGCACCAGGGCGTTGACTCGGATGGCGTTACGCGCTGTATGTCGGCTTCGCTTCTTTCCGGCGGCAGAGATCGGTATGATTCTCTGCCGCCGTCAGCACGCGGCCATGTTGTGATCGCACTGTTACTCGTTGGGTTCGGCCGAGGCCGCCTCCGCGCTGGCAGAGCACGGTGCAGGACAGGAGCCCATTGGGGTGATCATTGTTTCAATTCTCAAGTCGCTCGTTGCGGGCGGGGCGCGCGTGGCCGGCGCTGCCCTCGCCACGTTGTTCATCACTTTCGTACTGGGACCAGCATCGGTATCGGCCGAGGACATCCGCTTCCGTTGCCCCATGCTCTACTATCATGACGTGCCATCGCAGGCAGGACTGGACGCGCAGATCTATGCACTCATGCGTGCAGGGTATCAGCCAACCACGATGACCGCGGTACTTGATGCCCTGGATGGTGAAGCTCCAGCACCGCCGGGCTGCGTTGTGCTCAGCTTCGATGACGGGCTTCGCTCACAGCACCGCAACGCGATTCCGGTGTTGGCACGCTGGGCCGTGAGCGGAACGTTTTTTGTGATGCCCGCGTTTCGCGATGGCGTGCACGCCTACATGTCAGGCGATGAGATCAAAGACATCCTCGCGGCCGGGCTCGAGATTGGCTCACACACGCTGAACCATGCGAGCTTGCCGGCTTTGCGTCGTTCAAATCTGGGCGCGTTCTTCTCCGAAATTGTCGTTTCCAAACGGCAGATCGAAGATCTGGTCGGTCAGCCGATAAATCTGTTTGCCTACCCCAATGGCGCAGTCGACGCCCCAACTGCGGCGGATATTGCCGCGGCTGGATATCGCGGCGCGGCAAGCACAGTCCCGGGAGGCTGGCAGAGCTCCAGCTTGCGGTATTACTTGAGGCGATTGCCCGCGAGCTCCGGGGAGTCGCCAGCTACGATTCTCGCGCGACTCAACGGCTAAGCGGACCGTTACAATGGTCTCGGATATTCCGTCGATGAGGTTGGCTAGTGGACGATCAGACCCCTGAAATGGACCGCATCACCGCGGAAATGCGCGAGCTGATGCGCCGCTGGATTGAGAATCCGAATGATAAGTTCTTGAAGCAGCGCTATAGCGACCTGCAACTGCGCTACCAGGAGCTTTTCATCGCCTATCGCAAGCGAAGTGACCGAGTCGCTTGACCGTGGTTAGGATTCCTCCGGCGCAACCCCGTTCGTCACGGCGTCCACGTAGGTGTAGGCCATCCTGAATCGTTTCAGCACGTCACCAATTTGCTCGGTTGGCCCAGCGTATCGTTCGGCCCAGCGAGCAGCTAGCTGCAGCTTGGCGACCGCTTCATCACTGGCCTGCACGCCAATGAGCTCATTGAAGACCGTTGGGTTCATGTCGGGCGGAATTGCCATGCGGTGTTCGCCTCCTTCTTCCGTGCGTCACTATACCAACCTCGGTCAGGTGCCACGTTTCAGATGTGGACACATTTCGCTTGCCAGGTGAAGGAATCCGCTCCATGATTGATCCATTGCCAACGGATCCGCGCTTAATCGAGCGGTTCTCGAAGGTCCTAATTGGCGCTGTTGTGGTAGTGTCAGACGCTGAGGGACAGGTTATCTTCGTGCGACAGCCCCGCGGCCCATTTGCAGGGGCCTGGCTTCTACCCGGTGGCGGTTTGGAGCTTGACGAGGATGCGCTTTCGGGGGCGCGGCGTGAGACGTTGGAGGAGACGGGAGTAAATGTTCAGGACCTCCGTTTTCTCGGGACGTTTGAAGTGCTGGGAAACTGGGGGCATGGGCCGTACCATTTTGTCCTCATGGCATTTGCTGGTGATGCTCCAGATGGCCTGGCCGAGCATGCTCCCGGGGAGGATGAGGGCGAAATTCGCTGGGCGCGTCCTCGGGACCTGGATATTCACCCTACGGTGATGATGGTGCTCAATCAGGCAGGCGTCTCCGCGTATCCTGAGACGGAGATTCAGGATCGTCTCGGTTTAGCCGGACTTTCCATGGTGCGCTACGGATGATCAGGGTGCTGTATTTGACGAGCGCCTTGCCTTCTGCGGAGAGAGCGATTTGTGAGCCAGGCGATTCGGTGCCATGGACCACGGTTCGAGAGCGTTCCATGCTGAGCGGGAGAGAATCCCGCTTCAACCGGCGGTCTTTCGGACAATGAAATGACCTTGAGAGGTGAGTTGTGCAGCTTGATATCGCCGGGCTGACTGACGTTGGGCGGAAGCGGAAGCGGAATGAAGACAGCTTTAGCATCACCGAGGCCGGGGATTGGATGCTGTGCATCGTGGCCGACGGTATGGGGGGGCACACCGGGGGAGACACCGCCAGCAGGCTGGCGCTTGAGGGCGCTCAGCAGGGGTTTGGTCTAGAGGGGCCTGTGGACCAGCGATTGTTGGCCGCGGTCGAGCAGGCCAATCTCTTGGTCTGGCGCGAGGCTGAGCTCCATCCGGCACTCATGGGCATGGGCAGCACGTTTGTGAGCCTGGCGATCTTCTCCGATCGATACCAGATTGCACACGTGGGGGATAGCCGCGCGTATTTCGTCTCGGCGGACTCAGTGCAGCAGATTACTGTGGATCACTCCTGGGTGGGTGAACAGGTGGCCCTGGGTGCCATGACCGCCGATGAGGCGGAGAAGCACCCGTACCGCAGCGCGATCACCCGTTGTGTCGGCTGCCAACCCACCGTGGAGCCAGATCTTCAACCAGAGCAGTTCATCCCGGTGGGCTCCGCGCTGGTCCTCTGTAGCGATGGCCTCACCAATCACGTTGCCGATGACGAGATACGCGACATTGCTATCAGCCAGTCCGCTTCTGTGGCGGTGCAACAGCTTATCGACCTGGCTAACGAGCGTGGAGGCACTGACAACATCACAGTAATCGTCGTTCGGGCGACCCCGGATGATCGAGACAGTAGTGAAACTCGCGTATGACGCTGGTGCCATCTGAGCACGAGCGCCGCGTGTATTGCCTCACTGGCATTGCTCCGGAAGTCCAGGCCTATGCCATGGCACGCTATAGTCGCTCGCGCCAATCGATGATGGAGAGCGTGCAGGAGCTGAATGCCCAGCGGGCAGAGCAGTTCCTCAACACATTCTACTTTCAGTACGGCCACCGCTCCATTGCTGACCTCGCACACCTTGCGATGGCCGTGGAGAACATCTCCATTCTGGCTGCCGTCCGGGTCGTTGACGAGCAGCTCTGGGACGGGCAGGAGCGGTCAACCCGCTATCAGGATTTTCGGCGGACGACGTACGTGATCCCACCGGGGATACGAGGTTCATCACTTGAGCCGCGCTACGTCAACGCGGCAGACAGCCTCTTTGCAAGTTATGAGTCGCTGTCCGAAGACCTGCTCCAGCTTCTCCTGGATTCCGCAACACCCCCAGCGTCGATGGATGGGGCTCAGGTGAGGCGCACACTCCGTGCACGAGCATTTGATGTGGCGCGGTATCTGCTCCCGCTGGCTACGCGTACGAGCGTGGGGCAGGTCGTGAGCGCACGCGTTCTGGAGCGCCAGATTAGTCGCCTCCTCAGTGACCCGCTGCTTGAGCTGCGAGAGATTGGCGCGGATCTGCGACACGCCGCGGAGGAATCGTCAGCCACGTTGGACGGACTGGCAACGGGCCCTTCAGCAGCGCCCACGCTCGTGAAATATACGGCGCCGATTCCCTATCTAAGTGAGACGCGCCTGGCACTGGCTTCAACCGCGAGTGAGGTGCTCCAGGGAATTCAACCCGAGCGCAACCCGACGACAGTGGCACTCACCATGGAGCAGCCACTGCTTGATGAAACTGTGGCAACGCTCCTCTACGAGCACGATCCGGTTGGGCGATCCTACCAGCAGATTTCAGCCGTGGTTTCGGATTTGAGCGAGCAACGCAAGCAGGCCATTCTGCACCTTTCAGTGGTCCATCGCGGGCGTCACGATGAGTTGTTGCGCGCGCATCAATCGGGGCATGCGCTGAAATTCGACCTGCTTATGGATTTCGGCTCATTCCGTGATCTTCATCGGCATCGGCGATGCGTTCAGATCATTCAAGGACCCCGAAGTGAGCACGGCTTTGATGATGTGCGTGAGATCTTTCGACTGGGCCTCGGGGAGGTGGGTGAGGCTGCCGAAGGTCTCCAGCAACGATTCCGTCAAGCGATCTACGAGGCTTCTGATGCCGCGCTCACAATGCGCGCTGAACTGACCACGCTAACGGACACGCCAAATGACTCGGCCCAGTACCTGTTGCCGCTCGCGGTGCGGACACGCGCGCTGTTCAAAATGGAGTTGGCCGAAGCTGCCTACATCATTGAGCAGCGAACTCAACCGGCAGGACATTTTTCATATCGGCATGTGGCCTGGGGAATGTATCAGGAGTTACGTCTTCAGGCACCTACGCTTGCCGCGCTGGTGCGGCCGGTTGACCCAACCGAGGTCGTCGATCTTTTCAGACGGTAGTTCGCGATTCGGTGCTTTGTGCGGCTACTGTTGCTGGGCCTTGCGTTCACCGAGCATGTACACGAACGTACACAGCACCATAATGCCGACCGTGAATGCGAGTGCGACAAGAAGCGCGTGATTCTTGTCGACCGCTGCAGCGCTCAGTAAGAGCAGGCCAAGCGCAGAGATGGCGCCAAGCACAGTCACCGTCACAATGATTGGCAGCAGGATCGGAAACACAAGTCCTTCCCGTCGCCCAGGGGTATCACCAGCCATCGTCCGCTCCAGAATCAAATCGGCGCCAGAAGAGATGCTCGACGGCCCAGTTGCCCCAGTGAATCTCTCCGCTCAGGACAAGGATAGCTGAGTTTGGGTCTGGTGTCACTTTAGCTGCCCATCAAACGTAGCGGTGGCTTCCCCAACGCTCAGTGAGAACAGCTACTGAGTCGTATCCTGGTTTGGAGTGTTGCCACGGCGCGCACGGCGGAGGAGGCTCTCCAGACTCGGGTCTCGGACCGGGCTTGTGGACCGTGTGAACTCCTGGCGGAGGAGCTCGCGTCGTCTGGCACGAACGCGCAGCATGCGAGCCCAGAACATGCCGAGGCCTGCTGCGAGCACAATAGGCGGGATGAACCAGAACCAGTTGAGAATGAGAAAGAGCTCAACGACGAGACTGCTCGGGACGAGGATGAGCACGATGATGACAGTGGCGAGTTTCACTGTCAGCAAGGTAAAGAAGATCGTCAGTGCGGCGACTCGGCCCTCGGCATCCACGCCCGGAGTATATCGCCCGGGCTACAATCGCGTTCTTAAAGCGCCCAGCCAGAACGGAGCTCACATGTGGATGGTTCGAGCTGAAATCCCAGGTCAAAGGACTGTGATGACGGCGTGGGGATCGTGGCCGCTTGACTATTTGTAGCTCACCGCATGTCCGTCCAGGCGACCCCGCGCCACGGTGTGTCAGATTGAAAGCAATTAGTAACCCGGTCGCGGCGTGGTGGAGTTCTCACATTCACCTCAAAATCCATACAATGGACCCAGATATAGAACAGTGCGCCATCCGGCTTGGATGCTGGCTGCACGCGTCTCCGCGCATGGACGCCAGCAGGAGGAGAGCCAAACGATGACGCCAGACCCGGAGCAGAATCCCTTGAAGCTTCCACGAGGCACAGCTGTGGCGTCGTCTCGGAATAGCCGAGCACGCATCGCAATACTGGGTCTAGCGCTGATCGCGCTTGCGGTGTTCGGCTGCACGCCGGCTCCCTCTTGCCCTCCTGATATTTGTCCTCAGACAACGGTCTGGCCACAATCGGATCTCGCGCATAAGATTCAGGACATTTATGTCCTTCTTTTCTGGCTCTCCGTAGTTGTGGCGGTGCTTGTGGAGGGCGCCCTCCTCTACACCATGTTCAAGTTCAAGAGTCGCTCCACGGATGTCGGGCGGCCTCCGCAGATCCACGGAAATACAGCCCTGGAGATCGGTTGGACAATTGCGCCGGCCGTCATCCTGGTTGTGATTGCGGTGCCTACGCTGCAGCTTCTATTTGAGATGCGCGGGCAGCCACCGCGTGACGCACTGCAGGTTGAAGCCATCGGTCATCAGTGGTGGTGGGAATTTCGATATCCCGATTCAAACATCATCACCGCCAATGAAGTTCGCGTTCCCGTGGGGCAGCCGGTCAACTTTCAACTTCGCACGGCTGATGTCATTCACTCGTTCTGGGTCCCGCAGATGGCGGGCAAGCTTGACCTTACTCCCGGGCGTCGCCAGAATCTCTATTTCACGCCCCTCACAACGGGGGAATACTATGGCCAATGTACAGAGTTCTGTGGGTTACAGCACGCAAACATGCGCTTTAGAATGGTTGTGGAGGAGCCTGCGGCTTATCAGGCCTGGGTTCAGCGCCAACAGCAACCACAGCCGCGTGAGGCGGCGGAGCCAGACAGGGTGGGGCAGTCAACATTTGCCCGGGCGGGCTGCATTGCCTGTCACACGATCGATGGCACCGCGGCTCAGGGCACCCTCGGTCCAAATCTGACTCATGTTGGCAGTCGCACAACTATTGCCGCGGGGATATTGGACAATACGCCTGAAAATCTCTACCAATGGATTCGGGATCCCCAGGCTATCAAGCCCGGGAATCTGATGCCGAATCTGTTTCTGAACCCTGACGACGCCCGGGCAATTACGCAATATCTCACGAACTTGAAATAGGGCCCTGGCAGGATGAACCGTCAACTACCGCGATTGGCAGCAAGCCCAGGAGGCAATATATGGCCACGGCGCTAACTCAACCCGGAGTTCTTGCCCGCCCCGAGCCGACTCCATACCCCTATCCGGGACTATGGGGCTGGCTCACTACCATTGACCACAAACGCATTGGGTTGCTGTACGGGATCACGGCCTTCACGTTCTTTTTGATCGGTGGCTTTGAAGCGCTGCTCATGCGTATCCAGCTTTCGTCCCCACGCAATACGTTTCTTGGTCCTGATGCCTTCAATCAACTCTTCACGATGCACGGAACCACGATGGTTTTCCTCGTGGTTATGCCGTTAAGCGCGGCGTTCTTCAACTATGTTGTGCCCCTGCAAATTGGGGCCCGCGATGTGGCGTTCCCGCGTTTGAACGCGTTCAGTTACTGGGTGTTCCTTTTCGGCGGCATCATCCTCAATTTGAGCTGGTTCTTTGGCGGTGCTCCGGATATGGCGTGGGTCGGGTACGCTAATCTGACAAGTCTCCAGTACTCACCGGGTAGCCGGGTTGACTTCTGGATCGTTGGCATTCAGATGCTTGGCGTGGCGTCACTAGCGGCGTCATTCAACTTCATCGTCACTATCATCAACATGCGCGCGCCCGGGATGAGCCTCATGCGCATGCCCCTCTTTACATGGAACACGCTGGTGACTGCCTTCCTGCTCATCTTTGCCATGCCGCCCATTGCAGTGGCGCTCGTGTTCTTGATGTTCGATCGAATGTTCGGGACGCACTTCTACCTCCCTGAAGGCGGCGGCGACCCGGTGCTGTGGCAGCACCTCTTCTGGATTTTTGGTCACCCCGAGGTGTATATCCTGATCCTCCCGGCCATGGGCATGGTGTCTGAAGTTTTGCCAGTGTTCTCCAGAAAGCCACTCTTTGGCTACGCGTTTGTGGTCTACGCCACGGTGGCCATCGCGTTCCTCGGCTTTGGTGTCTGGAGTCATCACATGTTCACCGTGGGCTTGGGGGCGATTGCGGACGCTTTCTTCGCGGTGGCCACCATGCTGATCTCGGTCCCCACTGGTATCAAGATCTTCAACTGGATTGGCACAATGTGGAAGGGCCAGGTGCGCTTTACCACACCGATGCTTATGGCGATCGGGTTCGTTTCGATGTTTGTGCTCGGTGGCATCACTGGGATCATGCATGCTTCAGTCCCGGTGGACAGCCAACAGCATGACACGTACTTCATCGTGGCGCACTTCCATTACGTGCTCTTTGGTGGCGCTATTCATGGCCTCTTCGCCGGGTTGTACTTCTGGTACCCCAAGTACTCAGGGCGGATGTACAACGAAACTCTCGGGCGATGGCAGTTTGCACTCATGTTCATCGGGTTTAACGTGACGTTCTTTCCGATGCACTTCCTCGGAATCGATGGGATGCCCCGCCGCATCTACACCTATGGATTTGAGCAGGGGTGGAGCGGCTGGAACATGGTGGCTACGGTTGGGGCGTTTGTGATGGGTTTTTCCATTCTGTTGTTCGCCTACAACGCGTTACGCTCGCTGAGCCATGGAGAGCCCGCACCTGGGGATCCCTGGGACGGTGCCACGCTCGAGTGGTCAATCTCGTCTCCCCCACCGGTGTACAACTTCGCCGAGATTCCCACGGTGTCCGGACGTGATCCGTTCTGGACTACAAAATATGGGAGTCATGGGGAAGGCGCACATGGGCCTTTAGATGCTGCTCAGCATGGTGATGGCGACGTGCCCGGTGAGCACGAGGAACACCACATTCATCTGCCCAGTCCCTCATTGATGCCTCTCGTTGTGGCATTGGGGATGTTCGGGATGTTTCTCGGCATTGTGTTCCACGGGAAGGCTGGCTCCCCCCTTGATTTCACCACTGGTATTGCCTTGTCTCTGATTGGCGTTCTGGTGATGTTTGTAGGCATCTATGGCTGGACTCTCGAGCCTGTTGACGCGCCAGAGTCCATTTCTACCCACGCCTGATCAGGAGTACATTCCGTGCAATCAACTATCTCAATCGATCACGGCCCGGCCGCTCCGGTCGATTCGGCCCATGGCGGTGGCGGGGATCATCCCACGACAACGGGAATGGATAACCGCAAGATCCTGATGTGGTCCTTTCTTGGCTCTGAGTGCTTGTTCTTCGGCACACTCATTGGCACCTATATGGCATACCGTGACCGAAACACGGTGGCACCATTTCCGCACGCCCCGTATGAGATGCATGGGCACATTGTGCAGGGCATCTTTGATATCCCGTACACCTCGGTCAGCGCGTTTGTTCTGCTGATGAGCAGTCTTACGATGGTGCTGGCGCTCGCCGCGCTCCAGCACGGGAGTGTGCGGGGCATGCGCGTGTGGCTGGTTGCCACGGCACTCCTCGGAATAACGTTTCTGGGCGGGCAGTTCTATGAATTCACCACCTTCTATCACGAGGGGCTCACACTTGGACATAGCATCTTCGGTTCCACGTTCTTTGTGCTAACGGGGTTCCATGGTGCTCATGTGACAATTGGCGTTATCTGGCTGCTCTCCGTGTTCGGGGCGTCTTTCCGTGGGCACATTCGTCCTGATAACAGCTTGATGGTTGAGATCGCTGGGCTTTATTGGCACTTTGTCGATATCGTGTGGATTATCATTTTCACCGTGGTTTACCTCGTCCCGGTTTCTGCGCCGGCGGGCCACTGAGTCAGGGAGGGGAGAGGGATATGCATTCCGAGACGCATGCTGGCGAGCAGGCTCACCCGGGCTTTCGCACGTATATCAACATTGCACTTATTCTCACCGTGATCACGGCCATTGAGGTTGCCGTGTATTACGTCGATGCGCTGCGTCCGGCCCTTGTGCCGGTCCTACTATCACTATCAGTAGTGAAGTTCGTGCTGGTCGTGGGTTATTTCATGCATCTTAAGTACGATCCGAAACTACTCACCGGCCTGTTTGTCTTTGGACTTGCGATTGCGGCGGCCGTCTTCATTGGACTTGGTGGGCTCTTTCATTACGCGGGCAACACGATCATTGAGGGTGGTCCTGGTACCACAACAACGCAACCATCCGGCGCAGGTCATTAGATCGATCTCTCTCGTGGAGCACAGGGGCAAGACGCCTCGCGCGCTGCACGCGTTTCATAACCGCGAGGCGCGGATCCTGAAGGATTGCGTGTGAGCACTCGTGAGACAGGAGCCATGAGCAATGTCTGATTGGCTCGGACATCCGAGCATCGTGCTCGGACTGGGCGCTCTCCTCTTCGGTTACGTCTGGTCCATACGGGCTCGTTCAATTGCAACCCGGAGACCCGTGGTTCAGACTCGCACGGTAGTTTTGTTTGGTCTGGGGCTCATCGTGATCTATCTCTCGCTGGCGTCGCCCCTACATGACCTGAGCGAGCGATACCTTTTTACCGCGCATATGGTGCAACATCTGCTTCTAACAATGGTGGTACCACCGCTCCTATTGCTGGGTACTCCAGGGTGGATGCTGAGCCCGCTGGTGCGGGTACGTCCGCTGTATCTTCTGGCGCGCTGGCTTACGGGACCGCTCGTGGCATTCATTGTCTTCAATATGGCCTTCGCGATTTCGCACATGCCGGCTCTCTATGATTTAACTCTAGGGAACCATGGCGCTCACATCATTGAGCACCTCATCTTTTTGGGGACCGCCGTCCTGATGTGGTGGCCCATTCTGAGCCCTATGTCTGAGCTCCCGCGAATTGCCTACCCTCTCCAGATCCTGTACGTCTTCTTCCAGACCATCCCCAGCTCCGGTGTTGGGGCTCTGATTACGCTCTCGGAACAGCCGTTGTACCGGGTGTATGTTGAAGCGCCCCGCGTCTCGGAGCTCTCCGCACTTATGGACCAGCAGATTGGCGGCGCCCTTATGTGGGTTGGCGGGGGGGTCTATTTTCTCGTCTTGGCCACCATCATCTTCTTCATCTGGGCGAATCGCGAGAACGCTCTTGCTCCTGCGTAGCAAGCATTCAGGGCGTTGATGGCATATTCCAAGGAGCCGCCTGTACGGATCAATATGCGGGCGGCTCTGGCGCGTTATCGTGGTGAGAGCCCATTTATCCGTTGCTTCACCTTTGGGCGACATCTGCTGGCGCCTCTGGAGCAAATTGCCGCTCACGTTCCCGTGAGTGGCCGAGTGCTTGATCTCGGGTGCGGGCACGGATTGTTCAGTAACCTCATAGCCCTCGGTTCGACGACCCGGACTGTGTTAGGCGTGGATCCCTCGGAGGCGAAGATCGCTGTTGCTCGCCGGAGCTCCCAGGGCGTACCCAATGTTGACTATCGGTCTTGCACGGTTGACGACGTGGAAGACGGTAACTTCGATGTGATAACCATCCTGGATGTTCTGTACCTGCTCCCGGACGAAAAGAAGTTGGAGGTCTTGAAAGCTTGCCGTAGCCGGCTGGCCTCCAACGGACTTCTCATCTTGAAGACGAACGATACCCGCCCGCGCTGGAAGTATGCCGTAGTCCGTGCTGAGGAGGAGCTGATGGTTCGGGTGATCGGCTTCACGTACGGTGGGGAAGTGCATTTTCGAGGTGTCCCAGACTACTTGCGATTGTTAGGTATGGCTGGATTTGATGCGTCAGTTGTCTCACTGGACGGTTGGCGGCCTATGCCCCATCGCCTCTTCGTGGCACATCCGGTCTAGCGTTGGCCCAGCAGGTGCGTCCGCACGCGGATGACCTCGGGCTGCATCCCGCGGTCGATCGGGCAATTTTTCAGGCCTACGAGCACGGGGCGTTAGCCGGGGCGTCCATTCTGGTTGGTGGGAAGACCTTCCGTTCGGCTGCCGCTGAGGCGCGTCAGCTTGGCATGCCCACCTGGCTCCATCTCGCGCTAGTTGACTCAGAGCCAGTGTCCGCGCCCGGTGAGATTCCCTCGCTGGTTGGCCGTGACGGGCGGTTTCCGCAAACATTTCCCCTGGTCGTCGCGCGCGGCTTGGTGGGGAGCGTGGCTGCGAGAGACCTAGACCTGGAGATCTCGCGGCAGATCCAACGGTTTGGAGAAGCCGGGCTGGCGATCGATGGGGCAATCCGCTTGGACGGCCATCAGCATCTGCATGTACTTCCGGCTGTCACTACCTCCATATTGAAGTTTGCCGGATCGAGCCGGATCAGCCACGTGCGGCAACCCATGCGCTCGCCCGCTGAGCGTAACCCACGCTCGTTGCGAGTCACGCTGTTTGGATTAGTGGATCTGCTCTCGGCTCACGCAGCTCACCGGTTACGACTCCGAAATGTTCAAATGATCCCCTGTTGGGGCTCCGTCTATGCGGGGCACCTCACGTTGCCACGCGCCCGCGCGCTCCTGAGGAGTCTCCCTCCCCATGCTTCGGGACAGCTCATTTGCCATCCTGGAACGGACAACCCCGCCCTGCGGGCCAGCTACCCGTGGGCATATGACTGGGAGGGCGACTTGGCTACGATACTCGCGCTCGGAGTAGACGTCGGCTAATCATGTTTGCTTGGCTGCGCTCACCATGGATACAGGATGTGCGCGCTAACGCACGCGAGAGGTCGAGTGCGCGCCGACGGGACTGTCAATTCCATGGCAGGATCGTCTTGCCGTGCTACAATCGCCGCCACCGCGGCTTGCCCCGGTCTGTCTGATGAACGATTTCACCGCGTGTCCGGTCGTTTCCATTGTTATTCCGATTTATCGCGAACGCGAATTTCTCGGACAGTCGCTGGATGCCATGGTGGCTGAGCTCAAGGTTCACGGCGTGAGTCACGAGATCATTCTTGTGGAGCAGTTCAGCGATGCCGAGACCCTGGCAGAGTCCCGGGTGCAGGTGGATCGCCATCCCAGCGTGCGACACATCCTTCTTGATCAGCCCGACTTTGGTTACGCGATGAAGGTTGGCATGCTGGATGCGCGTGGCGACATCGTCGTGAACTTCGATATCGACTACTGGGACATCACCTTTGTGCGCATGTGCATAGCCATGATGACGGAGTTCGATATAGACATCGTGATTGGGTCTAAGAACAGTCGCCTCTCTGTGGATAAGCGAGCATTAAGCCGTCGACTGATCTCGAGCGGCTATCGCATGGTTTTGCAATCCGCGTTCGGTTTGCGCGTCTCGGATACGCACGGTATCAAGGCCTGGTCTCGTTCACCGCGGCTTCTGAAGCTTATTGGCACCTGTCGATTCACACGCGATATCTTTGATACTGAGCTGGTCATTCGTGGCGAGCGGGCCGGGTTGCGGCTGCTGGAGCTGCCAGTGACCGTCGCCGAGCTGCGCCCTCCGCGAACATCAATTGTGTTCCGTGTGCCCAGCGCGGCAATGAATTTGGCTCGCCTATTTCTTGTCCTCGCCAATGATGTGCCCGCTAGAAGCTCTCCTCGAGGGGCGATTGCTGCACGAGAACGAACCACTGACCTCGCAGAGAGTGATGCTCACTAAACCGCTCGAGTGCCAACCAAGGATGCTCTAGATCATCCTGCCGGGACTGCATCGATCCACCGTACGGCTGCTCCCATTGAGTGGCGGCTGATAAGCCAGCACTACGTGCTCGTTCTCATCCAGGTTCCCCGGGCGTGGTTCCTGGGGAGTGACGCGGAAGGTCCAGAACCGCTGTGGCAATACATGAGGGTTCTGTCCGAGGGCTGACCGAATCCACCGTGGAAAATCGTTTGAGCGGTCAACAAGGGTCGCAATGAGCCACTGACGGCGGCAGGGATCGGTGTCGCCCGTGCGAGGCACAACCCGATACGGCAGATCCGCGTATGGGATGTTACGTCGATAAAGCTCCCAGCCCAGGGCCATGTACATCTCACCTCCACCGTCGAGCCAAAGTCGATCCAGGTTCCTATCGAGCAATACCATGGGAGCCTGATCGAGTCTGGCCTCAACAAAATCGATGGATTGATGAATTTCCTGGGTGACTCTGGACGAGTAGGACATTTGATCCATTCTCCGAGCCAGCCCGAGCAATGAGAAGCCCGCGAGGGTCAATGCAACGACGGAAATCAGAACTGATCGCAGGACGCCCGACTTTCGGAGTGGCGAGACGCCGGCACCGAGCGCAATGGCCGTGCAGGTGAAGGCAAGCGGGAGTAACGGCGTGAGGAAACGACTATTTGGGATCACCTCATATTTCGCGTTAAACAGGAGCAGCAAGCCGATGTAGGAGCTCACTGCAAAGAGTGGCAGGAGCTGACCGCGTAAAGTCAGAAGCAGCAGGCCGGAAGCGGAGAGCGCGGCCGCGGCTAGAGTCAGCGGATCCGTTGTGTAATCGAAGGGCGTTGGTCGAATGTCAACCGCGCCACTTATCGAGCGCAAGGCCGACACCCCCATCCGCCGAGCATTGTCCAGAATGAGGCCATCAGTGGGCCCCTTTGCTCGTGCATACGCGGCCTGAACCGTTCCGGCCCTGCGAACAGACTCAAAGCCGGTTGCGACGTTGAATGCGATGATATTGGCAATGAGGCAGAGCCCGAGGAGCGCTGCCAGATAGAACCAGCCGGTCGTGATCCAACGCCAGCGACTCAGGAGCAGGGCTAGCCCGATCCCCGGTAGCGCCGCGAGCATGGTCAGATGAATCTGCAGGGCTAGACCCAGCGCAGCCCCGGCCGCCAGCAGTGCCGGCCCACTGGTGAGTCGAATGCAGCGCGCAACCTGCCAGAGTCCCAAGGTGAGGAAAAGCGGAGCCATGGAGTGTGACCAGGCCGGATGACTGGCTGCTAGCGCGTGGGCCGATGAGCAGGCCAGGAGCAGTGCCGCGATCGCTGCCACGCCGCGCCCGCCCAGCTCGCGAGCCAGGAGATACGTGGCCGGCACCGTGGCAACGCCGACCATCAACGTCACTCCACGGGCAACGTACTCACTTGGTCCAGAGATCAGGAATCCCAACGCCAAGAGGTAGTTCCAGAGTGCTCCGATGTACGGCTCAAAGTCGGTGAGCGGTAGGATCTCGCCTCGAGCAATAGCCAGCCCCCGTCGAACTCCCTCGAGCTCGTCAGTGGGGCTGGGTACGACCCAGAGGTTCCATGCGCGCACACCAGCTGACAGGCACATGATGGCGACAACTCCACCCACTTCAGCCGGGTTAAGTCTGAAACCCGCTGGAGCTCGTGGGGCGATTTCTGGATTTGGCGCATGGACCAGTGGCTGTATCACCGTGCGAGGCGAAGTATCTGAGTAATGTTGGACGTATAGATCGCACCGTCCGGGCCAACGGTGATATCCAACCGGCATTCACCCTCGAGCCGACTGATTGATTGAATGCGTTCAAAGGACGGTCCAGTGAGCGTTGCTCGTCGGATTCGACCGGTCTTGAATGCGCAGAACAGCAGATCTCCCTGGAGCTCGGGAAAGACGCTGCCATGATAGAAGGTCAGGCCCACCATGCCATTCCGAGCAGAGAGACCACTACTGCCTGAATCCCATAGCGGATCAGCGTACCTTGAGTTCTTGGATGTTCCCTCGGCCACTGGCCAGCCATAATTCTTTCCGGCGTAGATCACATTGACCTCATCGTGGGATTTACTCCCGTTCTCACTGGCGTAGAGGACGCCAGTGGTGGGATGGAAGGTCATTCCCCAGACGTTGCGGAATCCGAGGGCGAAGACTGCCGAGCCGGGAAATGGGTTGTCCGCGGGAATTGAGCCGTCCGCGTTGACACGCAAGATTTTCCCTGCCGCGGTCCCGGGATCCTGCGACGATTCGGGCTTGCCGACGTCTCCAATCGAAACGTAGAGCTTCCGGTCAGGACCGAAAGCGAGGGATCCACCCTGGTGAAAATCCGGCGGACCAATCACGTTGACCGGCAAATTGTCCAGAATCGTCACAACATCGCTGCTCCGGCCGCTCTGCTCGGTGAATCGAATGACCCTGTTCATGAGTCCGAGGGTAACGTCTGTTGGATCCGGGACCGTGTAGTACGCATAGACATAGTGATTGATTAAGAAATCGGGATCGAGTGTCATGCCAAGAAGGCCGCTCTCAGCATTTTGAGCCACCGGAATCGTGTGCACACTTTCCGCTTGAAGCTCGGTTCCAATTGCCACGCGAATACGCCCCGCGTTGACCTCCACAAAGAAGAGCCGACCATCGGGGGCAAAAGTGAGCGCGGATGGGATTTGAAGCCCGTTGAGGTAAATCTCAGAGGTAGGTTTCACCGACGATTGCGGCTCGACGGTGGGCTCCACCTCACGGGGCTGACGGCTCGGGCCACGTTCATCCGCGCCACCGGGTTGACCCCCGCAGCCCGAAATCAGGAGTGCAAACATGGCAAATACCAGACGCGCTGCCTGCT
This sequence comes from Chloroflexota bacterium, assembly GCA_046154735.1. Classification (GTDB taxonomy): domain Bacteria; phylum Chloroflexota; class UBA6077; order UBA6077; family JACCZL01; genus CAVXYC01. The sequence goes on along the minus strand of JBJXFJ010000178.1, from coordinate 15,205 downwards.
TGCGCAGGTGCTGGAGTGGAACGAGTGGGTTGCGAAATGCTGGATGCACCGGGATTTACCAGACGAATGGGCTGATGAGCGTCACGATCTCCAGCCGCGAGCAGTACACCCCAATGGACCACTTGGCGTGGCCACTGGTTTGCGAGCAGCATTGTACCGGAAGCCGTACACTCGGTGGCCATGTCCCGGCGCTTGAATGCGTTGACAATGTTTGGGCCCATTGATAGCCTGGGCGTTGAATATGGAGGGGCTCAATGAGGGGTGACTCGGCCGCGATTGTCTTCGCACTCGCGCTTGTTGCGTTTGTGCTCTGGCTGCTCATCGCCCAGCGCGAGAAGGTTCGATACCCGAGCAAGCCGGCGATCGTCGCGGGCGAGTTTGCGATGGAGCGCAAGGTCCAACTGGTCATTGCACTCCTAGTTCTGACCGGATTGTCGCTGACGCTGTACGGGTTCGGAGAGCCGGGACGGCAGGCCGTGGCCGTCAGTCGTCAAGAGGACTTGGCCATTGAGCGTGCGATATCAAATTACACGTTGCTCTGCGTGAGCTGTCATGGTGTGGACGGGTTGGGTGCCATTGTGCCAGGCTCAGAGCCTGTGCGGGTGGCACCTCCGCTCAATCGTGCAGACTTCCGACCGAAGGATCCCGATGAGATCAAGAAGCAATACGATCTGATCTACAAGACCATTCAACGTGGGCGTCCAAATACACCGATGCCAGCCTGGGGGCAGACCGACGGTGGTGTGCTTATCCCTGAGCACATTCACGAGCTAGTCACCCTCATTATGGCTGGCGACAAGCGGATTCACGGGCGGACGGCATGGCAGATTGTGGAGCATGAGGCAGAGAACCATATTGCTGACGGCACGCTCCAGCGGCCTGAGAAGCTACCTGAGGATCCAAACGCGCCACCCGGGCAGCGTGTCTTCACGGCGAGTGGTTGCGGTGCCTGTCATGTGCTTGAGGGTGTCCCAGGGGCAGCTGGTGCAGTTGGCCCCGCCCTGAACAACATCGGCAATGTAGCTGCCACTCGGAGACCCGGCGCCTCCACGGAAGACTACATCCGCGAGTCGATTGCCGCGCCCAATGCGTTTGTGGTCCCGGGCTTTGCACCGGTCATGCCTGCGGGCCTCGTCTCAAACCCGAGCGACCTCACCGCTCTGGTGGAATTCCTGGCGGGGCGCAGGCAGTAGGCGACCAAGCAGTTCAGTAGATCCGCAAAAGGCGGTCAGGGCTTAAGCCTTGACCGCCTTTTACTTTGGATTCAGCTCACCAGGCCTGTGGACAGCGGAGATCAGTGATGCTCTTTAGAGCCGCGCGAGCTCTGATGACTTGGCGTCTCCCGTAGGCCAACGCGGCGAGAGTCGACATTCGACGTATTGCACGTTCGCTGCCTCCCCGTGCGGCGGTCGCAACTGCACGTGGTTTGCCGTCGCCATCTCAGTTAGCACTCGCTCAGTACTCGCTCTCGCCCATCTATTGGCCCAGAGCCAGAATTGGATGTTCGTACTGCAAATTATGGGCAGTTCGACTCGATCACGATTCTGAAAATTATGGGAAGTCTGTGACGGCGTTGTAATTCAAACAGACACAACTGGGAATCGTTGGATTGGTACTCTTGGAGCACTGGAATTTGGCCAACAGGAATGATGGAAGGGGGCAATGCGGTGTTTGAGGTGAGCTATCTTCTTGCTCAGTCAAACGTGGTTCAAGGGGCTGGATCAGCCCGCCGTGGTCATTCTCTGGCAGCCGTCACAGCGTGGCTGCTCGCAGCTGTCATCGCGGCTGTCTATCTGGCTCTATCCATACTGGCTCTGAAGAGTCCCATCCCGGATGAGTGGCAATTCGTCACTGGTCCGACGACCTGGACGGGCCTCTCGTCTATGACCGCTGTTGTATTTGTGGTCGTGGGTGGTGCCCTCACGGTCTCGCAGTGGACCAGGGCGCGCGGGGCCCGGCGCCGGTATCGAACCCGTCAGGGGCGCCTCCTCGACGTCTAACTCCCTCCTCCCGGGGCGCCATTGGTATTCGGATGGCTGCGACCGTAGCGTAGCCGGGGCACCTCCCTGCCTCATTCCCTCCCAGATGCCAATGGCGCCCTGTCCCACATCATCAGATCGATACCGGCGTGCGATTGCTGGGTGCCCATCCGGATGCGTGTCATTCTTGAGAGTGATTGCTATCTACCCGTTCTGTCTTCATCACCTGAGTGATGCTTGTCCCGCTCCATTTGGCGTGTGCTATACTCCCCGGCGAGATATATCGTTAGGGAAGATGCCAGCGTGCTGGCACGGAACGAAGGAGGCAGGGGCGTGCCCCTCAGGCCAGAGACTAAGGCGGAAATTATTGAGCAGCATCGAGTTAACGAAGCCGACACCGGCTCGCCCGATGTTCAGGTGGCTCTTCTTACTAAGCGAATAGCGCAGGTTGCGGAGCACCTCAAATCGAACAAACATGACTTCCATACCCGCCGAGGTCTACTTCAAATGGTCGGGCAACGCCGCCGGCTGCTGAAGTACCTCAGTCGGCGTAACCCAGAGCGGTACCAGGCTCTTATCCAGAGTCTAGGACTCCGCCGTTAATCGACAACGACGCGTCAAGCGCCCGCCATATGGCGGGCGGTTGTCTTTTCTGGTGATTTCATCACGCGTCAACGTCTGCTACGCGGGGCGGCCTGTTCCGCCTCTTCCGTGCTCATGCACTGGTAGCTGAAGGAGAGCTATGCCCATTACAAAACTGGAAACTGAAATCGGTGGCCGTGTCCTTTCACTTGAACATGGTCGTGTTGCCGGTCTAGCCGACGGCGCCGTCATGGTGCGCTATGGCGATACTGTGGTTCTAGCCACGGTCGTGACATCCGAGGAGCCTCGTGAAGGAATCGACTTCTTTCCGCTCCAGGTTGAATATGAAGAGAAGATGTATGCCGCGGGCAAGATCCCGGGCGGATTTATTAAGCGTGAAAGCCGACCAACCGAGAATGCGATCCTCTCGGCCCGCGTCACGGATCGACCGCTGCGCCCCCTCTTTCCGAAGGATTACCGTAACGACGTACAGGTAGTACTGACAGTGATGTCAGTGGACCAGGTCAATGACCCATCGATCTGCGCGATCATCGGCGCTTCCGCCGCGGTGACTGTCTCAAGCATCCCGTTCTACGGCCCCGTTGGCGCCGTGCGGGTGGGCTATGTCAACGGCGAGATCATTATTAATCCGACCATGCCGGACATGGCCAAGTCGGCTCTTGATCTCATGCTGGCCGGTACCTCTGATGCTGTCCTCATGGTTGAGGCCGGCGCGCAGGAGCTCAGTGAAGAAGAGATGCTCCGTGCGATCGAGGCTGGCCACAAGGCGATGCAGCCGATCATCGATATGCAGAACCAGCTCCGCGAGCAGGTTGGCAAGCCGAAGCGCGCAGTTCCTGATTCCCGGCCAGATGAGCAGCTCGTGGCGGATCTCAAGGCGTATGTTGGTACGCGGCTTGAGGCCGAGGTCTTCGATCCAGACAAAGCCACGCGTGAAGACTCCACCCGGGAGCTCCGCAAGGAAGCTGTCGCCGCACTCGCTGATCGGTATGATCCCAAGACCGTCTCCAAAGTCTTTGAGTCCATGGTCAAGGCTGCGGTTCGGAATAACATTCTAGAGAACGGTCGGCGCCCCGATGGTCGCAAGCTGGATGAAATTCGCCCGATCACCGTGGAAGTGGGCGTTCTTCCACGAACGCACGGTTCTGCGCTGTTTACGCGGGGACAGACACAGGCTTTGACCATCTGCACCCTGGGTACAGAAGCGGATGAGCAGCGCATTGACTCCATTGGACTCGATGAGCCGAAGCGCTACATCCACCATTACAACTTCCCGCCATACTCCGTTGGCGAGGCGCGTCCGATGCGCGGTCCCTCACGGCGGGATATTGGCCATGGCGCTCTCGCGGAGCGCGCACTCATGGCGGTCCTGCCTGCCAAGAGTGAATTTCCGTATACCATGCGCTTGGTCTCAGAGATCCTTTCGTCAAACGGCTCCACGTCAATGGCTAGTGTATGCGGAAGCTCGCTCTCGCTTATGGACGCTGGGGTTCCCATTAAGGCACCGGTTGCGGGTGTGGCCATGGGGCTCATCACCGGTGACGGTGGCGATCTAAACAAGTACGCCGTGCTCACTGACATTCAGGGCGTGGAAGATGCCCTGGGTGACATGGATTTCAAGGTCGCTGGTACCACCAAGGGTATCACCGCGCTCCAGATGGACATCAAGGTCCGCGGGATTAGCGCTCAGATCATGCGCGAAGCGATGGCCCAGGCCCGTGAAGGGCGCCTGTTCATCATGGGCAAGATGATGGAGGTCATCACCGAGCATCGCACGGAGCTTTCGGTCCATGCGCCGCGGGTGACCTCGATCAAAATCAACCCTGACCGCATTCGAGACATCATCGGCCCAGGCGGCCGTATGATCCGGAAGATCACGGAAGAGACCAAGACGTCTATTGACATTCAGGATGACGGCACGGTACTCATCGGCTCGACCAATGTGGAGAACACGCAGAAGGCAATCGATACCATCATGGGGCTCACGCGTGATGTGAGTGCTGGTGACGTTTACACTGGCAAAGTCACGCGGGTCATGGCCTTCGGTGCATTCGTTGAGGTGCTTCCCGGGAAGGAAGGCCTTGTCCACATCTCGGAGCTGTCCGACCGACGGGTCGGCAAGGTTGAGGACGTTGTCAACATTGGCGACGAGGTCAAGGTGGTCGTGACGGAGATCGATCGCCAGGGCCGCATCAACCTCTCTCGCCGAGCGCTGCTCGAAGAGAGCGAAGTGCCCGAGGGTGAGGAGCCGCCAGATGAATCGGAACGCGGCCCAAGCTCACGGCCCCCTCGTCGCGAGGATGGTGGTCGAGGAGGCTTTGGTGGCGGTGGACGCGGCGGGTTCGGCCGTGGAGACGATCGCGGTCCGCGTCGAAGCGGCTTTGGCGGTGGTGACGCTGATGGCGGTCCCAGACGTGAGCGAGACGCCCGTCCCCCGCGTGAAGGAGGAGATCGACCTCCGCGCGATGCCGGTGCTCGACCGTCGCGTGATGGCGACGATCGTCCACCTCGAGATCTAGCTCCGCGGCCCGCGCGGGAGAGCGAAGATCGTCCGCCTCGAGATGTAGCCCCGCGGCCCGCGCGGGAGAGCGAAGATCGTCCACCACGAGATGCGGCTCCCCGGCCTGCGCGTGAGCCGCAAGCACGCCCACCTCGTGATGCGGAATCTCGGCCGCCTCGAGAGAGCGAGGGGCGACCCCCCCGTGATGAGGAACGTCGTCCCCCGCGGGAGGGTGATGGCGGGTCGAGGCCACCAGGGCCTGACCGGGGCACTCCACCGCGCGGTACGTGGTGGTAAACTCAGCAAGAATCAACGAGGGGAGATCCGCAAGGATCTCCCCCCACGTTTTCTGTTGATCACAAAGTCTAAAGGCGAGGCGTATATCGTGGCACAGCAACGCAAGCCGCTCATCAAGGTCATCGTTGCCGGTGCTCTTGGGAAAGTGGGCAGCCAGATGATCACTGGGCTGGCCGCGGACCCTGAGCTTGATCTAGCTGGCGGGGCCGACCCAATTGCATCGGAAGAGTACCGAGAACTGCCGGGTGGCGGTGGCCTCATTCCGATAACGAAGGCGGTCGGTGCACTCATCACTCGAGTCCGACCAGATGTCATGGTGGACTTCACCCACCCTGCCTCCGTGATGGAGAATGTTCGCGTGGCGATCAGCCTGGGCGTGCGTCCAGTTGTCGGCACCACCGGGTTGAGCCCTAGAGATGTGAACGAGATCTCCCAGTCACTTGAGCAAGCAGGGATCGGGGGCGTTATCGCTCCCAACTTTGCCACCGGGGCAAACCTGCTCATGTACTTTGCGCGCGTGGCGGCACGATTCTTCCCCTCCGCTGAGATCATCGAGATGCATCATGATGCCAAGGCGGATGCGCCATCAGGGACCGCGTTGGCCACGGCGCGACTCATGCGCGATGCCCGTGATGAGCCCATGCAGGATGGCCCCACAGAGACCTTCACTCTCGATGGCGTCCGAGGCGGAGTGGAAGGCGGAATCCGTATTCACAGCGTTCGGCTCCCTGGCCTCGTGGCACATCAGGAGATCATCTTCGGTGGCCCCGGTCAACTGCTCACCATGCGGCACGATTCCATGAATCGGGAGTCGTTTGTCCCTGGTGTGGCCCTGGCCGTGAAGGAAGTGATGAAGCAGCCCGGGCTCATTTATGGGCTGGACAAAATCATGGGCCTCGCTTAATCGAGTGAAGACTTAAGTGTGAAAAGTGAAAAAGCGCCGAATGTGACACCGGTGATCCTATTTCCAACGCTGCACTTTCAGTTCTTATTCACTCGCCTCGCACGGTCTTGAGTGACTTTCCTGGCGAGTTATCCGCTTACGGCCCGCAATGGCCGCCCCTTTTCCTGCTTGAGGAGGACCGATGACCCCGCTCAATGTTGCAATCCTGGGCGCCACCGGCTTGGTGGGACAGGAGTTCCTCAAGATTCTCGAGGAACGATCGTTTCCCGTGCGATCGCTCAAGCTGCTTGCCTCGGATCGATCCGCCGGTCGCGTTATGGAGTTCCGTGGCGAATCCTTTAGCGTTGAAGAAACGACTGATCGTTCATTTGATGGCGTCGATCTCGCGCTTTTCTCTGCCGGCGCGGATATCAGTCGCAGGTTTGCGCCCATCGCGGCTGCCGCGGGTGCCGTGGTGGTTGACAATAGCGCGGCCTGGCGCATGGAGCCGGACATTCCGCTGGTGGTGCCTGAGGTGAACCCCGATGACGCCTTTAAGCATCAGGGCATTATCGCGAACCCGAATTGCTCCACGATCCAGATGGTGGTGGCGTTAGCTCCGCTGCATCGCGTGAATCCCTTACAGCGGGTCATCGTGGATACCTACCAGTCTGTTTCAGGGACGGGTGGTTCGGCGGTAGATGAGCTCATGGAGCAATCCCGTGCAGTGCTCGATGGAAGGACCGCTCAGCCGGCTGTATATCCACATCAGATTGCATTCAATGTGCTACCGCACATCGACGTGCTGATGGATGACGGGTATTACAAGGAAGAGTGGAAGATGATCCACGAAACGCGCAAGATCATGAGTCTTCCGAATCTCGCGGTTTCAGCCACCTGTGTCCGCGTTCCCGTGCCGATCAGCCATTCTGAGGCCGTGCATGCCGAATTCTCTCGCCCCATGTCTGTGGTTGAAGCGCGTGCAATCCTCTCAGAATCACCCGGAATCGTTGTATCAGATCGGCCGGAGGATGCCGTGTATCCGCTCCCGCACGATGCCGCTGGAACCGATGATGTCTTTGTTGGCCGCATACGGCAGGATGCCTCGCATCCAAATGGCTTAGTGATGTGGGTGGTGGCCGATAACTTGCGCAAAGGTGCCGCGCTGAATACGATCCAAATTGCAGAGCTCATCTTTTCGCGCACAACCGAGACATCGGCATAGCAACGGCAGTCTTCAAGGGGGAACACAATGTCAGTCCAGATTGGCCGAGTCATTACCGCAATGGCAACACCCTTCGATGATGCCGGCCGCGTTGACTATCCACGCGCTCGCCAGCTTGCTAGTGCGCTCATTGCGTCTGGAAGTGACGGGCTGGTGATCACTGGGACCACAGGTGAGTCCCCCACCCTCACCAATGATGAAAAGCTCAATCTCTATCGTGAGGTGCGGTCCGAGGTTGGGCCCAGCGTGGCACTCATTGCTGGATCAACGAATTACAGCACGGCCGAGAGCATTGAGCTCAGTCTCGAGGCATCTCGTCTAGGCATGGATGCAATACTCGGCACCGTGCCGTATTACAACAAGCCGCCACAAGAGGGACTCTATCGGCATTTCAAGGCGATTGCAGAGGCAGTGCCCCTCCCAATCATGCTCTATAACGTGCCCACGCGCACTGTGACCAATATGAGTTTTGAAACGACGATTCGGCTCAGTGAGATAGAAAATGTGATTGGGATCAAGGAAGCTTCCGGCAATCTCGATGCAATTGCCAAGATCATTGCGGGCGGACGTCCCGGATTTCGCGTCTGGAGTGGTGACGACCCGATGACGCTGCCAATCCTCTCCATCGGCGGGTTCGGTGTGGTCAGCGTCGCGAGTCATTTGGTGGGCAATCAGATCCAGGAGATGATCCAGCGGTTTGTGCGCGGTGCGGTGGATGATGCCGCGGCGATTCATCGCCAGCTGCTGCCACTCTTCAACGCCCTCTTTCTCACCACCAGTCCTATTCCTCTTAAGCACGCTCTCGCCCGAGTTGGTTTCCCAATCGGTACCTGCCGGCTGCCGCTCGTTGAGATAGACGGGGCATCCGCCAGCGTGCTTGATACGGAGCTAGGCAAATCCCAGATTGATCTTCCCGTGCCTGCAGCGGCCTGAGGTAGACTGAAATCGCAGGCTACCGACGGTTAGATGCGGTTAGCCGGTACCGCAAGTAGGTTCGTTTGCCCGGGATCTAGTGCTCCGTCAGTCATGGATTGTTGGGTGGAGGCAGTCGGTGGTGTCGGGCATCTTGCCCGACAGTATGGTGCATTTGTGCTCGTCGCCGCGCGGTCGGTTCTTCACTGTCGGGCAAGATGCCCGACACCACCGGTGGCGGAAGAACCCCGCAGACCAAGTTGGACAGAGGACTAGATCTCCGTAGTTCAGAAGCTGTGTTTGCAGCTTCCCGGACTTCCGGATGTGGCCGTCTACTGGGCCTCGATGCGGTCCATAATTTCGTCCACGATATCTGGATTGCAGACCCGAATAAAGAGCGTAATGGCGCCGCTGACGATGGCGATGTCATCCACGCCGCCGATGATCGGTACCCAGTCTGGAATGATGTCAAACGGCATCAGTACATAGACTAAGGCCAGGCCGGGGATGAGTTTGGCCAGGGTAGGGACACGTGGGTCGCGGAGAAGGTGCCAGGCAAGCTGTCCTTCGCGCATAAGTGTGGTGGCGATTTTGAGGGCGTTCATACTGAAAGTATAGCCATCAAGACGCTGTGCAGGCGGGAAGGAGATGTGTACCATGCTGAACGGACACTTACGTCAGTCCCATGGGCAGTTCAGGTATCGAACTGGCTTCTGGTCCAGGGAGGTTGCGCTCATCCGCGCCCTCTGCCGGCCGTGTGCGAAGCTCAGCGTCTGGATCGGAAGTACGAACAATCCTTGATGTGCGCGTCAGAGTTTCCCGGCCCCAGTGGGGCCGGGCCGGCTTTGCCGCCGCAGGCCGGGAATCGTTAAAGCGCACCCCAATCCTGGCATAGGCTTTTATCGTGTTCACCAGAACCACTAGACTGTCGAGTCCATCGGACTCCATATGTCAAATTCTGATTCTCTGCACGTACCGGCAGCTACTGCTGGCCCTGTCTCCAATGCGGATCGTTCAGCGCGGAGTGACTTAGGCTTCTGGTGTTTCTTCGTTGGGCTCATTGTCGTCACGTGTGCCGCGGCATTCGTGCGTCTGTTTAATCTCATGGCCTTTCAGGTCCACACGGATGAGGCGTCATGGGTATTGTGGACCGATACGATGGACCCCCGCCGAATTGAAACACTCTGGACCACGTTTAAGGCCGACGGCCGCACCCCGCTGTATTCCTGGGCTGTTTGGGGATCGCGGCAGCTTCCCATTGAACCGCTGCTGGCCGCCCGTCTCGTTTCCGCCGGAGCAGGAATACTAACCACGGGGGCAACGTTAGTTCTGGGCGTCCAGTTATTCGGACGATGGCCGGCTCTTGCTGGTGCGGCGCTCTACGCGGTTTCATCGTACGCGGTGTTCTTTGAGCGCATTGCCAATGATGACGGCCTGGCTACGTTACTGGGCATGCTCGGGGTCATCTGCGCCGTAGCCGCGACTCAACGATCATCTTTCCCACTGGCTATGTGCAGTGGTGCGCTGGCATTTCTCTCATTCCTCGCGAAACCTACCGGCGCATTGTTTCTGGCGGCTCCGGTCATGGCGTCAGTGCTGCTTGCCCGCGATCGACGCGGTTGGCTGTGTGCCAGCCTTGCGATCGCGGCGGCGATCGGCTGCTACGGCATGCTGGCACTTGCCGCTGGCTCCATGCTGGAGCTGATGGACCGCAACCGAAACGTTCATGCGCTCCCCATTCAGGAGATGCTCAAGTTTCCACTGGATCGATGGACGGCCAATGCTCAACGCTTGAGCGGAGCGTGGGTTGGGTATCAGGGATGGCCGCTCTTTGTGCTGGCGGTTCTGGGCATCGTTGTGCCAATTGGCACGTTTCGCGCGCGCCTTTTCACCCTGGCCCTAGCGGTTCTCCCGCTGGGCTTCTTCACCATTCTGGGTGGAGTGCTCTTTAGTCGATACTTGCTTCTGGGCACGCCCTCGCTCTGTCTTCTTGCGGGTGTGGGAGCCGTCGGTGTAGGTACGCTTGCGAGTCGGTGGGGTGAGCATCTCCGCGTGAGAGTGGCACTCTCAGGTGGGCTCATGGTTCTCGGAGCAGGGGGTGGATTCGCGCTCCTGATCAGTGTGATCTCTCAGCCGGCCCAGGCCCCGCTGCCGTCACCCGATCGGGACTACATTGAGGGCGTGGCCTCCGGCTGGGGTGTGCATGAAGTCGCGGAGATCCTTCGATCGGAGGCCGCGCGTGGCCGAGTCATGCTCCTAAAGCGCTCGGGTCCATTCTATCCCGAGATTGCCGTCATGTATGAGCTGCGCGATATGTCAAACGTCCGAGTGCGCGATGAGCGGCTCCTCCGCTTCGACGACCCATCGCTAGCCGATGTTGTGCGCTGGAGGCAACGAGATGAGCCGGTGTATTTCTTTGTGAACGCCTGCTGTTGGGATCCGGGCACGGCTGATGCGGAAGACTGGCGTACTCGTCGTGTCATGGCTGAGGTTCCGGGCGTTCAACGTGTCGCGGCCATTGACCGACCGGGTGAGCGCAGCCGGTTGGTGCTATTTCGCCTGTAGAACCGCCTGCAAGCGGCCGCCACTATGGCGAGGCATGGTCAACGACGTACGAGGTGAAGAGTCGGGTACGTCGGCGGTTGGTATGGACCTGTTCATGTCCGCCGGGATGGGCGGATTTGATCCTGCGCATCACAGCCGCCTGATCCGGCACATCCGCGAGAACGATGAACGCGGTACCAGGCACGGTTTGTGGATCGTGGAGTGGGACCACGAAGGTGTCTGATGAGATATCCAGACCGTTCAGGCGTGGATTGATAAATCGTGGTGTCTCCTGAGTCAGGATCGTGGTGCCATTGTGTACGACCACAAGTCGGTGCTCGCTTCCGAGCGCTTCACCAAATCTGGCTACCGCGGTGGTGATGCTGAGAGGTTCTCGTCCAGCAAAAGTATCGAAGTATGAGCGCTGATTGCTCGCGAAAAGGAGGCTCAGCCAGACAGCCACGAGGCTCGCATAAAGCGGCCATGAGCGGGCTCCGAAACACCTTCGGATCAGCGTCCAACCGACCATAATGGTGATACCAGCAAAGCCGGCCACTACAGGAATGAGTCCGATCATGCGAGGTGAAAATGGGGCGGAATCGGTGAGTACGGATCCGAAGATGAGTGTCAGACTGAACCAGGCGATGAGTAGAAAGAAGCGTGGCTCGTACATCCTAGCCGCCGCATAGACGAATCCCAGGACGACGAGTGGCGCCGATACCAAGTCGAGCAGCGGCGCCGGAGTGTTGTAGTGCAGGCTTGTATCGCGCGAGGTGACAAGGCCCTCGAGTGACCAGAGCGTATGCAGCCGGATCATCTCCTGGAGACCACTCACGCCGAGCGTCTCTGTTGAATGTTGCAGAAACTCTGGCGTGAAGATGGAGACGGCACCGAGTCGCGCCGTGAGGGCATCCGGGCTGTGCCAGAGCGCAACCAGGAACGGCGCCAGGACCGCCAGAGTGGTCACCGCTGTGGCAAGCAGATAGACGGCACACTGGCGTATGGGCAGCCGTTGCCGAAACCAGGCATACGCGAGATAGAGCAGCGCGATGACCGGGGTGAGCCTGGCGGAGAAGTACATGGTGGCGCAGAGGGCAAATCCAACGCCCACAAGAGCCGCACGGCGCTGGGACGGTGAGTGAGCGAGTCTGACGGTGAGAAGCAGCGCCAACAGGCTCACCATAAGTGCGCCCATATTGCTGATGCCGATTCGGCTGTAGTGCACGTGCCAGTGGGCAACGCTGAGCAGCGCTGCCGCCAGTCCCGCGACTCGCCAGTCTGCAAGTGCCTTGAAGAGCGCAAAGGTCAGTCCAATTGAGCACAACCCTTGCACCACGGAGGCCGCTCGGAGGCCCACAAGCCCGTCGCCCAGCAGCGTCATGGTGACGGCATGGGGCATGTAGCTCAGGATTGGCAGGTACGACCAGCCAAATCCAAAGAGCCCGTCAGGTGGCCAAGTGCCCGACATCAGCGTTCGCACCTGGAGTCCATGCGCTCCTTCATCATTGTGAATCTCGGCAGGCAGACTCGCGAGCTGGTCAAGTCGTAGCCAGATGGCGATGCCAATCACGCACAACACGGCCACGGCGCCCATGGCGATACGGGGGAGATTCAATAGCACCTGTGGCCGATGCGCGTCTCCAAGAAGGGAACCCAGTGTCAACATCGTTGTCCCGAGGATCCACAAGCCGGCGGCCGGCCAGGGTTGATCGGCGAGAAGCAACAGCGCGGCGCCAGCATCAGCGATTAGCCCAAGTCTAATTGATAGGCTGGCGAATTGATCAGCCCAATGGCGTGTTGACGCAATCGATCGCTGGAAAGCCGAATTGCTGGGGCAGATGGGGAGCCGGTGGTTGGTCCAGGCCGCGGCCGCGGCCAGTAGTAGGGCGAGGATATAGCTTATGCGGCCCAACCCTTCGGTATGTCGATCAGAGTAGAACCACTGCGCCGCGTAGGCCAGTATGACGGAGGTTGTCCAGAAGGCCAGGGCCACAATTGCCGCGTGCCGGCTTTCCATCCCCACGAGCTCCGATGGTCTGCTCACTGCCGATGGGCTTGTGGAGATCATCGTGCTCTGAAGTAGGCAGTGATCCCGCGGGCAGGATCCGAATGCTGCTTCAGATCAGCCTCGAGCAACGATGTGAAGATCTGAAAGAAACATGAGCCCCCGCCAGTTCCGTCGTGGCTTGCCATCTGGCTCACGAGCCTGTGTGCTCGCGAGCGTACCGTCAGGATAGTTGAGACCAATGTAGAGGTGAGCTCGGCCCACCGGTGCATCGGCCGGCACTGAGATCCGGACTCGTGCGCCACCCATGTCTCCGAGTGCCCAGGTGCTGGTGGTCGGTCCCGGGAGGCCAATGGCCACCTCGTTCGCGGATTCCAGAATGATTCTGGAATCAGGATTTCTATCGGATTGATCATCAGTGACCACCGCGCGCACGCGATAGTCGCCGCGGGGTTGGTGCGTGGCTTTCCAGATCATTCGAATATCCAGATTGTTCCCAGGCACCACCTGCAGAGGATACGCGAAGCCGAGCATTTCGAGATCCGCGCCAAATGTCGCTTGGGATGTGACCGAAAATCCGGGAAGCTGGCTCACGTCGATAGTACCGATGTCTTTGCGAACATAAAGGATCTGCCCCTGTTGCTCACTGGACCAGAGCTGAAAAAAGCGATCTTGCAGCCACTGCACATAACCGGGAGCGTGTCGTTCATAGATCCCGAGCCAGAGGAGTGCCGCCTTCACATCGCGCGCTTCACTGATTCGGATAAGATCGGCATCGGTGATCCACCCCGATTCAAAGCGATATTTGTCCGCATCCGCAAGCTCAGGCGGCGTTGTTCGACGAGCCATCGTCGCAGCGTATGGGTGATCCGTGACGAAAAACTCGTGGGGGCCAATAACGGCCGCCACCTGCTTCCCCGCGTCGATGACAAGCTGGTGCGGCGGATGCTGTCCAGTCATGGAGTGAATTTGCTCAATTGGGGTGGGGAGCGCCAGGAGATAGCCGATGCCACTGAGCGCTAGAACCGGTTTCGCAAGCCGCGGAAGCGCTATCGAGATACGGGCCAGGCCCGTGCCAAGCAGCACTAGTGGTGGCACTAGGACCACCATATGGTGATTCAGGAGCGGTGAGTGGCTCATCAAGACACTCACCGTGATGGCGGTCCAGCCCAGGAGCAGCGCCGCTAGTCGAGGCGCATGTCGTATCCAGACGAGGCCACCCAGGATGGCAACCGCCAGCATGCCCCAACCTTCTTCGGCCATCTCGCGCGTTACCCGCGTCCAGTTCACATTCACGTCTGGTGGCTGCAGGGATTTGAGCGCCGCATGATAGAGCACGCCCTGCTCCCACACTCGCTGAAGGTTGAACGGCAGGCTGACAAGGATGAGCGTTGCCATTCCCGCCACCCCTGCTAGCAGCAGCGCCAACAGGCGGCGTTTGGCAGTTAAGTTTGGAGCCAGGAGTATGGTCAGCAGGAGCAACCCCGCGGTCCCCAGAGTGAGCGCCTTGATCGCAAAACTCATCGCCAGGACCACGGCCGCACCAGCGAAGACGCCCAGCGTATGAGGCGACCGGCGTTCCGCCGCGCGATAACCCGCCAGCGTGAGGGCTACGGCAGGTAACGCCCAGCCCAGTGATGCCGCTTCTGACTGAATCACCCGCCCCTGCGCCAGGTACTGTGGACTAACCGTAAGGAGGGCCAGGGCAATGAGGCAGCCAAACCGGCCGGCAATCAGCCAGCCCGAGACGCCAACCGCCCCAAGCCCAATCATTGACCAGAATACGGAGCCGAGGCGGGCTGCCTCCAGCGTCTCACCACCCAATTTGAAGAAGGGGAAAAGGGATGCATAAAAGAGCGGCCCTTGCGGGTTGAAAATCTCCGCGAAGGGTTGGAACCCGCGGCTCATATTCATGAGCCCCTGGCTGTACTTGCCCTCGTCAAACCCCGGGGGATTCGCGATATTGAGCAGTCGGAGCGCCAGAGCCATTGCCAGGATGGCGATGATCGCCGTCGACAGCATGATTCGGGCTGGTCCGGTGCGCGGCGGCAGGATCACCGAGGGCGCCTGGGTCGTGGATGCCATGGGCGATCCGATTATATCGAGTCAGCGAAATTCGATGGCCCAGAGTTTCCAGGCAGGGGCTTTTCGTTGTCCTACTCGGAGTCGTCCGCGAGGTAGCACGAGGCCTTGTGCCCTGTGCCTGGGACGCAGGAGCCGCTGATCGCAATCACGGGTTCGGGAGCTCCAGGCACAG
>JBJXFJ010000175.1:0-2889 GCA_046154735.1 Chloroflexota bacterium | reverse complement strand
TTACACGCCTGGATGCTGCCGTCCGGATTGGAGAAGAGCCGGATCATCCGCTCTATGCTGGCGGCTTCTCCGCACCCGAGCTGGCATTCCCAGGCATCGTTACCGACCAAGCGGACGTCTACACCCTGGGCGCCATGCTTCACCGCGCGCTCAGTGGCCGAGAGCTGCCTGAGGAAGGCATCCAAACCGCCGAGCTGCCCGCCGCGATCCCCATTCCTGGCGTGCCCCAGCTCCTCAGCCGTGCGTTGGCTCCGGCTGAGGAACGCTTGAGTCTGGAAGACTTCTATCGTGGTCTGCTTCGCCTCAAAGATCAGCGGGCCGCGCCGCCTCTAAGCCTGGAAGTAGCAAGTGCCACCACGCTGGGATTAAACCCCACCAGGTTGGTGAATGAGGATGCAGGTGGGTACGCGATATGGTCCGTCATGGGAGCCCAGGGCTCCGAGCAGCGGGCGCTGCTCTGCGTGGCCGACGGAATGGGCGGCATGGACGCGGGCGAGGTAGCCAGCCAGACGGCACTAAGCACCATCATGGAGGGAGCCGCGCAGCTCCTCACGTCGCCTAACGTGAGCCCACCCGATCCCATTGATCTAATCCGTCAGGCAGCTCCGGCCGTTCACGCGGCCGCGGATGGGCGTCAAACGGGCACGACCGTAACGTGCACGGTGATGGAGCATGGCGAGCTCACGCTCGGTCATGTGGGCGATACCCGCGCGTACCTCTTTCGTAGCGGAGAGCTAAAGCGGCTCACTCAGGATCATTCCCTGGTGGCGGCCATGGTCGCCAGCGGGGTGCTGAGCGCGGCGGATGCTCAAGGGCATCCAGACAGTAACAAGGTACTCCGCTCGCTTGGGGGCCACCGCGAGCTGCCACCAGGTTACGTGGACAGTCTGGAGCAGACTCTCGGGCAGCCGCGGCTCAAGCTCGAAGCGAGCGACTGGCTGCTTCTCTGTAGCGATGGTGTCTGGGGATCCGTTGCTGATGATGACATTCGCACCGTGCTCTCAGAAGCGATGAGTAGCGGGCATGCCGCCGAGGCGCTCATTCAGCGGGCGCTGAGCGCCGGCGCGCCCGATAACGCGACGGCCATTGTTGGGCGAGTGATGAGTCTGCCCGCATGACGAGCTACTGCGGCCCGGAATGTCCGATGAGGCCGGAGAGCAGCTAGGATGCCCACGATTCTGCTCTGTCCAATTTGCGCCACCGAGAATTCAGATGGCGCCACCTCGTGCGCCACATGTGGGGCAACCCTGAGTGCCGATCCGAGCAGCGCGTACAGTGGCGCCCTTGCGCCGGGCACCCATCTTCAGGGCGGCGTGTACACCGTTGGTCGTGTCCTGGGTCAGGGCGGCTTCGGAATCACCTACTTGGGCGGGGACATTCGCGCCCGGCGACCGGTCGCGATCAAGGAATTCTTTCCCTACGGTTCCAGTCGTCGCGGAGTCTCGGTGCACCCGTTTGGCGGATTGAGCGTGGCCGACTACGCGAGCGCCCGCGACAAATTTCTCGATGAGGCACGCGTTCTGGCCCGATTTCAGCATCCCAGCATCGTCGACGTGTATGGCACATTTGAAGAGAACAACACCGTGTATATGGTCATGGAGCTGCTGCGCGGTCGAACGCTGGGACAGCTCATTGAAGAGCGCGGGCCGCTCCCCGAACGCGAGGCGGTCAGGTACATCACTCAAGCCGGCGAGGCCCTCGAGATCGTGCATCAGGCGAGTCTGCTTCACCGCGATCTCAAGCCTGACAATCTCATGGTGACTGAAGGTGGGCAGGTGATCCTGATCGATTTTGGAACTGCCCGAACCTTCGCGGCCGGAAAAACCGGCCGCATGACAACCATGGTGACCCCGGGCTACGCACCGCTCGAACAGTACGGTCAGAGCGTCCGCTTTGGGCCCTTTACGGATGTCTATGCCTTGGGGGCCACGCTCTACCATGCCGTGACCGGCGAGATGCCGGCGTCGGCAACGGACCGCGCATCCGGAGTGGAGATTGATCCACCCCGAGAGCGTAACCCAGCGCTGAGCCCAGCGGTTAATGACGCGATCATCTGGGCCATGCGCATGCGTGTGGATGAGCGACCCCAGACGGTACGTGCCCTGCTGGACCGGCTGGAGAACCTGGAGTCCCCGCGACCCGTTATCCCAGCTTCGAATCCGATGTCCCCCGACCCGTTACCAGAGCCGGCGACGCCGCCCCGTCGTCCCACCTGGCATCCGCAGCTTCCTTATGACGGACCGTTTGACCTGGAGGTCCAGGGCGACCAAATCCAGTGGCCAGACCGATGCGCCTGCTGCACTGGTGAGTCCGAAACGGCACTGCGGAGCGAATACACGGGCTCCGGCGGCTTCCTGGGGATGTTCTCGGAGACGCGCGCGTGGGATGTTCCATACTGTTCTCTCTGCGCTGAGCACGTCGGACTGGAATCGTCGATGCCACGCGGAAATCTTGGCGGCGCGTTGGCCGGGGCCCTGATCGGTGGGCCGATCGGGCTTCTCGTCGGTATCGGGAGCGCGGCGGTGTCGCTCTTCAACGCGAGCCAGCACCAGGCGCGGCTCGAAGGCTTGCTCTCCACATCCTGTGCCGCGGTAGGGATGGCCGTGGCCTATCGCGGCTGGTATGAGAACAGGCACGCTTTTACATTCCTAAACGCTGACTACGCCCACGCATTCCAGCGTGAAAATGGCGGCGTCTTCGTGGGCTAACGAGGATCTCGGCGCGGATTGTGCGGAGACTTCACCAGTGTAGTCGTATCTGGGAGTGATTGCCTGTGCTCTTCTTCCCGCTTTCGGTTCTACTGCTCGGGCTCACCGGGATCGCTTCAATCGCCATTCTAGGTGGCGGAGTCTACCTACTCTGGCTCTGGTACACGGGAGCGATCGTGGG
>JBJXFJ010000165.1:0-7589 GCA_046154735.1 Chloroflexota bacterium | reverse complement strand
GTCGCGGCGCTCCACATGGTGAGACAGATCTGCGTTTTCATGACTATCCCACTCGTGTTCAAGATCGCCGGCCTGCGCCGGGATGGTCCGCCAGCTAGACAGGATGCCTAAGAAGCGTAACTCTGAGCCTAAAGGGGAAACGGTTCAGAATTAAATCTCCAGAAGAGGATGGAGGAGTGTGTCGCGGCCGTGAGGGGCGCAGTGTGCCCCAGAGGCGGCTCGGGCGCCCACGTGAGGGTAGAGATGTCGTCAAGTGGGTGGTGATTCACGCTGTGCCACGTCAACTCTGAACCATGACCTCGCGCACGCTCAAACTCCAGCCTGACCAGGGACGCTACGACACTCGCCCCAATGGACATGACGACCGCGATGGTTCAGTATCAGAACGCCTGCCTATACTTAAATGAACGGCCGCGGGAAGTGAGCACCCCTGACAGAGTGGAATACGGCTCAGTTCAGTGGCGTTTTCTTAATTACAGCCATCCGGGTGACGCGTCGGAGAAGACCAGTGCGGCTACCGGCAAGGATTGAGAATGCAAAAGACAACTGACGTAGTGATCGTTGGCGCTGGCCCCGCGGGATTGACCGCGGCGCTCTACACTGGTCGAGGCAATCTCGGCACGATCATTGTGGAGAAGATGGGCCCGGGCGGCGAGCTGCTCAACACGGAGCTCATTGAAGACTACCCCGGCTTAAAGAGCATCACCGGGCACGAGATGGCGCAAATTTTCGAGGAGCAGGCGCTCGAGTTTGGAGCCACGATCGAATACGGAACGGTCACGGAGATCTACTCTGACGGCAAAGAAAAAGTGGTCAAGACTGACGAAGGCGACGAGTTTCGCGCCAAGGCCGTGATCGTGTGCAGCGGTGGTACACCACGGAAACTGGAGGTACCGGGGGAAGCCGAGCTCGCGGGTCGGGGCGTCTCGTACTGCGCCATTTGTGACGGCGCCTTCTTCAAGGGACAGGTGCTCGCAGTTGTGGGCGGTGGAGATGCGGCGGTGGAAGAGGCAACGTTTCTCACCCGCTATGCCAGCAAGGTGCTCCTCATTCACCGACGCGACAAGCTTCGGGCTGAGCGCGTGCTCCAGGAACGCCTCTTTGCCAACGAGAAGATTGAGGTGATCTGGAACACCGTCGTGGAAGAGATCAGTGGCGATGGCAAGGTGGAGCGCATCAAGACCCGTAACACGGTAGAGGGTACTGAAAGCACCATTGACGTCGGCGGCATCTTCATCTACGTTGGATTTGACCCCACCAGCAATATTTTCCGCGATCCGATCGAACTGGATGAAATGGGGTTCATTATCACCGATGATAAGATGGAGACATCTCAGCCGGGCATCTTCTGCGCGGGTGATGTGCGCCACCAGTTTGTACGCCAGATCACCAATGCCACGGGCGATGCGACGACCGCGGCAGTCGCTGTCACCCGTCTCCTGGAATCGTTGCAAGACGAGCAGCGCGGCTCGGCTGAGCCAGGGCTCACCGCCACCGCGGGGCAATATCCGTAACGGAATGTCGGATCCACGTTGGCCCCACCGTGGCAGACGGCGCTAACGCATGAGCGTTATCGACGCCGTCCCGGCGCGTCCCTCAGCCTCCGTGATTCTGGTGCGCCCGGGGCTTGACGGTCCGGAGATGTTTATGGTGCGACGACATGAACTGAGCGGCTTTGCCAATAATGCGTACGTCTTCCCTGGTGGCAGTATCATTGCCAGCGACACCCGGAGTGAGTCGCTCGCGCTCAGCAGATCATTCGGGCCGCACGACGCGTTTCAGATCCTGAGCCGCCGGGGTGATCAGGCTCCGGGCGATTCGTCAGTGTGCCTGAGTTATTGGATTGCCGCGGCACGGGAGCTGCTTGAGGAAGGCGGCGTGCTAGTCCACGACGACCCGACCTCCCTGACTGCCGCGGAGATTGCCCAGGCACGTGCGGAAACGCTGGCTGATGGCGCACGTTTCGCCACGGCCATCCAAGCGTTGGGCGTTCAGTTGAGCCTATCCGATCTCATCTATTTTTCTCATTGGCGAACGCCCGTCCAATCGCCAAAGCGATATGACACTCGCTTCTACATCGCGGCAATGCCCGCTGGCCAAGAGGCGTCCCACTGCGGAATTGAGACCACTGATGCAGTCTGGATTACTCCAGGGCGTGCGCTTGCACTGAGTGATGCGGGTGAGCTGCGATTGGTGTACGCAACTCGCGCGCATGTCGAGCGACTCGTGCCCTACAAAACTGTTGAGGCTCTACTGGATTTTTCTACACATAAGACGATCCGATGCGTGGACCCGATAATCAATCCTGACCGTTCCATCTTCATTGATCCGGACGTGCTGGCATCGTGGTAGCGCCCGAGATTGAGCTGGTACTCGCGCCAAACCCGTCTGTCATGACCGGGCGGGGGACGAATACCTATGTATTCGGCGAAGACTCAGTCGCTGTCCTGGATCCCGGACCAAACATGCCGGAGCATCTTGAAGCTATTCTTACTCGAGTGGGCCGCCGTTCAGTGGCCGCGATCGTCGTGACCCACGGACACAGTGACCATCTGCCGGCCGCATACCCACTGGCGCGCGCCACGGGGGCTCCCATCTATGGGCATCAGCGCCTGCCCGGGGTCACGCGCATCATCCGCGATGGCGAGGTGTTGCAGGTGAACCAGCGCGGCCTCCGCGCGATTGACACGCCTGGTCACACGCGCGATAGCCTCTCCTTTCTGGTTGAAGATGAGCGACTGCTTTTTGCCGGAGATGTCGTTGCGGGTGAGGGCTCAGTGGTCGTGGGACGGGAGCGTGGCGATCTCAGTTTGTATATGCAGTCACTCCAGAGACTGTTATCCGAGCCCGTGGATACGATTCTGCCCGGTCACGGCCCCGCGGTCCCCGCCGGTATCAACCTTTTACAGGGCTATATCCAACACCGCCTCTCCCGAGAGCGAGAGGTTCTCGAGGGGCTTGCCGCCGGCGCGCGGACCGTAGGTGAGCTTGTGGAGACAATCTACCCCGCTCTTGACCCGCGACTTCTAGCCGCCGCCACTGGGAATGTGCAAGCACACCTCTGGAAACTCGAAGATGAGCAGCGCACCAAATTTTCAGCGGATGGCCAATGGCATCTCGCTGAGCGGATCGGCTGACTCACGCCATGCTCCAGTGTTGAGCAATAGTCAGGCGAACACGTACAGTGAGAGTGAACGGCTCACTCCAGGTGATCAGACCGATGCAGATTAATCAGCTCATTGCACGCCTCGAGCCAGATGAGCTCGCACAACTACTCATACGCCACAGGTTAGATCCGCACAGCACAAATGTTGAGCAACTCCCAGATATCATGGCCCATCGCGGGCATCTTCATGGCGTGCTGACGGAGTTAAACCAGACCGAGCTCACCATTATCCGTTGGCTGGCACAGCAGGAGGGTCTCAGGGCAAGCTGGGACCATCTAGTTGATACGATCAATCACCGGTTGACTGACGTGATGGTGCACAACCTCCTGCAGAACCTGAAACTGTACGGACTGCTGGACTATGAAGCGCACGAAGGCACGGGCTGGGTGGCCACGTATGAGGCCGTGGCGACTTCCACGGCTGTCAGCCAGGGCATCAGTCTCAATTCCGCACTCACCGGCTTGACCACTGAGATGCTCGCGGCGATCTGCACTCGCCTGAGTATCTCGCCTGTACCGAAGGCTAAAGCCGACCGTTTGCGCGCTATTGAGTCCGTTCATGCAAATCATGATCGCCTGCATGTAACCCTGCGCAACCTATCGAAGGAAGCTAGAGAGCTCTTCGAATGGATCCACGCCCGCGGCGGCGTCGCGGACCATACTGCACTGTCCGTGAAGCTGAAAGATGGCTACTACTTCGCCATCTCGTATGTCTCCCGAGCCCTCACCGGATATGGCGCCACCAATGCGGCCCACGGGTCACCCTTTATCGAATTGCTCGAGCGCGCCCTCGTCGTTGGCGTCTCCGCGTACGGCAATAATTGGGGTTATGCCAGCTACTTTGCGATCCCGGGTGAAGTGATCACGGCATACTCCGGCACATCAGTCTTTGACACGGTCTCGCTGCTACCGCCTCCTCTGGAGACCGTGACGCCGGTGCGGACGTCGGTGCCGAACCAGACGACCCTCTTGCGAGACCTTGCGCACATTCGCGCGTTCATTGCGCTGGGCAGGGTTGAATGGCGGCAAGATGGCGAGCCCTATGCCCGCTCACTCCAGACCCTGAGTAAGCTCATCAAAGCCCCCACGAAAGACTATGGCTTCACCCTCTGGAAATTGGCCCTTCAGGTCCCGCTGGTGTACGCGGGAGGTTATGGGAATGACGGCTTTGAGGTGATGGACTTCGATCCCGAGGTCACACCAGATGACCTCATCCGTAACCTGATCGATGGATGGGTCGAAGCTGGGGACCAGGCAATGATGTTGGGTACGCTGCCGGGGAGTGAGCCGGAGGCGCGCGTGCTCACACTTCTCCGCCAGATTCCGGCAGACACCTGGGTAACACGCGAGTCGTTTAGCCGCCTACTGGCATTCTGCTGGCCGTTAGTCTTCCCTACTCCAGGCAGTGGCGCGGCGACCGTTGCGGGAGACTGGTCGACGCTGTATGCAACGATGCTGTCTCAAGGGCACGACGAGAGCGGCAACGAGGCCTTCCAAGTAGTCTCCTCGGCACTGGAGGTTGTCTGCCCCAGCGATATTGAAGGGCCACCCATGCTCCCTGCCTGGGATACAAGCTGGGTTGTCCAGCCAGACCGAACCGTGATTGCGCCGCCGAACGCTCATCCAGATGCGATTCTGGATCTCTGGAGCGTCGCGGAGATTACCGATAACCAGGGCGCGTCGATCTTTCGCGTGACGCCGGATTCAATTAGCGCGGCGCTGAATCGCGGTATGACGCCCGCTGAGGTCGAGGCGGTGTTCCGTCGACACTCGCGGACGCCCCTGCCGGCCACGATAGAGCGAGTCATTCAAGACCAGGGGCGACGTTACGGGCAGGTGCGCGTGGGCGCCGCCAGCACCTATCTTCAAGTGGACGATCCAGCGGTGCTTGATGAAATTGCCCACAGTGCGAAGCTGTCCAAGCTTCGCATCCAGATACTGGCGCCCACCGTGGGTATTGTGCTCAATGCGGATGACCCAGCGGTTATGACTGCTCTGCGCAAAGCCGGCTACCTGCCAGTGTCTGCCGGACCGACAGCCACACCTACCGTGGGTGGAACCTCCCAACCCATTATCTTGCACCCGAAGTTCGGTGGGAACGGATTGGTGGGAGTCATCCTGGAAGCCATTCGGGATACGCGTCTCATCCGAGCTCGCTGGACCGAGCCTCATGGCCAGACGGAGTCACGCGTGCTGGAACCGGAATCAATCCAGCAGACCATACTCGTTGCCTATGATGCGGAAACTGGGGAGCCTTGGGACCTTGACCTGACCACCGTCGTCTCGGTCACACTGCTCTCCGCGAAGGAAGCTGAGAAGTACTACCTATGACCACCTTCCGCCCAGACCGGCCACTGATTGTACAAGCGGACAGGAGTCTCCTCCTCGAAGTGGACAACCCGTTTTTTGCGGAGTGCCGCGATCGTCTGGCCGCGTTCGCCGAGCTGCGTAAGAGCCCTGAGCATATCCACACATACGCCATCACCCCGCTCTCACTATGGAACGCCTGCTCCGCCGGCGTCACGCTCCAATTCGTCACGGAGACGCTCGAGGAATTCGCTAAGTTCGACCTACCCGGCAACGTGATGACAGATATCTCTGATCTTATGTCACGCTATGGACGAATTCGACTCTTCCGCCATGCCGGCGAGCTGACGCTTGAAGTTGACGATCCTGATCTACTCGAGCAAATCGGTCGGAACAATCGGCTCTCCCCCATGCTTGGTCCGCGCTCAGAGCAGCGCAGAGTGTCCGTGGCACCAGGTGACCGGGGAAAACTCAAACAGGCGCTCTTGAAAGCCGGCCTGCCGGTGGAGGACCTCGCAGGCTATACCGAAGGCACCAGATTCCCCGTGGAGCTCCGAGCCGATGGGCTTGCCGGCGGCATTCACCTCCGCGACTATCAGATCAACGCCGTTGAAGCGTTCTGGGCCAGCGGAGCAGCCAATGGCGGCAGCGGTGTGCTGGTGTTGCCCTGTGGCGCAGGCAAAACCGTGATTGGCCTGGGGGTGATGGCCCGCGCTTCCACGCACACGCTCATCCTCTGCACCGGTATCTCGGCGGTACATCAGTGGCGACGGGAGATGATTGAGAAGACGACGATACCGGCAGAATCAATTGGCGAATATTCGGGTGAACGCAAAGAAATCAAGCCGGTAACACTGGCCACATACCAGGTCATGACCACGCGCAAACGCGGCTCCAAGGATGAGTTCCCACACCTTGAGCTCTTCACGCGGGAGGACTGGGGGCTCATCATCTATGACGAGGTGCACCTCCTGCCAGCACCCGTCTTCCGAGCCACCGCGGAAATTCAGACGCGCCGGCGACTGGGCCTTACCGCCACGCTCGTGCGCGAGGACGGGAACGAGGACGACGTCTTCTCGCTCATTGGACCCAAAAAATTCGATGCGCCCTGGAAAGACCTCGAGCAGCAGGGCTGGATAGCCCCCGCGGTGTGTACCGAGGTGCGCGTGCCCATGCCGCGCGAACTTCGCTTGGAATATAGCGGTGCGGAACAGCGCGACAAGTACCGCATTGCCGCCACCAATCCCACCAAGCTCCTGGCCCTGGGCGCGCTGCTGGAGCGACACCCTAAGGATCGAGTGCTGGTCATCGGGCAGTATCTGGATCAGTTAGACACCGTGGCCGAGTTTCTCCAGGCGCCGCTGATTACCGGCAAAACGCCGAATCGTGACCGTGAAAAGCTCTATGAAGGCTTTCGCACGGGCGCCATTCGACGCTTGGTCGTCTCCAAAGTTGCCAACTTCGCCATCGATTTGCCGGAGGCAAATGTCGCTATTGAACTATCCGGCACATTCGGATCGCGTCAGGAAGAGGCACAGCGCCTTGGCCGCGTGCTCCGCCCCAAAGCAGACGGCGGCCAGGCCTACTTCTACGGCATCGTTTCTCACGACACCATTGATCAAGTGTACTCCGACCATCGCCAGCTCTTTTTGACTGAGCAGGGCTATCGGTATGAGATCGAGGACTTTGAGCCGGTCAGCAGCAAACAAATCAAGGAGCATCTCGGATAGCGTCCCCATTCGCGGCTTTCCCGATTGCCGCTTTTGCAGCTTGCTCGACCAGAACGCAGCATCTCACGCACGTCCGTCTGCACGCCTGGGAAGCCATTTCGAACAACCCTTCGAGTGATGTTGCGCGGAATGAGAGGTGAGTAGCATCGTCCGAGCGGGAATCACTGGAACGATTCATCGGCGCGAGCCTTGAACCGGAGCTCATCGGAACCGATGCCCGTGAACAGCGATTCAGGATCGCTTCTTGCCTGGGATGGACTCAAGACGGGTAGGCATCTAGTGCTGTGTCAAATAAGGTCTGTGGGGCTCTTCCGCCACCGGTGGTGTCGGGCATCTTGCCCGACAGTCACGTACCGACCGCGCGGCGACGAGCAGGAACGCCCCAG
>JBJXFJ010000126.1:0-10344 GCA_046154735.1 Chloroflexota bacterium | reverse complement strand
CCCACGCGTGATATAATGAGCACACTTGACAGAATTAGGGTTCGTGTGCCCCCGGCCCGAACATGGATTGTGAAATAAGAGATGGCGGCGACGGATTTCTCCGACGATACAAGTTTACTCGATTCATCATTGTTTGCCACGCTGACGCCGTACCTTAGCGTCGACCAGGCGGATTCCAACTGGAATATGTATCCGTCGCTTACGTCGCCTGAGGTCGAGCACGACCTCATTGAGGTGACGGACGATGAGGATCAGTCTGACACGCCCATTGCGGTATACCTTCGGGATATTCGCCGGTTCCCGCTACTCACCGCGGAGCAGGAAGTTCAGCTCGCGAAGGACCTCGAAGCAGGTGAGAAGGCGCGTGAGATTCTGAAGGAAGAGAAACTCTCCGTTGGTGATCTCAACCAGATCGAAGCGGCCTTTCACCGAGGTGAAGCGGCGCGCCGACGCCTCACCGAGTCCAACTTGCGGCTTGTGGTGAGTGTGGCGCGCAAATATATGGGCCGTGGTCTGCCGCTGCTGGATCTCATCCAGGAGGGCAATATCGGACTGGGCCGTGCCGTGGAGAAATATGACTACACCAAAGGCTACCGATTCAGTACCTATGCGTACTGGTGGATTCGGCAGGCCGTGACGCGGGCTATCGCGGATCAGGCGCGCACGGTCCGCGTACCCGTCCACATGATCGAGCTCATTGGCGATGTCTACAAGGCGGCCCGGGATCTGCAGCAGCAGATGGGTCGTGAGCCTGATCCGGATCAGATCGCGGAGCACATGGGCACCACCGGCGAGCGCGTCCGCCAGATTCTGCGGGCGGCACGGCAGCCAATCTCGCTGGAGACGCCGGTTGGTGAAGAAGAAGAGTCCACCATCGCGGACTTCGTAGTGGATCGACAGGCTGTGAGTCCGGAAGATTCCGCCGATCGGGCCGGTCTGTGTGACTCGATTGAAGAAGTACTTGGCGAGCTTAGTCCGCGTGAGCAGCTCGTGCTGAAGATGCGCTTTGGCATTGGCAGCGATCGCGAGGCAACGCTCGGCGAGGTGGGCGTGGAACTTGGCGTGAGCCGTGAGCGAGCGCGTCAGATTGAAGCGGAAGCGCTTGCCAAGCTGCGCACGGCGCGCGTGCGCCGCAAGCTGCGGGAATACGTGGCGGCATAGTCGCTCGTCTCATTCAGAACTATTACGAGTGGGGGCAAGTCCCCCACTCATTTTTGTTGTTTACGGGGTGGGCAGGTTACTAGCGCCGAAGCGTAGCACTGATACGAGCAGGGTTGAGTAATAGGTCCAGAGCATCCTGGATGCTGAAGGTGAGGATGTCGGCGGCCTGATTCGCGCCCGAGGCCAGACCCTCCCCGCCGAGTACGCCGATTCCAATTGCCGCTGAGCGGAGCATGTCCACATCATTGGCTCCGTTGCCGATAGCCACCACATGGGCTGCGCCTAGCAATCGCACGTACTGGCCCTTTTGAACCGATTCATGACCGGGAGTGATGCGAAAAGCGGCTATGCCCAGCTCCGTGTCGATGGTGCTCTGGCTACCATGCGTATCAGCCGTGATCAAGTGGATTTCAAGCCTTGCACTGAGCAGGGCGAGTTTCTCCTGGACACCCATGATGAGCTGCCCGTCCTGGGCAATGGTGCCATTCACGTCTAAGACGAGATACTCAATATTGTACGAGCCGAGTCCGGGTACCGTGATGGTGATCATGGAGTCCGTGGCCGTCCTTTGATGCCGACCATTGAAAGTAGTCAACCTCGTTGTACCATGACCGTACAACCCCAGGGGCGTAGATTGATCGGTAGGTGATGCATGGAGATGCGATTTGTGCCTGTCGCACGGGCCCAGGACTTGCCTCCTGGTGCAGTGCTGATCGCAACGCATGGTCGGGAGCGGGTGGCGCTTGCCAACGTGGACGGAAGAATTTTTGGACTGGATAGCGCGTGTACGCACGCAGGTGCGTCACTGGCCAAAGGCCGGTTAGAAGGCTTTCTTCTGGAGTGTCCGCTCCATTGCTCGCAGTTCGATGTGCGGACGGGACGCCCGCGAAATCCGCCAGCCATCGATCCCGTGCGGAGATATGAGGTGCGCGTGGAGGGAGATCAGATCCTGCTGGGTGTGTTTGACTGAGCAAGGAGCCTCCGGCTTGTGATTCAGGTGAACCTCGTCGTACTGGGCCATATAATGCAATCACGATGCTGTCCTATGAGCTTGGTAATCCTGATCGGCCGCGCGGGCACGTGCTCGTGTACTTTCGTGATCTGATGAATGCGGGGCAGGTCGTTGCCAGCTATATCGTCGTTCCGCCGGTCCAGATGGATTTCGCAAAGTATGTGCCCCCCATGTTCGCCGGGCAGTTTGACCAATTTATTGCTCAGGGGCCGTCGGCGTTTCCCTTGCCGCCAATTCCCGAAGCGGTGTCGAGCCTGGACTACTTGAGGGCCCTGGCGTCGCTTCGAGACGATGACCTTATTGATGGTGGGCAGCTTGATGTCCGCGATGTGGGCCGAGCGATGGCTGCTGTTGGTGATATTGCCGGTGAGTACACCAGGGCGCATCTCCAGGCCATTGAGCATCTTTCAGAGCCCACGCAGCCGACCGAGGTCCACGAGGCACTACCGCAGCTTGATCCGGATGACATTCTGCTTGACGTTCTGACTGATGTGGAGAAAGTAGGCCGTCTGGCGAAGCTCACCGGCACGTTGCGATACGCCGTGGGTGGTGGTGACGAAGCGCTCTTGAGCGAGACGGTCAATACGATGCGGAAGGTGGGGCAGCGGTTGCCGGAGCACTACCGGATCGATGCGCTACTGCAGGCTGCCCAATCAAACGGCACTGGGGCCGATGATCTGGTCAGTCTCTATGTGGAGCGTTGTTACCGTCTTGCCCGGGAAGAGCTCGAGTCAATCGCCATTCTGGAGCAGAGAATTGATGCGCTTCAGGCGCGCGGAAGTGACCGCTAGCCTCGCCTAGCATCACTTGCACCGCTGTTGACACGGTGCAGAGTGCTTGTCCTGGGGAAACACTTCGATTCCAGCACGCTGAGATGTCGCGTGGCCAAGCTACGACTGCGCTAAGGCATCGAGCCCTTGCGCTGACGGAGATGCCGGTCAAGATCAGCGAGGCCCGCCGGTGAGCCGATCTCGTAAAAGCGCTGACTGATCTCGAAGCCGGCAAGCAATCCTTCCTGTGCCAACCCGCTATACAGCTCTGCCAGATCCGCCGCCCCCATTTCTGGGATGCGATCAATCGCGGAGCGACGCAGCAGGGTCGCTCCGTAGTCGATAAAGTCCATCGATGAGTCGGGCCATTGCTTGTCATAATGGCGCACAAGGTGTCCGTCATAGTGCACATTGCTGGTGTCCCAGCGGCCCTCATTGCGAAAGACCGTCATCAGCGCGGGCTCGGTCCGAACGGCGAAGTGCGATTGTACTGCGCGATAGTCAAAGTCTAGATACGAGTCACCGTAGAGCACCCACCAGATCTCTCCGAGGAGGTTAGCGGTATTACGAATGGCGCCCGCCGTCCCTTGGAGCGTGGGGCCGTCAAAGGCGAATTCCACCTGAAGGCCAAATTGCGCACCGGAGCCCACGTGTGCCTGGATCTGCTCGCCGAGGTGCCCCACACACATCACCACACGTTGAAAGCCGTTGCGGTGGAGCAAGTCAAGTTGATGATCAATGAAGGGGCGGCCGCCGACCTCCATGAGCGCTTTGGGGCGTTCGGCGGCGAGCGGGCCCAGCCGAGTGGCTCGACCGCCGGCAAGTATTGCAGCGGGAATGGTGCGCTTATGTGACATCTGCCAGCCTCAAGCTCAATGGGTGAGACTGAGCTCACTCTCGTGTCTCAGCCTCTCGAGGACCGATGGATTATCCAGGGTTGGTGATCACCTCGGCTAATCGTGAGCGCCAGGCGCGCCAGGCTCCATGCTGGTGCACGGAGCCTCGGTCGCTTTACACTGCGCCGCGCAACGTTGCTGCCGTGTTCTTGCCATCTGAGTGGTCGGTGAGCGTGTCATATGCGCTTCTTTAGTTCGACACTGTTTCCAGCATCATTCGTGGTTGTCCTTGTGCTGACGACCCTCTGGAAGCTGGTCAGCCGTGGCGACGTGCTCGTTCACGGGCATGACTTAACCCAGGCGTATAACTGGGAGTTTGTTACTCGGCGAGCACTGGCCATGGGGACGCTGCCTTACTGGAACCCCTACATTTTGAGCGGTATGCCGGCGCTGGCAGACCTTCAAACTCAGGTGTTCTACCCGCCCAGCATCGCCCTTCGGCTGCTGCCGATTCACCAGTATTTCAACTGGAGCATCGTTGTCCACGTCGTTCTCGCAGGAGCGGGGACGTTCCTGCTTGCCCGGAGCCTCCACATCAGCCGCTGGAGTGCACTTGTCGCTAGTACTGGCTTCATGTTTGGTGGGACATTTTCACCACGCATCCATGGAGGCCAAACCGTGGTCATTGCAGGCTGGGCGTGGCTGCCGCTTGCACTTGCGTACACGCTGCGATCCGTAGAACGGCGCACCTGGATACCGCACCCCGTGTTGCCAATAGTCCTCGCCTGTGCGCTTTTGACGGGACAGACTCAGGTTACGCTCTACCTTTTCATCGCGGTGGCGGCTATGTTCATCTATGCCGGCATTGCCTCCGCGCGCGGTGTGTCCGGGCAAGCCTCTCTATCTCAGGTTGTAGCTCAGGGTGTCTGCACATTGATCCTGCTCATCGGATTGAGCGCGTTTCAACTGGTTCCTTTTGCCCGCTTGGTGGGAGAGTCGGGTCGATCAGCAGGGCTCTCTTACGATGCTGCAGCACGCAATTCCATTGACGCGCTCCATCTTCTTACGCTCTTTGCACCAGAAGCGATGGATGCGATTCGACCAGAGCACAGCGACAGCGTGGAGGGCTCCCATTGGGAACGGTCAATGTTCTCGGGAGCGATGCTCGCGCTACTTGCGCCCCTGGGCGTGGCGGCTCACCTAAGAGCACGCTGGACGGCCTTCTTCGTACTCCTGGGATGTGGTGCAATGATCATCGCTCTCGGTCGGAACGCGCCGGCATTTAGCCTCCATTACTGGTTATTTCCGGGGTTGCGCCACGCATCAAGAGTGCTGCCGCTCTTTGCGCTCTCCCTCGCTCTCCTCGGCGCGCTGGGTTTAGATGCGATCCTGCGGCGCTTGCAATTCGGGGCGAGCCCGCGCTTCCTACGCAGCGCTTGGGTGTTGATTGTCGGCCAACTTGTGGTCTTTGCCTGCTTGCTCGGGGCTCTTCAGATCGATTCGGCGAAGTCGGCGCTTGAGATTCTCGGATTTACGGCCTGGCTTGGGTGCCTCCAGGCTGGCTGCCTACTTGCCGCGCTGGGGATAGCGTCAAAGGCAGTGACCGCGCGCGTCCTGCTCGGTCTGGCGTCCGGACTGGCCATCCTCCAACTGGGCTGGTACGCCAGCGGCTTCATCCAGGTTGGGCGCATTCCTGACCATCGCGCAGTCTTAGAGCTTCTCGGGGGCGAGCGGGTGGATCGTCTCGTCAGCAATTGCGATGGTGCAATCCCGCCGAACGATTTCATGGAACTTGGTGTAGCGGGTGTCAATGGTTACAACTCTCTTTTCCTGCGTGATTACCAGGACTTCACCTATCTGGCCATGCACAATGCGGTGCCAACAGATGTCAAACAGGTGAGCGCCATCCGGTTGGAGCAGGGATCTCGTTTGAACCGCCCCGTACGGCCGGATCTCATTCGCCTCCTGAGCGTGTCCCACGTGATCGGATGTGAGCCAGTGAATATGGACGAGCTCGTAGAGGTCGCTCGGCGGAGATCCCTCCGCTTGTATCGCGTGACGGATCCTGTGCCGCGCGCACGGCTAGCCTGTGAGATCGAAGTGATTGGAGACCGGGCAGAGCTCATCGAGACACTTCAGAATCGTGGTCTGGGTGTCCTGAATCGTCCTCTCATTTACGGCCCAGATGCCGCGGAGCTTTCAATGTCACCAATAGATCGGTGTGATGAACATGCCCATGTGTCAATTTTGCTGGCTGATCAAGTTGACGGTGGGTGGGTCGCTGAGGTGACGGCCCCCCGTGGCGGATTGCTGCTGCTCAGCGAACCGCACTATCCCGAGCGACGAGCCTGGCTGAATGGTCTGGAAATACCCATGTACCGCGCAAACCTTGCGTTCACAGCGGCGCCTGTTCCGCCAGGGACGCACTTCGTTGAGCTCCGGTACGTACCACTCGGTTCAGGATTGAGCCTGCCGATAAGCCTTGGGGCGCTATTGGCGTGGCTGGGGCTCACGATCGCCTGGTTGCGCTTTCGGCAGAGTGATGTCGGTGAATTAATTCTCGAAATCTGGCCGTGGATCGTGAAACATGACTTGTCAGATGGCATCCAGTGACACTGGAAAGGACCACTGCTTTTTCAAGGTCGCAGACGCGCATGTTCGAAGCAGGTTGAGCCCGCCCTACGCTCTCACACTCCCAGTGGCGGTTGCATGTTGATCGGAAGTGGTTGTTTACCGGAGAGAAAGCCCTGATGATTAACCACGGCTACCTGACGCTGCTGAAGAATTCGACCACCCTGCATTAGATGCATCCGTTATCGCCCCTCAGCGCTGGCTCGGGATTCCCGCGTCCGTTTACACTGTTCCGCGCCACGAGCTAAGTCATGTGCTATTACCTTTCCGGTCGATCGCAACCCTCACGTCCAGTGAAGTCTCCATCATTCAGCAGGTGCGAGATGAATCGCTGGTCGCGGGCGAGGCTCTCACTGAGGACCGAACCCAGCCGTCTGTGCACGGGCTGACACTGTGACGACGCGCGTTGCAATCACCGGCGGCGCCGGATTCATTGGAAGTCACCTTGTGGACGCTTGTGTGGCGCGCGGATTCCAGGTTTCAGTCATTGACAACCTGAGCGTGGGGCATTTCGAGCATATCGAGGCGCACGTGCAGACTGGCAGCGTGGACTTTATCCGCGGTGATGTGCTGGACCCCTATCTTCTGAGATCTGCCCTGAGTGGAGCGGACCTGGTGGTGCACCTGGCCGCAAACCCGGATGCTCGCCTGGGGCTGGAGAACCCGTCCATTGACCTGGAGCTGGAGGTGATCTCCACGTTTCAGGTGCTCGAGGCGATGCGGAGGCTCGGGCTCCAGCGTATCATCCTGGCTTCGTCCGGAACGGTCTATGGTGACGTGGGCCCAATCGCGATCGATGAGCGGTACGGTCCGTGCCAGCCGATCTCGCTCTACGCCGCCGGGAAAGCCGCCGCTGAAGCATTCATTTCCGCTTATTGCAGCTCGTTTGGGATGCGAGGGCTCATCTGTCGCTTCGGAAACGTGATCGGTGAACGGGCCACCCATGGCGCACTCTTTGATTTCGTGCGCAAGCTCGAACTGGACTCCAGTCAGCTCCAAGTGTTGGGAAATGGTCGACAAGCCAAGCCGTACATTGAGGTGAGGGACCTTGTTCAGGGGCTACTGTTTCTTGCGGAACGCGCGGTGGGTCCCTACGACGTGTTCAATATTGCGCCCGAGGGCGCAACGTCAGTGGCTACGCTGGCCCAAACGCTACTGGATGAGTTAGGGCTCTCTGAGACGACCATTCGTTTTGGCAAGAGCGAAGCCGGCTGGCTGGGCGATGTGCCGCAAAGTCGGATGGATGCGTCCAAACTCAAGCGACTTGGGTGGACACCACGCTACTCATCGGATGACGCCGTGCGCTCCGGCGTGCGCGATCTCGTCCAGAGTTTGGACTTACGCGGGCGGATTCGCGGATGCTAGTGGGTCAGTTGAGATGTCAGGAGACCAGTGCCAATTCAGGCGGGAAGCATTCATATATCAATGCGGCCTCTCACCGTGGCCGCAATAACATGGTCACGACCATCTCCTGATACGGTCGCGGGATAATTGCCGGGTTACGGAGTCGCGACCATGGCCAAAGAGATCACTCCCATCGATATCACCAATACCCCGGAGCTTGTGCGCCTCGCCGAAGAGGTTGCTCGCAACGGCACGGCGCGGGTCTTACGTCGGGATGATGAGAAACTCGCCGTCCTGTCACCTATCCCGGCGGCACCACCACGCCGTCATCATCGAGTCAAGATCGAGGCGGATCTCAGGGCCTTCCGCGCCCTGCAGGTGGTTGGGGCGATTTCGACCTCGATCAGTTTATCGCGGACATTGATGCGGGCCGCCGTCTCTTTCGCCCACCCGCGGACCTATGAGCTACCGGCTTGACCTCCATTGGATCGCCTCATACCTGAATCGCCGCAAGGAAGCGGTTGACATGTTCGCTTCAATCGAGAACGAAGACCTGGCCATTAGCCAGGTGAGCTATGGGGAGATTTACGAAGGGAGCTATTTCGGACGTGATCCACGCCGCTATGAGCGCATATTCCGCGAGTTCTTGTGAGCCGTCGAGGTATCGCCCCTCTCGCAGTCGATTTGGCGCCAGCTTGCTCGCCTCCGCGGTGACCTCCGCCGCGAAGGTCAGATGATTGCCGATCTCGACCTGCTGATCGCTTCCACGGCACTGCACCACGATTGCATGCTCGTGTCCCGTAACCGGCGCCACTTTGAACGAATTCCCGGACTCCGTATGCAGTAACCGCCAACGAGCGGTGATACCCCGCCGATGGTGGCCGAGAAACGTGCAGTTATGAGCTCTGGGGCAGCCTTATGATGCCCTCAAGGAGCGATGGCGTCACCTGAGTCCCAACTATGAACGGGGACGCAGTTTGGCGAAGATGGCTCGGGGAGTGAGCGTGAGGCCGGGCAACACCTTGCCAAAATCGATCGGCTGGTCGTGTCCCAGCTCCATTTCCAATCCGTTCGCCTGAAACACCCACAGCCGATGGTGGTCGGGATCAACGGCTAGTGCAAGCGCCACGCCTTGGGACACGTAGGCGCGGCAGCGACGGAGCTGGGCCTGGAGCGATTGACCCGGAGAGCGGATCTCGATGGCGAGGTCCGGTGGAACAAACACATCGTTCGCCACCTCGCCATTGTCATCCACCGGCGGACGCCCCTTCCGATAAAACGCCACGTCAGGAACCCTCGAGGTGCCCGCAAAGGTGGTGCGCGCCTCGATGAACACCATCCCCAAATCAAACTGATCCGCAAATTGTTGAATTAGAATGGCGAGCTGCGTCTGCAGCGCGCTGTGCTTGAGTTTGGGCGACACCTTCTGTGTTATCCGCCCATCCTCATACTCCAGAGACGGCACTTCCTCCGGGAGTTGCAGAAATTCTTCAAGGCTGAGCTTGCTCCGAGCTATGACCATGACGTGCCCCCTATGCCTCGGGCTGGGTAGATTGTACCACTGGCCAGAATCGGCATTACGCAAAATCATGTGCTGATGACCAGGCGCT
Source organism: Chloroflexota bacterium (assembly GCA_046154735.1). GTDB lineage: Bacteria > Chloroflexota > UBA6077 > UBA6077 > JACCZL01 > CAVXYC01. Next base: position 980 of record JBJXFJ010000126.1, on the reverse strand, counting down.
AATTATCAAGCCAGATCAGCTATCGAAGACGGTCCACTGTCGGGCTAGAAGCCCGACTCCACAGGATAACCGCCGAGACTCATTCGTCAGGCCGCACTCGTGCTCTGTCAATCATGGATTGTCCGGTGGACGTCATCGGTGGTGTCGGGCGTCTTGCTCGACAGTTTGGGGCGTTCCCGCTCGTCGCCGCGCGGTTGGTTCGTGACTGTCGGGCAAGATGCCCGACACCACCGGTGGCGGGAGAACCCCACAGACCAATTTTGACAGAGCACTAGCCGTCCCAGCCGCGATCGGACGGTACGATGCGCCGCAGCGTGAAGACGTCACTTGTCCGGAGTTGTTCCTTGCGCTCCGCAAGGTGCTCCCAGTCATCCCAAACGGCGCTGATCAGCCGGCCGGTAATGCCGTTGGAACGCGATGACGCAAGGAAGGTGATCAAGTTCGCTGGAATTTGCAGGGGTGTTCCCCCACTTGCCTTCTGGGCTTTGGAGCGCGCGAGAAAATCGGGCGAGAGCCGCTCGGGCCCGGCCTCAAGTGTTTGATCAAGCATCTGCGTATCAAGCGTCCCCGGTGCCACGGCATTGACATCAATGCCGGTCCCCTCAAGCTCAACGGCGAGGGTCTCGATAAAGCGCACCAGCCCGGCTTTCGATGCGCCGTAGGCGCTAAATCCGGCAATGGGACTCGTGGCACCGCCGCCAGAAAGCGCGATGATCTTGCCATGCTGCTGCTGACGCATGATTGGCACCACGCTCCGACAGCACAGGACGGTTCCAAGTAAGTTCACCTGGATCGCGGTGACCCAGTCGTCCCAGTCTGTGGTTTCCACGGGGCCGATAGCGCCAATAACGCCCGCGTTGCACACGAGAATATCGATGGAGCCGAATGCTTGCACGGCTCGTTGGACCATGGACTCAACGTCATTCGGGCGGGATATATCGGCCGCGTGCCAGAGTGCGACCTGCCCAGACTGAGCACGT
>JBJXFJ010000121.1:0-8140 GCA_046154735.1 Chloroflexota bacterium | reverse complement strand
CAGGCTAAACACATCTGGATTCGTGCCCATCCAGTTCTCATAGACCGTGTGGTATGACTCGGTCCAGCCGGCCGCCTGCAGGACCCGAGGCAGGATCACCGGACGGAGCTCTCGCGGCAGATACTCTGTCACCGATGTGCGATATTTCACCTCAGCATGGACCGTGTCCCACCCCGGAGTATCACGATAGTAACTCCAATCGATCACGGCGCCGGATGTGATCAGCAACATCATAAGGCCAGCCAAAGCCGCCGTCCGGCGCCAGCGTTGTGAGCGATGAGTACGCTCGTTGAGCAGGATTGGAAGCGCGACGATGCCACCCAGCAAGAGCACAGACCGCGCGGAGTCCAGCCGAATCAAGCTCCCCAGCAACGCGAGCGCCAATCCCGCTCCCGCCGTTGCCCAGGTGAATCCAGTCCCTGGGTTGGCCAGTATGGATCGGAGCAGCAGCAGCAGACCGGCACAGGTTGCCGTGCCAGCCACGGCCGTCCACTGCAGGCGCACGAGCAGGGGCACGAGGTAGAGCACGCCGAGACCAGTGGCAAGCACGAGATCCAGTGGGCGGCCGAACAGGAGCGCGTAAACCAGCGCAATGGAGGCGATGAATATCGTGCCCACAAGCAACCCGTCGTACCAGGGCACTCCAGGTACCATCTCGTATAACCTGACCAGGACATGCCCCAGACCGGCGTTGAGAAAGAGGGTTCGACCTTCAGGCCATCCGTCTGGCACCCAATTGCCTTCAAGCGTGAGACGGAGTGACGGATCGTCGTTCGTATCATAAAAGATCCCGATTGTGGACCACGCCACGCCGGCAATGACCGATACAACAGTCACGGCTTGGAAGAGCGATGAGCGCCATATGACACCAAGCAACTCAGGAGCCGACAGTGGTCGCCTCACATGAATTGACGTCGCCATCAACGGCTTCCTACACCCGGTACCGGCTCCGCGAGTGAGCAGCGATAGGCAATGATGGCGGAATCAATGGGCTCGCGGGTGAAGTGAACCGAGACACCATGGTGCTCGCGAATGTATTCATCAATGATGGGCAGAATTGTCTCTGACGCCACGAGTCGAAAGCGCGCGTCAGTGCACAGCGAATACGCGAGATGCTGGACTCCGCGTTGCTCAAGATAGCTCTGGACCGCGGGAGTGTAATTGGTCCAGTTGAGCGGGATCATGCGCCATGGAGCTTTTGTCGCCAGGAAAGGTCTCCAGTACTCCTCCGGACGGAATCCGCCCGTTGGGTGGATCATGAAGTCTGGAGACTGCCCCACAAGGTGCGCTTCCGCGGCGTGGCGTAACCCGGTGTGTGCTTCCGATTGAGCTCGGACTGTTTGAACCATCTCGCTGATCTGCAGGATACCTACAAACACCGTGACACCGCCCGCCAGCATCAGTCCTGCGGGGTGTGCGCGCAGCCGATACCGCCCGATGATGAAGACGAGCAGTGCCGCGCCAAGAGCAACGATCGGGAAATAAACGCGCCAGGGTGGAAGCTTGGTCACTGCGCCGATCGCGCCCAATACCATTGTGAGTGTGCATAGACTGTAGATTCCGTATTTGGCCAGTCCATTGCCGGGAGCCAGAAGCAGGACTATCACGAACACGAGGAGTAAGCCATCAACTAAGTTCAGGCTGACTCCGACTAGCGTGATCGCGCCGAACATCGCAAAGGTCATGAATGGAGGCATGGTCCACGAGCGCCATGCCAGGGATAGCGCAACGATCACGAGTAGGACGGTAAGCAGCCGGGGAATGAGCTCGGCTAACGTCGCGCTAACTCGATCGTGATCCAGACTGAGACTTGAAGGTTCGTCGCTGGTTTGCGCGGCCCGATAGGCGGCACGCATCCTGTCGAGAGAAAACACCTCCGTATCAGTCCCAAACCAGATATCCAGCATGGCATAGTCGGCCGGGGCCCAGTTGCCCGCGTCTAGAGCCATGGGCAGGACCGTGGCTCGGCGTTGTGGCGGGAAGTACTCGGTGAGCCCCATGCGGTAGGTCGCGTGTTCTTTTACACCCGGAAGCGGCGATTGCTGGCTGTACAGATAGTCTTCCGAGAACACCGCGGTACTCGCAAAGGCTCCAAACACGATCACGGACACGAAAAGACCACGCCAGGACGCGCGGACTGACCGCCAATCTGTAAGAAGCGCCGGCGCTGACAACAGAATTACTGCTGCAGTGGCGAAAACCGCCGCTTCCAACCGGATAAACATACTGAGACCAAGAAGCAAGCATCCGGCGATCCACGCTCCTGGGCGCGTGCGTCCCGCTGAATCAAGAGCGGCGATGACGATTGAGAGTGTGCCCGCGCCAGCCGTCAGCTCGGCAACGGCCGTGTACTGGAATCGCGTCAGCAGCGGAAGAAGATACACCATCCCGAGTCCCGCGACGAGGACACGATCGAGCAGGCGATCGCCCGAGACGGAGTAGATAACGAGTGCAACCGCCGCGGCCGTCGCTCCGCCCATGAGCACGTCGTACCACGGGATTGACGGTGCCGCGGCGGTGAGCTCAACGAGAACATCGGCTATCGCTGGATGGAAGTGCACCAGCAGACTTGACGGCTTCCCCTCAGGCGTGAGCTGCCCCTCAATCCCGAGACGAAGCAGGACATCGTCAATCGAATCGTACTGCGCTCCAATGAAACCCCAGGCAACAGCCACGAGCACCACCGTAACGACGAACGCCCAGACCGATTGTCGTGCCAACAGGGTACTGCCGGGAAATCGCGGGAGCCCCACGCTGATAGGCGTCATGAGGTCAGACAGGAAGCCACCTCTCAGCAGAACGAGCCCAGGCCGTGGCAGGCACCGGAACAGCACAAATGAAGGCGATTGTTGTCCTAACCCAATTCAAGGCAGCGCACTGTACGGTGAAGATGCGCTGGCGCTTGGAGTGCGACGAAGGTTCGAATCATCCACGCGCAACTTCCGGCGCACCGTTTGGCAAACGAAACATAGCATGTGACCGAGCATTGGCAAAAGGTGGCATGAGCGAGTGACAGTCAATTCGAGCGAGATTGAGTCATTGGCTGCCCTTGCACGCGGCGGCTAGAATAAGCGCCTACCCACCCAGAGGTGCCTGGCTCATGGGTCGCCGAGCTGCGGGCTTGACCGCGGGCACAGTGGCTGAGCTCACCTCGCTCTGTCCGCTCCCCCAGGCACTTGAAACGGAGCCATCATGCTCGCCGCGCACGTGGCGCAAACACAGTCCAGCCGGGCAGCGCAACGCGGGCTCCGGCTGGATGGTGCTATTGCCACGTTCCTGCTGGCGATCATGGTGGCGCTACTGTCCGAGGCGCTGTTCTCCCCGGATCGACGGATCATGGGGCTCGATACTGATGAGCCGTACTACTGGGCCGAGTTCAATCGTGACGCGCTCATGGCGGGCCAGCTTCCTCTCTGGAATCCCTATCTGCTAAGCGGAATGCCAGCACTGGCTGACAATCAGACTGGCGTCCTCTACCCGCCCGGGCTGGTGCTCCGGGCGCTGCCGTTGAGTACGCATCAAGCGATGTCCTGGAATATCGGCCTGCACCTGTGGCTCATGGCACTCGGAACGTACGCGCTGTGCCGAGTGGTTGGCACCAGTCGTGGTGCAGGCCTGATTGCCGCCATTGGGATGATGTTGGGCGGCGCCACGGCTCCCAGGATTTTCGCGGGCCACATCATGGTGTTGTACGGCTTCTGTTGGGTACCACTGGTATTGGCACTGGCAGTTCGCTCGGTGGACCGCCGCGGGATGCTGCCCAGTGCGGGACTCGTTGGACTCCTGGTGGTCCAATCGCTGGCTGGTGCTATCCAACCTCTGGTGTACGGGCTCGCGGCTATTGGAGCGTATGCAGTCTACAGTGTCGTCTGGCCTAACCAGCCTCGGGCTGACTGGCGCACCCGCCTGCTGCCTCTCGGTCAGGTTGCCCTGCTAGCGGTGTTTTTCGCCGGGGTGAGCGCGTTTCACGCACTGCCAACGCGAGTGCTCATGGGCGAGGCAAATCGCGGTAGTGGCCTGCAATTCGAGCAGACGCTCAAGGGCTCGTTTCTCCCCGGGCATCTTGTGACGTTTCTTCACCCCAATGCTAAGGCATGGAGTGGTAACGATTTTCAGGACGGTCTTGGCGGAGGCATCTGGGAGAAATCGCCGTATGTGGCAGTCGTCCTCACCCTGGTAGCGCCACTGGCATTTCTGCACTCCAGGCAGCGTCGGATGATCGTGTTTCTGGTCATCTTGGGATTGATTGCCTTGGGAATGGCCATGGGTCAGGATCTCCCGCTTTACCGCGTTCATCATGCGCTCCTGCCTGGTTTCCGCGTTCCGGGGCGGCTCCTCGCCCTGACGTCGCTGACGCTGGTCGTTCTTGGGGCAATCGGCCTGGATGTTGTGACACACTCGCGCGCACAATCGTCCCGCGTCGGCACGTACGTGACTCGTTATCTCGTCGGAGCTATGCTGATGTTCGCGGCGCTCGGACTCGGCGGAGTTCAGGGTATGGATGAGACCGTCGTCCAGCTCCTGACCAGGCCTGAGCCTCCGAGGTTCTGGGGCTTCCTCTTCACCGTACTCTGCCTCATGCTCATGGCCGTCTGTGTTCGCTGGCGGCCGGGCGTGCGGGTGATTATTCCCGTGGCGCTGGTTGCTGGGCTCGCGGACATGTACGCCTTCTCGGCGCAATTCATCGCAATCCAACCCGTACGTGACATCACGCAGGCCCGCGCACTCTACGCGCCTCTCGAGATCGGTCGAATTCTTTCATTGTGCCAGTCGTCCATTGGCACCAATGCCTATATCGACCTCAAGGTGTCAAACGCGGACGGCTCAAACCAAGCCGTGCTCGGAGATTACGCGGGATTCACTTCGCTGGTTCTCGGTGAGTCGCTACCAGGGGCCGTCACCGGTGCACCAAATATAGGCAATCGAGGCTTGCCCAAGAAGCCCGCGCTGCTTCAGCTCCTCAATGTAACGCACATCCACGCCTGCTCGGATCTCCCGGAGCCGTTTCGCCTGGTCCAGTCACTTGATGCGCAGCGGGTTTACGAGAACCCCGACGCCATGCCTCGGGCATTCCTGGTCTGTGAGGTGGATGTGCTCTCCAGCCGCCAGGACATCGCCTCGGCGCTGACCAACGACGGTTTTGACGCAGGTCGCAAGGCGCTCGTTTTAGATGAGAAGGTTGCTGATCGATCGCTTCAGACACTTAAGGCTCCGTGCTCGGAGCCGGGGGAGGTCCAGGTGCGGCTCAAGGACCAGATCGATGGACGATTCGTTGCGGATGTACGAGCCCCCGCGGATGGGCTGCTTGTCCTAAGCGAGCCGTATTTCCCTGAGCGACACATCTGGGTTAACGGAGAGCGGGTGACGGCTCTAAGGACGAACTTAGCCTTCACCGGTGTGCATCTCCCCGCGGGTTCCCATGTGGTGGAGATCCGATTTGTTCCCGAGAGTCTCTATCTTGGCATCGGCCTGACGATCGCAACGCTCATCGTCTGGATGGTGCTTGCCATGATGATTCGACAACGGATCGGCTCGCCGCACACGCCTAGTGCAGCGTCCATCAGGGCAGCCTCACTTCGATAACCTCAACCACGATGTGCGGGTGCTCCACGCGATACAAGGTTGAAACTGCCGGATCATCAATTCGGAGGCATGGCGCCGACGGGCACTCGAGATGCAGCAAGGTGATCTGATAAGTGCGAAATAGATCCGATGGGATTGTGCCATTGCGCAATGATGACTTCATCGTGACGACATCTTCATCGCGCTGCTGGTAGGCTCCTTTGGAAATGAAGCTCTGCGCGAAGATATCTGATATCGGTATGCGACAGCGGGTGAGCGCGACGATAGGATTCACCCACCACGAACCGAGGCGCGCATCAATCGTTTGCGGCATCACTGTCTCCCCATGCTCACAACGCTGATCGAGGAATCGCAGCATGGCAAGATCGGCTGGGCCAATGGTGCCCGGATCATCCTGAGTGGCATGCTGAAACTGTCAGAACGTCTGAATTGTGGATGGTAATGACAGGCAGAGAGTGATCAGTACAAGGAGATAGCGTCCGCTCATTGTGCTTGCACGCGCGCGCGTGACAATCCACTCCACGGCGAAAAGCCACGCCATGTGCTTACTTGCGACGATAAACCAGATCGCGTTGTTGTAAGTCTCCCGGGCAGGTATACCCGCCGCGGAGACGCTGAAGAGTAATGTGACGGCTGCTCCAGTGAGGACGAAGACAGCCGCAACAGCGCGGAGCTGAGTTTCTCGTGTCGGCCAGAGACTGCGCAGTAGGAGAGAGGCTCCAATCATGCGCCATCCGAAGGCTCCAATGAGATACACCGGCAAGGCTACGCCCACGGTCCAGAGGACCGTGGAGATGGTCACTTCGGCATCAAAGTACAGAGATTTGACACTGGTACCGATGGTCGATCCGCCCAGCCCAAACTCCCGCAGCATGATGTCCAGATACTGGAATGGAAACAGGCGAACGAGCTGCCGCTCCGCCGATTCACTCTGCCCCAATGTCACCAGGTAAAGTGGGATGGCGATGGCGAGTGTGCACGCGACAAGCGCCAGCAGACGCCCATCCCGCCACCGCGCAAACGCGACGATTCCAACGGCGGCCAGGCTGACAATAATGTGCGGCAGAAGAAATATCTTGAGCTGAATGAGTAGAGCCAGGAGTAACGCCGTGATAAGAAACCAGCTTGCGTGGCGCGTTGTCCACCAGTATTGAAGCGTGAGCAGGGCGCTGAAAAACACGGTCACCGCGAGCAGCATGGGGTTAAAGGTGTAGAACGAGAACGTGCTGGGGGCCTCAAAATACTGAACGGACCAGTATCCGGTTGACATCCTCAGGATGCCTGGGATGAAGGAGAAATCCTCTCCCAGCGCAACCAGCATGGCCACCAGCACTCCGCCGTAAGCCGATCCAAGCCAACGCCGCGCGGCGGTGAAGGTGGCCAGGATCAGCAGGCCAAGATACACCGCGGGGATGTAGCGGAACATCACGTCCAGGTGATGCGCACCGCCCATTTTGATGAGCAGCGCCGGGACAATATCTGAGCCGACGTGGTACGCCAGTGGTACACCGGAGAGAAATTGCGCTGAGGGAGGAAAGCTGTGCGAGAGCTCATGGACGACCGACAAATGCAGGAGCGCATCAAGGATCTGGGAGCGGATCTGGAGAACCCCTTCAGGATCCAGGTCGAAGTTCGTGAGAAATCGAGGGTTGATCACAAGTGGCGCCAGGGTCGCCACGAGCACGAGTGCCAGGGCGAGGTGCGCGCCTGACACCTGGAGCTGCCCATGTAGCCAGGGATCCCAGCGTCGGCGCGTTTCCCAGAGGAGTGCTGCACTAGTGACGCTGGGCCAGGCGAGAAAGAGCGGCTGGACGTGTGTTGCGGTACACATCGCGTAAATCACGGAAGAGGTGACCATGCCCAGAATGACCGAGAGTAGCAGGTTCTCGAGCTGAGGAAGCTCCGAGCCAAATCGACGCAGCACACACTGGCCGGGCACGTAAATGAGCACAAACGCCGCGATCAGGAATCGCGGAAAGCTCCATGCCGTATCAGCGGTGTAGGCGGAGAAGAATACGGTGAGCGCCGCGCACAGGCAGACCGCGGCCAGCGCGGCATATCTTGTGGGGATGGATACTGTGCGCAAGTGCCCCGCCACACGCGGCATCGGCTGCTCAGGTTGTACGGTTACTGTGGCCATGATTCTTCGGCCAACCCACTGTACACACCCGACCTCAACGAGTTCCAGCGACGTTGCGTCACCGCAAGAGACTATGCTCGACGAGGATTCAGGTCTCAACTGGCAGGTCTCAGCGGCTCGGTGTTGCTACTCACATTCTTGGATAAGGGCTGGCTGCTCACCTTCACTCCTGGTAGCGAAAGCTCCGAATAGCTTCGATGACCTCGTTCTGGTCCGCCTCGGTCAGGTCATAGTAGAACGGGAGGCGCAGCAATCTATCAGATACATCTTCAGTGACCGGACAGTCGCCAGGCTTGCCGCCAAATTTCTGGCCCATCGGCGAACAATGCAAGGGCAGGTAGTGAAACGTGGCCAGGATACCCTTCGCTCGAAGGTGCGCGATGAGCGCCTGCCGGATATCCAGACTTGGCAGCAGCA
>JBJXFJ010000108.1:0-54265 GCA_046154735.1 Chloroflexota bacterium | reverse complement strand
GTCGCGTTGAAATCCCCACGCGTGTCACCTTCAGCAAAGTACCACACGCGAGAAGGTGCTTTGGTGCCGGAGTTCGCGTCCCCACCGCGGCCGCCGTCAAAATAGACACCGCGTTCCACGAGTACCGGGACATCGGCGGAGACGATGGTAGAAAACGCCCCATCCCCCGCCACTCGGGACGGCTGAAGTGCCACGCGACCGCCTTCAGGCAGCGTGATCGGGAATTCCGGCTGTGGACCGCCTTCAGAGAAGGTGCGAATCGAGATTTGCGCGGGCCGCTTTTCCAGGTTCGTGATAACCAGGATCGTCTCATAGACGTCGTCCGCTATACCCTCTGCGAAATACCAGGTGGTGGACGGGCTGCGCACGGCGGCCACGGTTGACGCGTCATGGCCGAAAAGGACGGTGCGTTCAATGTAGAGCGTTTCGTCCGCGTCGATCTTGATTGAGAAATCACTATCGGGAACAACGTCGTTCGCCCAAATCGTGAGACGCCCGAAGGGATCAACCCGAATCGGTTGCTGGCTCACGCGACCGTCGCTCGTAGTGAAGGCTATCCGGCCAGAAACGGACGATTCGCTGGGGTTAAACAGCACCACGCGCGTTTCGGCATTGTCACGGGTGCGGCCGTCCGCAAAGAACCACTGGCGTGGGCCGGCAATAGCGGGGCCGCCCACCAAGGGTGGCGTCACCGGCCTGAGTGGAGCTGCGAGCGCCGGTGCGGGTGGGGATGGCGCTTGAGCCGGCTCGATAGATCCGCGCGTCTCTGACAACGGGCGGCGGACCGACGCATCAATACTGCGTAGGGCTCGGTTCGGATTCAGCCGGCCCACTCCGGTGGCCTCATCCCGACCAGCCGGACCGAGATCATCAGCCGTGTCCAGCATAATGCGGCGAATGTCGGATTTATTGAGACGGGGATCGGCTGACCAGAGCAACGCGGCCAGTGCGGACACGTGCGGCGCCGCGGCTGATGTGCCCGTGCCCGAGCCATACGCGGCGCCATTGTTCCCCGCTCGCCAAATGGTGCTGGCAATATTCACGCCCGGCGCTGAGATCGCCACGTAAGGCTGCCGTTGTGAGAACGGGGCAGGCGCATCTCGCTCATCCAGAGCGCCCACGGCAATGACCTGCGGGTAGGCCGCGGGGAACACCACCGCATTGTCTCGCTCAGCGGTGTTACCTGCCGCCGCCACCACCAGTGCTCCGCGCCGATCAGCAAACTCAACGGCTTCCTTGAGTGCCAGGGATGGAAACGGTGTGCCGGAGCTCACATTGATGATGCGAGCTCCCTGCTCAACAGCGTAGATGATGCCTTTGGCCACGGCCACGTCGGGCCCCAAACCCTGCGCATCCAGCACCTTTACGGGCAGAATCCGGCTTCGCGGCGCCATGCCCGTGACACCCTCACTGTTGTTGCCCACGGCGGCGATGATCCCCGCCACATGAGTGCCATGCGTACCGTCATCGGATGGATCCGGATCATCGTTCACGAAGTCAAATCCACTGAGCAGGTTCGGCGCAAGATCGGGGTGCCCGCGATCAACTCCGGTGTCCAGTACCGCCACAATGACGCTTGGATCACCCTGTGACAGCTCCCAGACGGATTCCATCTCCAGTTTTCGAAGATCCCATTGGTAATCACGAAACAGCGGGTCGTTGGGCGTGATCTGAGATCGAACCTGAACACTGATGGCGACCTGGAGGACGTCTGGTAACTGCTCCACGATCGCTTGCACGCGCCCCGGCTGGTCTGGGCGCGCGAATAGGTCAATCAACGGAAGCGGTGCAAGAGACGCGGCTGCCCCCAGTCCGCGCTCAGAGATCGAATTCATGACCGACGTGATCGCGCTCGCGCTGGTAACCTTGATGGTTAGTCGCTCAGTGAGCAGCGGTGTCGGACGGTGCCATGAAGCGAGCCCAATGGTCACGGTGAGCACGATGCCAACCGCGATAACAAGAGCCCTGCAGGTCACACCTTGGCGAGTGATTGCCACAGCGCCACAATTGCGTCAGATTGCCTGGTTGCAATGGCGGGTTTGCCCTTGCGCAGATGTGTGCGGAGCTCCTTGGCCGTGATCACGGGAACGCTCGTACCGTCGATGCGCAGTCGGGCTTGAGAATTGAGGAATACGACCGTCGGTAGAATGGGAACACCCTCCATCGCCTCGGCGCCGAGACGCTCTGTCAAGAACGCTTGGACTTGTGCGGATGCCTGGCGCGCGTCAACAGTTGGGTTCTTCAGTGCGGGTCCAAATATGCTCGATAGGATTCCCCAGCGCCCTCGCTCGCGTGACCACTTGTCAGAACGGCAGATAATCGTTCCGCCCTGCGGCCGGGCAACAAGCGGCACGATACCCTGGGGGCCAATGACGATGTAATCAGGCAGTTTTGGATCAATGAACGCGCCAAAGGTATACCGTTTGTCCAGACCCTTCAGCGCTTGAACGATTAAACCATCGTAGCGGTAGCGCGGACCCCATCGACGCAAGAAATGCTGGCCCAATGAATAGAGTCCGAGGCCAAGCACCATGGTGGAATAGACCACCCAGAGATTCTCCTGGTCTCGTGAAAGAAACAGGCCGCCGGTAAAGCTCACGAGTGCCACGAGGTGTGCAGCACTGGCTATGCGGACTCTGTTCTGGATAAGTGAGGCATTCCGGATGACATGCATAGAGAAGTTTACGCTCACACGCTCCCATGAATTGGTCGAGAACTGTCGCTATTATCGGGACCAGTCCCTCAATCCAGCAATGAGAGTTGACTTGTCGATCTGGAATTCAGCAATGGGTGTCAGAATTCGTCTTGAATGAGTTGCTTCGGAGGTCTATTCCCAGCGAAAGAAGCGTACCGCGGCGGCCAGTGATACTCCCGACCAGATCACGAATAGGGGCAGCGAATCTCCGTATGATCCCTGGAGCAGCGCGGCGCTGAGAACGGACTCCATGGCGTAGGCAGGGAGTCCGTATGCCACGAGCTGGAGCCACCCCGGCAGAAAGTCAATCGGCAGCACCAATCCCCCGGCCAGGAGGAAAAGCAGATAGAGACCGTTTGCCAGGGCCAACGTTGTTTCCGCCCGGAGCGTGCCGGCCATGAAGAGGCCCAGAGAAGCGAAACAGAATGTGCCCACTATCAGCACCGGCACCGCGGGCCACCAGCCGGCTGGCGGATGCCAGTGAAGCAGGAATCCCGCAATGGCCGCGATGATCGCAATCTGAACGATCTCAAGTACCAGCACCGCACAAATCTTGGCCGCGATTAAGCCGGCGCGGGGAAGTGGGGTGCTTCCCAACCGCTTGAGTACGCCATAGTAGCGCTCAAATGCTGTGGCGATTCCAAGGCTCACCATGGCGCTTGAGATTACCGCGAGCGTCACGATGCCCGGGACGAGCGCGTCGAGCGATCGCTCGGTGATGCTCGTCATGGGGCCCATCGTTCCCAGAAATGCGAGCAGAACGGGCGGGACGATGAGCGTAAGCAAGACACTCTCACCCCGCCTGAAGGCAAGACGTAGCTCCATCACGGTTTGCGCCCGCACAGCCGAGAGCAGCAATGAATAGCCGTTCATGCGGCTCGCCCGCCGCAGGCCTGGATTAGAGCTTGCACTGCACTGGGTGTGGTCTGCGAGAGGTCTGAGACACTGTTCCAGCGCCGCACCGGCGACCAGCAATCATGTAGCTGGCTCGGAGATCGATTGTGTGAGCTCCAGGAACGCCTCTTCAAGTGACGGGTTTCCTACCCGCAGCTCTGAGAGAAGAGCGTGCTGCTCCTCAAGCCCCCGGCTCAGCGCCGAGATGAGCTCAGGCGTTGGCGTTGCATCGATATCGTAGGCATTGCGTTCAATCGATCGCACAGGTTGCCGAATGTGCCGACTCAGTGCATCGAGATCCAGTGGCGTGCTGGTGCGAAAGCGGACAAGCGTACTGCCGGTGGATGCCATGAGCGACGCCGGTGAGCCTCTCACCACCACACGTCCATGGTTGATGATCAGAACATCGTCCGCAAGCTGTTCTGCCTCGTCCATCAGATGGGTGGTGATTACCACGGTGACACCCTCATCACGCAGGCCTCTGATAGTGTCCCAGGTAGCGCGTCGGGCCCGTGGGTCCATGCCGGTTGTGGGCTCATCGAGAAACACAAGCTCAGGCCGGCCGACGAGTGCCAGGGCAAGCGAGAGACGCTGCTGTTGTCCGCCTGAGAGATAGCGGTAGCGCTGCTTGAGCGCATCTTCGAGGCCAACCTCCTGAATGAGCTCCATGGGATCACGGGGGTTGCTGTAGAAGCTCGCAAAGAGCTGCAGCGCTTCTAGCGGCCGGAGCTGCGGATAGACGCCGCCCTGCTGGGGCATGACGCCTACACGATTTCGGAGCTGGGCCGCATCGCGAGCTGGATCGAGTCCGAGCACGTGCACAGCACCCAAGTCCCGATTCCGATACCCCTCCAGAATCTCCACCGTGGTCGTTTTACCGGCACCGTTTGGACCCAGTATGGCAAAGATGCTCCCCGTGGAGACGTCAAATGAGATATCGGCGACAGCCTCATGCGTGCCGTACATCTTCCGCAGATGCTCGACATAAATGGCAGATCCACCTGGGTTGGATAGAATGGGTCCGTCGGACGCAACTCGATGTGCTCCGTCGACGCTCGCTGAATCCTGTGAGGAAGTGCTGTGCATGCGTGAGCTCATGGCTCAATGGCTGCCACTGATAGACGTGGTGTTGATCGCAATAAGCGGCGTGTTCCTGCTCCGTGGCCTGATCTTGATTCGTCGCAAGGAGATTGATGGGCATCGGCGCAGTATGCTGACGGCAACGCTCTTCGCGGCACTTTTTCTCATCATCTATGTCATCCGCTACATCATGTTTGAGCCGAAGATATTCGCGGGCGAGGGAATTGTACGGATCGTGTATCTGGTGATTCTGGTCAGCCACACAATTCTTGCCACACTTCTCGGCCCACTTGTTCTGGTTGTCCTGTATTTCGCACTGCGCGGACGATTCGATCGTCACCGCCCACTTGCGCGTATCGCGGCGCCCATCTGGGGCTATGTCGTCGTGACGGGGTGGGTGATTTTCTTAATGCTTCAGTTGGCGTAGCCATTCAAGATATGACACCGCAATTCAGAGAGTTGAGTGCTCGTCACCCAAGTTAGGCTGCCAGACGCTTCATTGAGCGCACCACCTGATCCACGTCTAGATCTTCCCCATTCAGTAAGCCTCGAATCATTCCGGATCGATCAAGCAGGAGCACGCGATTCGTGTGGGTGATCTCAAATCCTGGTTTCAGTGGGCCCGCTGGCGTGGGTCCACGAAACGGGAGCTTGAATCCCTGGAGCAGGGTGGCTTCCAGCATTGCGCGATCACCGGTAAGGAATTTCCACCCATCAGGCGTTGCCCCTACGCGCTCACCGTAGTCTTTCAAAACGGCCGGGCTATCACGCTCTGGATCCACGGTAAAGGACAGCAGCATGACCTTGCCTGGTAATAGCCTTTCCGCCACCAGGCGCTCTTGGACCCTTTTCATGCTGGCCGTGAGCAGCGGGCAAGTATCCGCGCAGCTCGTGTAGATGAAGTTCACCAGCGCAACGCGACCCGCCAGGTCGGCTCCACGATAGGGCGTACTGGTTTCATCGATGAGGTCGAAATCTGGTGCTAACCAGTAGGAGGGGAGCTCAGGCTCGCGCTGGCACGCCATACTGACTGAGAGGGCAAGCACGAGTGCGCCAATGTGCTTCCAGGAAAGCCGTGATGCGCGGATGATGGCCGTCAGGACGGCTCGGCCGCCTTGTCTGGTGGGGGAGTCTCCGCGGCGGGCTCGCCAAACGGTCCGAGCTTTGCCTGTTTCAGCTCATCCTCGAGAACGTAGAGAATGGTCCCGGCCCGCAGGCCTGCCACGAATGTCTCAACTTCACCAGTCTGTAAGTTGACGAGCCGCTGATTCGCGGGAATATCGGGGAAGTACCATTTTCCAAAGATCTTGACCTTCGCGCTCTTGAGCTTCGCCGAGTCGATTCCAAATCCGGCGGCCCACTCCATGGCCTTGGCGTTCAGCACCATTGTTGAATCCTTATGACGCGGGGCGTCAGAGTATGACCTGACGGTCGATCACCATGACGGTGAATAAGAGCGCCAGATAGAGCATTGAAAACTTGAACATTTGCCGAGCGGAATCGGTTGTCGCGTCCCGCCAGAGCTTGATCGCATAGTAAAGGAGTAGCGCTCCAAGGGTGGCCGCGCCCAGGAGATAGACTGGGCCCAGCAGTCGGACCGAGAAAATGATGAGGGTGAGCGCCACGACGAGAATACTGTAGAGCACGATCTGGCGACGAGTCTCCGTTTCGCCAAAGACAAGCGGCAGCATGGGTATTCCGGCGCGGCGATATTGCGTCTGCATGAGCAGCGCCAACGCCCAGAAGTGTGGTGGTGTCCAGAAGAAAATGATGGCGAAAAGGTAGATGGCCAATAGGTCAAGCTGGCCGGCGACCGCGGCATAGCCCACGAGTGGGGGGACCGCCCCGGCCGCTCCCCCGATGACGATATTGTTCGGCGATGAGCGCTTTAGCCAGAGGGTGTAAATCACAACATAGAAGAGCAGCGCGCCCAGTGCTAAACTCGCGGCGAGAAGATTCGCAAATGTCGTCAAAATTGCGAACGACAGAATTCCCAGCACGATTCCAAAGGTAAGAGCCCGCTTCGGACTAATCTGCCCTGAGGGTATTGCGCGGGTCGTTGTGCGATCCATGAGCAGATCAATGTCTCGATCAAAGTAGCAGTTGATCGCTGATGCGCCACCGGAGGCCAGTGCCCCACCGATAAGTGTCCACAACACAAGTGGCAGCGGCGGCATCCCGCCTTGAGCAATCATCATCGCAGCCAGCGTTGTGAGAAGCAGAAGCGACATCACTCGAGGTTTAGTGAGACCGATGTATGCCGCGACGATGCTCCTCGGCTTCGCCGTCTCGGGCGAGCTCAGCGATGCTGATGCAGCGGGAAATCCCCGCACGCGGGCATACGCCTGCGCGGTGAGGGCCACAGTGGCCATCCACACCGCGGCTGCGCCGGCGAGGTGGAGTGCTTGGCTTAACGCGCCAACGCCCGTGGAGACGGCCACGGCACCGATGCCGATTTGCACAAATGCCAGCAGAACCACCGCGACGGCGAGCTGACGTAGAGACAGATCAAGTCCCTTCAGCTTCAGGGCTCGTATTGCGATGACGATGAGGTGCGCCGTCACAAGATAGGCAAACAGACGATGAGTGAGATGAATATCAATGAACCGATTCGAGCCAAAGGGAAGCCACGATCCATTGCAGGTGGGGAACCCAGTGCACGCCCAGCTTGCCCCCTGGGCACGTACCAGTGCACCGAGGAGGACGAGCAGAAAGGTGGCGACCATGCCTGCTCGGGCCAGGCGGTAAAACTTCGTGAGTGAAGGAGCGTCCGAGATAGCCACGTGAGGGGCCGGCCCGGAAAGCACGCTTACCCAGGTGAGACCGCCCAGAATGACCATTGCGAACCCCAGGTGTACGAGCACCACCATGCCGGGGAGCTCGAGCCAGACAACAACTGCGCCTAGCAGGATCTGAACGGCCAGAAGCAGTGGCAGGGCGGTAGCCGTGTGGCGCACTGCCGAATCCGAGCGTCGCCAGATCCACGCCCCGGCAGTAGTTGCCAATATCAGCGGCGAGACCAGGGCTCCAACCAACCGGTGTGTGAACTCAATGAGTGCCGCTTGTTCCAGGGGAGGCAGTAGTTGCCCATGGCAGGTGGGCCAGTCCGGACAGCCCAAACCGGATCCCGTTACGCGCACCACTCCGCCAATGACGATGAGCGCGTACGTCGCGGCAACCGTGAGAATCGATAGTTTCTGGTAACCCAGCACCTTGCGCGGCTCCAATCGGTGAGGGGCGGACAGCCCCGACTGGCTTGTGAATGAGCCTGTGCCGATTTCCCCATGAACATGATATGCGTACAGAGGCTTTTGCGGAAGCCTTCCTCTGGGCTGCAATCGCAACCGGTCCATCTACGCCGCCGTCCTGAAGTCAGTCAACAGACCTGCTGTTGACCTTCGCTGATACCACGGTGTCGAGATTTGGACATCGCTGGGCGAGCGAGCCGCGCTCAGGTCGCTTGAATGGACATCATCAAGCAAGCCTGCTGATATTCCGGATCGTTGGCGAACTGGAGAGCAGGTTCGTTTACGGCAAAGAATGGTTGCAACACATATTGCTCGATCCGCTCATCATAAGCGAGCCAGAATCCATGGACGGCACCGGTCTCGTCTAGTACGAATCCTGACACGCATTCGATACCGCCGGCTAAGATCTGACCTTCTTGTTGCAGTAAGAAGAGTCTGTAGTGACGAATACCGAGCTTCATCAACAGGCGGTGAATAATCGATCGGACGTTCTGCATTGGTGTCATCGGTACGTGGATCGATCCAGTCCGCGGACATAGTTGTCTCTCCGGTCCGGATGAAAAAACGTTGTGATGCGCCGCCCGTCCGAGGTGAGTGACGTGAAGCGGTTCGAGACAGCCTCATAGAAACCCAGTCGTTGCGCTCGTGACTCGCGGTCAACGTAGGTGAACTGGGTGCCCCTCACGATAGCCTCACGAGCCGCGCGATCATAGTCCGCAATGCTCGCGTAGGGGCCTTCCCGGCCGTGTTTCGAGAAATGAGCTTCAAGCTGTCCAGGAGTCCACGTTGCATTCCGTGCCCAGTCCTGCCGCTCGCTCCCTGGTTCAACTATGCTGATTGGGACGGTAGCTGAGGGTTGCGCGGTAGGAACCGGTAACGCAACCGTAGCCTGGCAGCCGGTGACAATGAGCAGCGAGAGCACTGCCAGGGCAATGCTCCAGGCTGAAATGCGGAACGGAGCGGACCCTGGCCAACGCGCCGGTAATGAGTGCTCTGCCTTCACTTTGGACTACCTGAGTCCGGTTAAAGTGACTTCCCGGCAATCAGGTGGGTGAGCTCCTGAATACCCGTGAGCGCCGAACGGCCTACGTCCAGTCTAATCACACGTAGACCGTGCGCCTTAAGTGCTTGATAGTCACCCACAGCCTGGGCCTTGTTTAGCACCGCAAAACTATACGGGGCTTCCGGAATGGGTAGCTCAGCGGCGTTGTCGCAAACAATCTGGACAAATGCACCCGAACTTGGCCCGCCCTTATGAAGCTGGCCGGTGGAGTGAAGGAACCGAGGGCCAAAGCCCACGGTGGTTGCGACGTGATACTTGTCGCGAGCGGCTAACCGTAGCGTATCAAGCGCCTTCTCCATCGATTCGTCGTATGGGAGATACGCCTGAATTGCCAGATAGTCGCCGGGCTGAACTGACCCTATGAATTGCGCCACGGCCTGCACGGTTTGGTGAGCCACGGATGGGAGTTGACCTGATTGCTTGAATGCATCGAGCGCCAGGTTCGTTTGATCCTTGGCTTCCTGCACATTTGGTTCATTGAACGGGTTGATGTTGAGCACAACGCCAGCCACGGCCGTGGCAAATTCCCAAGTTAAGCATTGGCCGAAGAGATCGTAAACGCCGTCAAGCTGCAGCACGGCAACTGGATGCCCGGCCTCCGTGAGTGACTGAATCAAGTCCGTGTGCTCGGCGGTTCCAGCAGATTCGTCCCGAGATTCGATCACGACGAATGCGCGATCATGACCGTACGCTTGGATCAGTCCGGCTTGCTCACTCACAATCGGGATGATCCCGGTACCGGACTTCCCGGTGCTTTCCGCAATGAGCTGCTCCACCCAGAGTCCAAAGCTGCAGATCGCATCGGGCGTAATGAGCGTCAGCTTGTCTCGTCCTGCTCTGGCCGCTACGCCCATGAACACGCCGAGCTGTAGTGCCGTGTTACGGCCCGTGATCGCCAGTTCGCGGCACAAATCGCGATGATTGAGCGCGTGTTTGAACACTTCTTCCAGGTCCAGCCCAAGCAGCGCCGCGGGCACCAGACCAAAGAAGGAGAGCGCCGAGTATCGCCCGCCGATATCGGGCGGATTGACGAAACAGTCGCGGAATCCCCGCTCTCGTGCTAATGCTTCGAGCGGTGTGCCCGGATCGGTGATTGCAGTGAATTGCTCCCCTTGTTCGCCCGTTTTTTCCCAGAAGTAGGCGAGATGTGACAGTGTCTCGACGGTGGTGCCGGATTTGCTGGCCGCAATGAAGAGCGATTTTGAGATTTCAATAGACTGCTCGGCAGCCACGATCGCATCCGGCACGGTCGTATCAAGGACGGTCAGGGTCGGGTAGCCTGGTGCACTCCCGAAGGTGCGCTTAAATACCTCCGGCGCGAGCGAGCTGCCGCCCATGCCAAGCAGCACCACGTGTTTGTACCCATCGCGGACGGCTTGTTCGGCAAAGCAGGTCAGACGACGGCGCTGCTCACGCATATGGAGGGCGACATCAAGCCAGCCGAGCCGATTCTCGATCGAGGCTGCCTCTCCCGCGTCTGATGTCCAGAGACTCGCATCACGTTTCCAGATGCGTTCAACCAGTCCTTGCTCGGCAAACCGACCAGTGACCTCGGTGATCTCTGAAGAAATGGGGCCGGGCAGCACGCGGAGGCGAGTCTGATCGTCCCGAATAATCGCGTCGCGTTTGCGATCGATGGACTGCAAGAGTGCGTCAAACGAGGTTGCGAATGCCTCCACACCCTCCTGCTGCAACTGCTCCGTGATGCGCGCCAGGTCGATGCCGTGCTTGTGAAGAGACGCAAGCTGTTGTCGCGCTTCATCCAGGCCTTCCGCGACGCTCGGCCGCACGTATCCGTGGTCCGCAAATGCTTCAATCGTCTGGGGCGGCATGGTGTTGACCGTGTCTGGGCCGATGAGCTCCTCGACATACAGCACATCGCGATAACTGGGATCCTTTGTGCTGGTGCTTGCCCAGAGTGGACGCTGCACCCGCGCACCCTGGTTTGCCAGCCGATTCCAGCGAGGTCCTGCGAAGTGTGTGAGGAAGCTCTGGTAGGCAAGTTTGGCGTTTGCAATGGCAGCGGTCCCTCGGAGTGAGTCAAGCTCAGCACGCTCCTCGTCACTGAGTGACTCGGCGATCTTTGCCTTGAGGGCCGCATCCACCTTCGAGTCAACTCGGCTGACGAAAAAGCTGGCAACACTCGCTGGCGGCGCTCCGGTGTGATCATCGGACTGCATCCAGCGCTCCAGTCCCGTGAGGTATGACTCCATGACCTGCTCATAGACAGTTTGCGAGAAGAGCAGGGTGATATTCACGTTCACGCCTTCAGAGGTGAGCTGCTGAATGGCCGGGAGCCCGGCGGGAGTAGCCGGCACCTTGATCATCACGTTGGGACGATCCACTTCCCCCCAGAGTCGGCGGCCCTCCTGAATCGTGCGTTGCGTGTCATTGGCTAGCTCTGCGTCCACCTCGATGGACGCGAATCCGTCCGCGCCTTGAGTGAGATCATAGATCGGGCGGAGCTGATCGCAAGCGCCGCGGATGTCATCAACCCAGAGCGACACGGCAATGTCGCGAGCCGAGGCTCCTCGGCGAACAAGATCTCGGACTGCTGGATCATAGGCAACGCTCGAGGAGATCGATTTTTCCATGATTGTCGGATTCGATGTTACGCCGGTGATCCCCCGAGCAATGAGCTGCCGAAAATCGCCGTTGAGTAGATCGAGCGAGATGTTGTCCATCCAGGCGCTCTGGCCGGCAAGGCCAAGCTCCAGGAGTGGCATTCGGCGTTCGAGATCGCGCACCTTCTGCACTCGGCGTGAATGTCGTTCCTCACCAGTGAAATGGGCAGCCATCCAGGCCCCCACGATTTCGAGAGCGAGCGCTTGTCCAATCACACGAGCGCCCAGACAGAGGACATTGGCATCATCGTGCTCAACACTCTGGTGAGCGGAGTAGTTGTCGTGGCCTACGGCCGCTCGGATGCCAGAGAGTTTGTTCGCCGCGATTGATGCTCCCTGTGCAGAGCCGCAGAGGACAATGCCTCGATCCACCCGTTCAAGGATCACGGCTTCCCCTACTGCTCGCGCGATGTCGGGGTAATCACAGGGCTCTGGTGAATGTGTTCCGAGATCCACAATTTCGTGGCCGGACTCCGCCAGGAGTGCCTTCAATGGTTCTTTGAGGGGCAGGCCGGCGTGGTCCGCGCCAATCGCCACGCGCATGTGAATGTCTCCTTGTCGGTTGAACCGCAACTACTTCGTCAATCTTACATGCCCTGGCGGCCCAGAGTCGTGAGGTGCGGCCAGAATCTCCGTCCTGAGGCTCGCCAATTCGCGCCACTGTGGACGGTGAGTGCGTGGAGGTTATTCCGTTCCTGGGGTCGTCCCGTCTCGCGGAGCCAATTGACCGTTTCCAGGTGGATGCCGTGGTGCACGGGCACTCTCACTACGGACAGCGTCAGGGTATGACTCCTGGTGGTCGACCGGTTTTTAACTGCGCGCTCCCCCTGTTTCGGCGCGAATCACCTAACGAGCCGTTTGTCTTGCTGGAGGTGTAACTCTGCCAGCAGTCCCACCCGAGCGGTTGGGTTCTCTCCAGATGGTCTGGACCGTAGACGTTTCCAGGAGGATGTTCCGGTGCGGCTAAAAGTCTCCGCCTGAAGCGGCGATTCCCTGCGCGGTCTCCACGTGGTCAATCACCCCACGAGCTTCGAGCGGTTCATGGGCAATTGTGATCGCCAGTGCACGGTCAGTATCTCGAGGAACCATTCCACCGAGGACAACCAGACCACCGCTCACAGTAACGGTGATGCGCTCGAGTGCATCCGTTGAGAGTGAGCCTGATGTTTCCCAGAGTCGTCGTCGAACTTCTTCCTCGATCTCCCGGTCAATCTTCAGGAGTGGTTCATCCTCCAGGGATGCGCTCGCAATCTCAACGCTTCGATCATTCAGGCTGACGATTGATTCGCGAGTGATGCGACGTGCGAGCATCCTGGGGTCATGAGGTATCAGTCCGAACTCAACGACGCTGCCGTCACTCACCCCTGCCCAGCCCATAGTTCCGAGACTTTCTGTGCGCTGTCTCACCTGCAGATCCCCCTGGAGCCACACGCCGTCAGGCGGGCGAGGGCTCATCTGGTTCAGTGAGCCAGTAAGCCAGGCTCGCGCACCGTCAGCTCGTACCATATGGTTGACCGTTGTCCAGACTGTTCGCTTTGAGAAAAAGCCAGTCCGAATTCCGATACCAAGTACGGCGTAAGTGGACGGCTGGATAACCAGGCCGTCAAGGTTGAATGTGCCTTCGGGTAACTCGGCCTCACCACGGAGATCGATGAGCCAGACAGGGGTATTCATGGGCGCTCCACACGTTTGCGATGGCGCAGTCATCGAGCTGCGCAGTGAATTGTCATTCAGGATTGTTGTCAGGGGCGAGCGCGCGGCTCCAGATCCGCCATCTGGTCAAGCAGGCGCAAGATAATCTCCACCCCGGCCAGATTCACGCCCAAATCGTCGACAAGCCGTCGAATCTTCCGTACTCGGGCCAGCTCGCCGGGCCCGTAGACCGGTCGGCGATTCTCAATGGCTGGCTCCACAAGGCCCAGGCGCTCGTATTTCACGAGTCGAGTCATGGTGATGCCGAGAGACTGGGCCGCGGCCTGGCGCGTGAGTCGAATGGTAATCGTGTGTTGAATGGTGGTCATGCGGCGCTCTCCGCGGCTGCTGCGGCTCCTTCAAGTTCGGCAAATGTTTCAATCAACCGGCGCTGCTCGGCCGTGAGCTTGAGTGGCAACGTGACGTGGACTTCCACCTCCAGATCTCCGCGGGACTGTGGAGCAGCCATTTTGGGCATGCCCTGCCCTCGGAGTCGGAAGGTCTGTCCGTCAGTCGTGCCGGGTGGCAGCTTCAGCGCTACCCGACCGGTAGGCGTGTGGACTTCAATCTCACCACCCAGGAGCATACGCGTCAACGGCGCGTGCGTGATCAGACGAAGCTGGTCGCCAATGCGTGAAAAGATCGGACTCGGCTTGACCCGCGTGACGAGGTAAAGATCGCCCGACGGGCCGCCGTTGTTCCCGGGCTCACCCTGGCCGGCAAGGCGTATTCGCGTGCCATCGTCCACCCCCGGGGGAATCCTGGCCTCAATCCGCCGGCTGCCCCCGCCTGGCCGCGGTATATCGATGATCCGGGTAGCTCCGCTGACCGCTTCGGAAAAATCAATCTCCACTTGGGCTTCGAGATCGAGCCCCCGATGTGGGCGCGCTGATTGTCTGCCACCCACGAAGAACGTTTCGAAGAAATCGGAGTATGGAGCATCCGTACCGAAGAGATCCTGAAGATCCTCAGCATTCGTGGCGTAAGAGCGTGAGTGGCCGGTAGATTCCTGGGCGCGGAAAAGATCGGACCAATCTCCAGGGCTTGCGCCGGGCTTGCCGGCGGCCTGCCGGGCGCGCTGCCAGGCGTCGTAGTCTTTCCAGCGTGCACCAAGCTCATCATACTTGGATCGCTTCTCGGGATCGGAAAGTACCTCGTACGCCTCATTGATCTCTTTAAACTTCGATTCGGCGCTATTGTCGCCCGGGTTCACATCAGGGTGGTATTTCCGAGCAAGCTGTCGGTAGGCCGCCCGAATGGCCTTCTCATCCGCGGAGCGCGGAATTCCCAGGACCTCGTAATAGTCTCGAAACTCAACAGCCATTGCTCAACACCGTAGGGGACATATGAGTAGAGTCATTGTACCGTTTGAATCGCTCGGTCCATCGTGCCTCCGAGGATTTCTCACGCGAGCACGTCATTCCGGATGTCGCGGCTTCTCTAACCGACGGTTACAGGGCCTCCGTTCGGGAAATCGAGATGCTTGCGCTTGCGAGATGACTCGACCACAATACCGCGTAGTTTAGGCCTCTGTCTCAGGGCGATTGGTTGGCTGTGCTCGTTGCCTGAGCCGGGGCCGGGAGAGAGATAAGCATGCAATTGATCACGGGTGGAATGGGCTTCATCGGTCTGCACACGGCGAAAGCGATCATCGATGCCGGTGAAGACGTTGTCCTGACGATGTGGCGCACCAAGCGAGAGCCAGATTTCATTCAGCCATACTTGGGCAATCGAGCCAAGGTGGAGGTCGTGGACGTTGCGGATGGCCCGGCACTCGCTGAAGTTGGCAAGAAGTACAGCGTTGACGGAATCGTGCACCTCGCGGTGCCAGGACTTGGTGCGCTGACTCCCGCGGAAGATTTCAAGACCAATATGGACGGGTTGCTCCACATTCTCCAGGTGGCCGAGGAGCTCAAGGTCAAACGGTTGTCCGTGGCGAGCTCCGTTGCGGTCTATTCCGGTCTGGCAGACGGCCCCTATTCTGAGGATGACCCCCTTCCCTTGCCCTCCCACAATCCCACGGAGGCATTCAAGAAGTCCTTTGAGATTCTTGGTCTCCACTATGCCGAGCGAGCCGGAATGGATGTGGTGATGCTGCGCATCGCCGGCATCTGGGGTCCGCTTTATCACACCATGGCAAATCTGCCGAGTCGCCTCACACACGCCGCGGTGAAGGGGCAGGATCCAAATCTCGCTGGTGGGCGCGGCGGCGTTCCTTATGCTGACGATGCCGGTGACATTTGCTACGTGAAGGACTGTGCTCAGGGAATTCAGAAGGTTCACCTCGCAGAGAGCCTTCCGCGGAAGGTCTATAACGTGGGTGGCGGCCGGGCTACCAAGTGGGGAGAGCTGCTGGCGGCTGTTCAGACGGCTGTTCCGGGTTTCACCGCTCAGCTCAACCCCGGTTCAGGTCCCGGGCATAAGAACAACCCTTACTTGTCACTGGCGCACACCACGGCCGATACGGGCTACAAGCCCGCGTGGAGCCTGAATGACGCGGTGAAGGATTACGCGGACTGGCTGAAAGCCGGAAACGCGCAATAGTCCCATTGCTTGTGACCTCCGGAAGTCCGGAAGTCCGGAGGTCACGAGTCACGGAGCTTGGCAAGTATTGGTGGGTGCCAAGCCGAATCGTCAAGCGATCCGCGCACTCGCATCATCGAGGGTCGCGATCTCGTTGCTCGATAGCCGCCAGCCAAGTGCACCGGCATTTTCCTCTGCTTGGAGCGCGTTTTTCGCCCCCGGAATTGGAATCGCGCCTTTGCAGATGACCCAGTTCAGCGCAATCTGAGACGGCGTTTTGTCTCGAGCCAGGCCAATGGACCTTATCGATTGAATGAGTGGCTCCATGGATTTGAGTCTACTCGGTGGATAGCGACGGCCACGGATGCCGGGTGGTGGATTTTCCGCCGTATATTTCCCACTGAGCATGCCCATTCCTAGCGGGCTATAAGCAATCACTGATACGCCGAGCGCCTGGCACGTTTGCAAGACGCCATTGTGCTCCGGCGCTCGGTTCAGAAGGCTGTACGCGATCTGATTGGAGGCGAGAGGGATCTGCTGGGCCTCCAACGCTCTGACTGCGCGCGCAACCTGTCCTCGATTGTAGTTCGAAACACCAACGGCGCGAGTCAGACCATTCTGCACTACTTGAGCCAGGCCATCCATCCATTTCTCAATGGGCACCAGTGGTATGGGCCAGTGAATCTGATATAGATCCACATGGTCAGTTCCAAGCCGGCGCAAGCTTCCCCGCAGCGCGCGCTCGACGTCTCCAGCCCGAAATCGCCAGGGAAACGGGAAGAACTTTGTCGCGGTAATGATCGATGGATCTCGCTCGCTGAATTGACCCAGCAGGCGTTCCGATGTACCCATGCCATAGATCTCGGCGGTGTCAAAAAGCCGAATCCCGTGATCAACTCCGGCCCGGTAAGCAAGACTCAGATCCGCATCGGTGTAGCGATCTCCATACTGCCACCAGATACGGTCGCCCCACTGCCAGGTGCCGATACCCAGCGGCGGGACGGATATGCCCGTACGCCCAAGGACGACGTTTTCTGTCTCGCGTGGCATTGATGTGGCCATGTGTATCCCCTTTCAAGTTTCACGACGATGGTGACTTCTCCCTGTGGCGGACCGTGCAATCCCATCCCGTGCCGCATAAATCCTTCGTTGTTCCGACTGATCGTGAATGGATCATGACGGTCGGAGTGATGCGTGAGATCCTCAGAAGAGTCCATCCAAGTTCTGCACAATCTAGGCCGAGCGGCGTATCGGCTTCCCGTTCTACTGCTCTCCGCGGTCATCATCGTGATGGCGTCAACGGGTGCTCCGCCTCCTGCACCGGCAAGCGCCGAAGCCGTTCGCGCGTCAGGCATCGATGTCCACGTGGCGACGCGATCCCCGGGGCAAAATCCTAATCTCGCTCCGCGCAACTTCGCCAACGGCCAGTCACTCATTCTCAATATGCACGCGCTGCTCTTTCACGAGAGGCCGGCCGATGTGCGAGAGAATTTGGAGTACGCGGCCTGGTTGAACGCAGGAGTGGTGCGTGTGTTCTCAACGGACAAAATTGGTCACCTGAATCTGACTGGTAGGGAGATCGGTGAGCGAATTGTTGAGATGGCACCACTACTGCGTCAGCACCGTCTCAAGCTCATTGTCGCTCTCATGGACCAGTACCGCGAGGTTCCCGGTGATACATCCGCGCCACTGGGTTGGATGCACGGATACCGACAGCTCATGCTTCCTTTTTATTCCTCCACCTGGCGCGGCAGCTATCGAGAATTTCTGAGTGAAATCATTTTAACCGTGAAACAGCACGGCGCTCTTGACGTTATCTGGGCGTGGGAGCTTGGAAATGAGATTCACACCCAGGAAAACCCGAGCATGATTCTTCGCTTTATCGATGACGTGACCATTGAGATTCGCAGAATTGACGGTGTCACGCCGATTCTGCCGGGCACTATGGGTGGAGGGATCCTGGACCCTGGAAATTCCGATTCCCCCATTGCACGCCACCTCTTTTGCGAGGCGCCAATCCACGCCTATACCCTGCATACGTTTGACTGGTGGGACGATACTGGCGGCGGAGACGTACCGATCCAGTGGGACCTCCAGCACACAACCAGAATGACCTGCGAGAACGGGCGGGCGTTGCCGGTCATTGTGGAGGAGCTGGGCACATCCCGGGAGCTACCGGGTGTCTACCGCGCTGATGAGCCCTGGGCGCGCCTCGATGTGGAGCTTCGCCAGATCCGCCGAGTACTGAGCTATCCAAGCGTCTCGGCGATTGGCGTCTGGTCGGCAGAGAGTCCGCATGTGTCGTCAGTTCGACACGATCTCTTCCGGGGGCTCACTTCACACCAAAATGACGATGGGTCGTCGGGCTCCTGCTACCGCCCGAACCCAGGCTCTCGCCCGGGTACGCGCTGTGAACTGGAACTAGCTCTACGGGCGCTTCCTCGATTGCCGGATATGGCGGTGGTCGCTCAGGGGTATGAAGCCAGTCAGCGTTCACGGTAAGTGACCGGGCACTGGCAGGATTACAGGAAACGGCCTGCGAGGACGGACTCCTGAAATTCAGTCGCGAGACAGTCCATAAGTATTGTGTCGACCCGCGCGGCTCCCCAACGGCGAGACTCCCGCCGGCGGCCGATGGTCCTGAATCCAGCCCGTGAATAGGCGCGAATACCGGCTTCGTTGGTCGCGTATACCCGCAGCATGACATTGTTCAGTCCCAGACCATGAAACGCGTAGTCCAGGACGAGCCGCGTGACTTCGGTGCCAATGCCCCTACCCCAATAGTCCTTTTCCCCGATCAAGATTCCAAATTCCGCTGTCCCATGCCGATCATCGATCTCGGTCAATCCGGCGTTTCCTATCGGGCGTAGTTCGGGTAACGCGTAGATCGTGAACGTAACCTGGTTCGAGGCTCGTGAAGCGTGCTCATACCACTCCACCTCTCGCTCCATGGTCATCGCCAACCATCCAACGGCCAGTGTTCGTGTCACCTCAAAATCGTTCATCCACCGTGAATATAGGGGCAGCAGCTCGCGGTGCATCGGACCAAGCGCCGCGAGGCTCCCGGTAATGTTGAGTATTGGCGTGTCTGAAGTCTGATCGGTCACAGTGAAATCCCGGTGAATGAATCTGAACGTCACCGCGAACGCGGAGCGCCATTCTGGTGTTTATTGAGCGTAGCAAACCACGCGCAGGGAGGACAGGTGATTACTGAGACGAAGGCAGTCAGAATCCTGCTTGGCGTGCGAAATGGAGATGACACGGCCATTTCTGAGCTCGTCACGACACACCAGAACAGAGTGTATGCGTACGCCCTCGCGGTAGTGTCCGATCCCCGGGATGCAGAGGAGGTAGCACAGGACACATTCGTCCGCGCAATTCGCGCGCTGCGCACGCAATACAGTGAAGTGCAGGTTGTTGACCTGGCCGTTCGGTCGTGGCTACTGAAGATCGCCCGAAATCTGGCACTTAACCGTATTCGTGCTCGAAAAAGTCGGCTACTGATCGTACCGTTTGAGAACGTCCCGGAAGTTGCCGATCTCAGCGATCCGGAGCGAACCGTAGTTGACGGTGAGCTCGATCGAATGCGAACTGCATTTGGGAGAGTGGATGAGATCACGCGGGAGTGGTTGACCCTGCGATTTATCAGCGATCTGACTTATGCCGAGATTGCCGTCATCAGGGGTGGAACGGAATCGGCGGCGAGGGGGAAAGTATTTCGAAGTCTGGCCCGCCTACGTGAAGAATTCTTGGAGGACTCCCATGCTGAGTTGTGAACAAACCGCGAGACTGCTGGACGCGTATCGGACGGCGGAACTGGACTCCAAAATCCAGGCCGAAGTCCGTGCACATCTCGATGGCTGCGAGGCATGCACGCTCGCGTTGCTGCGTCTCAAAGAAGTGACCTCCGCGCTGCATGCACTCGCGGTTTCGGCGCCGCCATCCCTTCTTGGTCGCATCAGCGCAGCCATGAGTGATCAGCTTGGCCGGATCTCAACGGCGCTCGGCCAGGTCTGGGTGGGCTTCAATGCACGCGGTGTGACCTTTGTGTCCCTCGATCCCGGAGACGCCGAGACAGTTCAACTGGCGTACCGCCGCCGGCTTGGTCGAGACGCGGTCATTGGGGAGATACCATCCCAAATTGCTCAAGCGGTGGTTGATGCAGCCGAGGGGCGGTGGTCGAGCGATGTTCCAGTCGATCTCGATGGGTTGCCAACTTTTGAACGGGTCGTGCTTGAGAAGATGCGCACGATTCCACGAGGTGAACTGCGACCGTATGCGTGGCTCGCAACCGAAGCCGGTAGCCCGCGCGCGGTGCGTGCCGTGGGAAACATCATGAATCGGAACCCTGTACCCTTGCTCTTGCCCTGCCATCGGGTCGTGCCTTCCACGGGCGGTATTGGTAACTATGCCTACGGAAGTGGGATCAAACGGACCTTGCTCGAGCGTGAGGGTGTTTCCACTGAGGCAATTGACGAGCTGGCGCGGCGCAAAGTGCGTTACCTGGGCTCCGATACGACCCGAATTTACTGTTATCCCACCTGCCGGGACGCACGCCGAATTCAACTGATCCACCAGGTGATGTTCTCCGACGAGCGAGCTGCGAGTGCCGCGGGATATCGGCCGTGCAAACACTGTCGGCCGCTGGCTAGTGCGGCTTAAGCAGCGTGCAGCTCTCATTACCGAACTAGCGATGAGCGTTCCGGCAAGGACGGAACTGGCATATGGAGGTTGATTACGGTTTCGATAAATCAGCGAGCCACATCGGACTCTGGACCGGCGCAGCCGCTTGAATACGCGGCCTTTGATTCGGACTACGGGCGTCTCAGCCTCGCTTTCTCTGGTCGGACAGCGCGCTTCAGTGATCTGGATTTGAGTGCGGAAGACTTTGAACAGAAGTGCTATGAGCGCATTGGTGAGCGGCCGGTACCTTCCAGCGAAGTGCCGGCAGTGCTCGGCCGCGCCGTGAGAGACGTGTTGGACAGACGGGGGAGGTTTCGGGGGACCGTGGATCTCTCATCCGTGACGCCTCTGCAGGAGCGCGCGTTGCGTGAGGTCATGACCGTACGACGAGGGGAGATTCGGTCGTACTCCTGGATCGCACGGGCCATCGGCGCGCCGTTGGCCGCGCGCGCGGTCGGTGATGCCATGGCCAGCAATCCGATACCGGTGCTGGTACCCTGTCACCGGGCCGTGCGTACGGACTACACGCTGGTGAACTACGGGGCTGGTGGTCCATCCAAGAAGCGAGCAATCCTGTTGCTGGAGGGTGTTGACGTGGACGCTCTTGCTCGGCGGGCGCGGCAGGGAAAGCGATTCAATGGCTGCACCACCACTCGAATCTTCTGTCTGCCATTCTGCTACGCGGGACGACGGGTGAAGCCGCACAACGCGGTTACATTCTCCTCTCCGTCTCAAGCAATTGAGTCTGGCTATCGCCCGTGCAAGCTCTGCTGTCCTGCCTGACATGGAAACGTTCCAGTGTTTGATCTCAGTGATCGCACCATTCAGCTTCGATCTTCCGCTGGCCTACCTGCGTGGCTCGCCTGCGACCATCGTTGAGCGATTGGGCGAGCGCTCGTATCACCGACCCCTCGTGATCGATGGGCAACCATCCCTCCTCAGCGTTTCACAGCCGGCTGATGGTGCCGATACGCTCCTGGTGTCATTGCAGAGCACGCAACTGCCGAACAACCCGGAAAATCTCGTCCGACCCATTGTGGAGCGCATGTTCGGAGCTCGCACGGATGTTCGGCCGCTGCTGGATTCCATTGCGCGGAAGGATGAGTTCGGGAGCGGCCTACTCACACGATTTCGCGGCCTGAGGCCAGTGCTGTTCCCAGATCTCTTCGAGACCATCGTCTGGGCGATCATTGGACAGCAAATCAATGTGAGCTTTGCAGGTAAGTGTAAGCGCGCCTTCGTGGAGCGCTTTGGTGATAGCTTCACGCTCGATGGAGAATCCTGGATGCTCTTTCCCTCGCCGGAGCGGGTGCTAGAGATCACGGAACCAGAGTTGGCGGAAATCCAGTTCAGCCGCCAGAAGTCGCGCTACATTTTGAATCTTGCTCACGAGGTAGTGGAGGGTCGCCTTGATCTAAATGCGCTCTACGCGATGCCGGCGGAGACTGCCCTCGAACGACTCCAGCAGCTCAAGGGCGTCGGTCGTTGGACGGCTGAATACGTGCTCATGCGCGGCGTGGGGCAGCCTGATGTCATCCCGGCTGGTGATGGCGGACTACGCCGGATCATAGGCCAGCAGTATGGCATGGGACGTTTAGCGACGGAACATGAAGTCCGCGCAATTGCCGAGGCCTGGACAGGTTGGCGTAGCTATTTTGCCTTCTATCTCTGGTTTACGCTTCAGGAGGAGGGGCATGCTCGGCGTACCGCCCGCTTGCAACAAGGGTTGGCTAACGGTTCACCCCTGTGACGTTCCGCACCGAATCAGTCAGCCCGCGGGCTCGTCATCCAGCCACCCGAGTTGCCTGGCACACTTGATGGCTTCATCGCGTGATGACACGCTTAATTTGACATAACTATCCGCCAGGTGTTTGTCCACGGTTGCTTGCGAAATGTTGAGCAGTGACCCGATATCGCGGTTTGTGAGCCCGCGTGCGGCCTGCCGAAGTACTGCAAGTTGTCGCGGAGTGAGGTGGGGCAATGGGGTGGAGGACTGAGCCTGGACTACTCGGGTCAGCACCCGCCGACTGATGTGCTGCGAGGATCGTGGTGAATGCAAGACGAGCGCTCGTAAGCTGAGAATCAGGTGCGTGTCAACGGCGTATGCGTCAATTCTCCTGAGAGGCTCCCCTGTAACAGATAGACTTGCGAGGGCGAGATCACTCGAATCGCCGATCAGCAGGACTGAAGCGCTCTCGGCGGCGTGGCGGATCAATCCTCGGGCGTGAGTGTTGTCCTCGAGCGAGGGAAGTAGCGTGATGACGACGACATCCGGATTGAGCTGCTGAGCGAGCGCGGCGGCTTGACGTCCGTGAGATGCATCTCCGATGCACCGGAGCTCGTCGGTGGCATCGATGAGATTGCGAATATGGGCTCGCCGCTCGTTATCGTTGTCAACAATCAGTACGGAGAATTGCAGGTTGGTCATGGATCTGCCCAGCTTGTGGATGCGAAAAAATTGTGCCTACGTGGCCAAGTTGCAATCACGAATGGCTCTGTCCCGCTAGACCTCACGTGCCACCGCCAGGCCAAATACCCGAGCCGCGCCGGCTCGCTTGAGCGCTCGAGCGCACGCGTCAAGCGTAGCGCCCGTGGTCATGACATCATCGATAAGCAGCAGGCGAAGCCCGTCCGGATCAAGATCTCGCCGTACGGCAAATGCGTCGCGCACATTTGCTCGCCGTTCACTGACGTTTAGTCGAGTTTGGGAGGGGCCTTCCTTCACTCGGTCCAGGGCTACCATGACAGGGAGGTTGAGGGCGCTACCGATCGCTTCCGCGAGGAGTATGGATTGATTGTAGCCGCGTTCCCGCAAGCGGCGTGGTCCAATTGGGACGGGAACAATTGCATCTGGTCGGAGCGGCCGGGCGCGTATGGACTCAAGGGCTAAGTCTCTGAGCATTGGGATCAAATACGTCCCATGCCGATATTTCAAGAGATGAATCGCCTTACGCAGTGGGCCGTCAAAGGCGAGATCCACTCGAATGCTGTCGAGATAGACTCGATGGGTGCGGCATCGATCACACACGCCGAGCCGCCCCGCGGGCGCCGCGCAGTGTGGACAGCGTCGGTCGGGTAAGCGCAGAAGGTTCGATCGACAGGCATCGCAAAGATCTGTATCCCGCCGTCCGCAGCCCACGCAGCGCGAGGGAAAGAGTGAGGCAAGGCCCGTTGCCCAGACGTGCCGCAACACCTGCACTAGGCCGCCCCAAGACCTCGCATGAGGCTGCTGAGCTGGGACCAGAACATGATAAGTACTGTTCCGATGAGCCCCAGGGCCAGGGTCAGGATGAGCAGGTAGACGAGTGGCGATGACTCCTCGATTCTCACGACTTGAGTGTGCCGCATTCAGCCTAATGACTCAAGCTCAGTGACAGACCCGATCGCCTTCAAGGAATGGCGTGGAAGCAGACACTGATTCAGGGAAGAAGAGATTGGGCGCTCAGCTATTCCGACGGGATTCTCAGTCGCTGCGTTCTGGGTATCGTGATTCAGTGTTTCAACCTACCGATTCAGCCCGTGTTAGAATCCGAAAGCGTTTTCACCGGGAGAGGGTGGCCACATTACGGATGGAGATTTCTGAAATCCAGCGCGTGCGCGGCACGCTTGATTTACTGCCGGATCGCGCCGCTCGGCTTGACTCACTCCAGGTTCAGCTCCTGGAGCACTTTGAACGCTACGGCTATCGGCTAATCGTCACTCCGGTGCTCGAGAATCTTGACCTCTTTCTCCGTAAATCCGGTGAAGAGATCGCCGCGCGAATGTACACGTTCACGCACTGGAATCGTCGACTGTGCTTGCGGCCGGAGTTCACGGCCTCGGTCATGCGTGCCTACGTGAACCACCTGCAGGATCAACCGCTGCCGGTGCGTCTATCCTACGCCGGACCCGCTTTCCGGTATGAAAAGCCACAGCGTGGACGGTATCGTCAGTACACTGAAGTGGGCCTTGAGTGCGTTGGTGGCCCGGCTCCCGAGGCTGATGCGGAGACTCTGGCAATCGCCTGTGGAGCGCTTGAGCGTACCGGACTTACGGGACACCGAATCGTTGTGGGCCACCTTGGCGCTGTCCTCGAGTCGCTCGCCCAACTTGGACTTGAGGAACATGCTCAGTCCGTGATCCTGGGGCATATGGAAATGCTCATCCATCGCTCCACCGATCATACGGCGATCCGTGAGCGGATGCTGGATCTACTGGGAGCACCGGCCGTTTCACCATTGGATGACCAGGGTGTTGCCCCAACCACCCTATTGGAAGAGCT
Source organism: Chloroflexota bacterium (assembly GCA_046154735.1). Lineage (GTDB taxonomy): Bacteria > Chloroflexota > UBA6077 > UBA6077 > JACCZL01 > CAVXYC01. Next base: position 29,502 of record JBJXFJ010000108.1, on the reverse strand, counting down.
AGGCCCCGGTGACGCTACTCGCATGACCATCGATCTCCTCGAGCGCGCGAGCTTCGGGCTGGAAGGCAGCACCCGAACCCCAGAGGAGATTGTCCAACGCCTGCTACGAAAAGGTGAGCGCAGAAAACTCATTGGGCAGGTGGATCGAGCCATGGAGTGCGTTCTCGCGCTTCACCGGGCGGCGGGACCTCTGGAATCAGCACTGCCCACCACCCGAGAAATCTTCAACGAGCACGGTCTGGATCCGGCTCCGCTCGAAGAAATCCAGAAGGCCCTTGAGGTCTTCGATGCATATGGCTATAGCGGCCACAACATCGTCGTGGACCTCAGTCTGGCACGCGGCCTCAGGTATTACACCGGAATGGTCTTTGAGATGTACCACGATGGCCCAGAGGGGCCAGTTCAGCTCTGTGGTGGAGGACGCTATGATGGCTTGATCCGCGCACTCGGCGGCCGCTCCCAGATTCCAGCGTGCGGGTTCTCATTCGGGCTGGAGCGGGTTGATCTGGCGCTAGAGCAGGAGCATGGGAGGGAAGCCAACGTGCGGGTTGTCCCTCTGCTCGTGGCACCGGTGGAACAAGCCGATACGATGGAAGCCATCAGGGTTGCGCAGCTCTTGCGTGAACAGGGGCTCAGCGTTGACCTTGACCTGCGCTATCGTGGTGTCAGAGGCAATCTGCGCCATGCGGACAGAGCCGGACTGCGGCACGTAGTGTTGATTGGTGCGCGCGAGCGGGAAGAATCCTCCGTGCTGCTCCGAGACATGGAAAAGCGAGAGGAGCGGCTCGTGCCGACAGCCGAGCTCTTTCAGGCGCTTGTCTCGTCTCAGGTACTGGTCTCATGAGCGAAGCACGCCTACGGTTAGCCGTTCCCTCCAAGGGCATGGAAGATGCCGCGCTCGCGTTTCTTTCATCATGTGGACTGGGTGTGAATCGGAGCAACCCCCGGCAATATCGTGCCACGGTCCGCTCGCTGCGTGGCGTGGAGGTGCTGTTCCAGCGCGCGCCTGACATCGTGGAAAAGGTCAGCGAGGGCAGCGTGGACATCGGTATTACCGGCTATGACATCGTTCGTGAACATGAGCGGGAAGACGACAATGTCATCATGTTGCATCCCAAACTGGGCTTTGGCCACTGTTCACTTGTGCTGGCGGTGCCGGAAGGCTGGATTGACGTAAGCGGTATTGCCGATCTGGCGGAGATTTCTGCCGACCTGCGCTCGCGCGGGCGCGAGCTGCGAATTGCCACCAAGTATGTCAATCTCACCCGTCAGTTTCTCTTCGACCGAGGTATCAACTATTTCTCGATCGTCGAGAGCAGCGGCGCGATGGAAGCGGCGCCTGCCATGGGCTACGCCGATATGATCTGTGATCTCACATCCAGCGGCGTGACCCTCCGTGAAAATCGCCTGAAATCAGTGAATGGTGGAACGATTCTCGATTCGCAGGCCTGCTTGATTGCGAATCGCGTTGCCCTTCGTGATTCGGACGCTAAATTACAGGTTACGCGCCAGATTTTGGAGCTCATTGAAGCTCATTTGCGGGCACGGAGCTATTACTCGCTCACCGCGAACATACATGGCGATAGTCCTGAGACAATTGCCCAAATGGTCACGAGCCACGGCGAAGTGGCCGGGCTGCAGGGACCCACAGTGGCTCCGGTGTACTCCAAGGTGGGCGGTCAGAGTGGCTGGTTCGCCACTACCATAGTGGTGGATGACAGCCTGCTTCAGAAGGCGGTGGATGCCCTGCGAAAGGCCGGCGCGGCAGATGTGACGGCCATTCCCTTGCGCTACGTATTCGAGCACAAGGCCTGGACGTTTGAATCGTTACGCCGTCAGCTCTTCGGAGAGGCTGAGGTGGACGAAGCATGATCGAGATTCGCCGATTTGAGAGTGCTGAGGCAGCCCGATCCGCCATTGTGAAGCAGCGCATGATTGATGACGTCCCCTTGCCGGAGGCCGTTCAGGCACGCATTGCGGAAGTATTTGGCGAGCGCATTGGCGTGGAGGAAGTTGCGCGCCGGATCATCGCGGACGTGGCTGCCAGGGGTGATGTCGCGCTCAGGCATTACAGCCAGGTCATTGATGGTGTCGAGCTGTCGGACCTTATTGTTCCTCCGGAGCGGCTCGCGATCGCCTGGGATGCGATCGACGCGTCACTGCGAAATGCCCTGCAGGTGGCCGCCGATCGATTGCGTGACTTTCACGAGCGCGCCCGCCGTAATTCATGGTTGGACTACCGAGGTGATGGTGCGCTCGGACAGATTATCCGGCCGCTCCAGCGCGTGGGGATCTATGCACCCGGCGGCCGTGCGCCCTATCCCAGCTCAGTTCTCATGGCGGCCATCCCAGCACGCGTGGCTGGTGTGGAAGAGATCGTGGTAGCGTCACCTCCCGGACCCAATGGTGAAATCTCAGAGGTGCTCCTGGCTGCTGCCTACCTGGCTGGCGCCCACAGTGTTTACCGACTTGGCGGCGCTCAGGCTATCGCCGCGCTCGCGCTTGGCACGAATTCTGTGGAGCGTGTGGATAAGATCGTGGGCCCCGGAAATCTATTCGTCGTGGCGGCGAAGCGGCTCGTGAATGGTTTTGTGGGAATTGATGGGTTGCCTGGGCCAACTGAATGCGTGCTGATTGCCGACGAGCATGCAAATGTGGAGTACCTTGCCTCCGACCTGTTGGCCCAGGCGGAGCATGACCCGATGGCTCAACCGGTGCTTCTGGCCACGTCCGCGCAAGTTATTGATGACGTGTTGGCTGCCGCGCAGAGGCAGCTTGAGCAGGCGCCCAGGGCGCAGATTATGCGCGAATCACTTGCTGCACGTGGTATGACCGTGGTCACTTCGTCCATTGAAGAGGCGATGGAGTTGGCCAATATGTATGCTCCTGAGCACATGGCCATCTGCACTCGCGATCCCTGGCGTTGGCTCCCGTCAGTGCGCAACGCGGGTGGCGTCTTTGTGGGGGAGCTTGCTGCGGAGAGTATCGGCGACTACTCGGCCGGTCCAAGTCACATCATGCCAACGGGGGGCACTGCCCGCTTTGCGTCACCGGTGAGCCTGGATGACTTCGTCAAGATAACTTCCGTCTTTGCGATGGGCGAATCGGACGTGAAGCGTCTCGGTCCGCCAGCCATGGATCTTGCTCGGGCTGAGGGGCTCCATGGTCACGCGTACGCTATCGAGCTGCGATTGAAGGATCTACAATGACGACTCCGCCACCGCGACCGCGTTCACTCATTCGCAACGCTGTCGCCTCGATGACGCCGTACTCCCCACCGGAAGACCCTGATAGGCTCGCTCGCCGTCTCGGGATTCCTGTTAGCAAGGTAATCAAGCTTGATGCTAACGAGAACCCCTACGGCGCTTCGCCAATGGTAAATCAGTCACTCGCGGAATTCAGTGGTTATCACATTTACCCAGATCCGGATCAGGAGCATGCGCGCAACGTCCTCTCAGAATACGTGGGTGTGGGGCCAGAGCAGCTATTTCTGGGCAACGGGTCAGATGAGCTGATTGATCTCCTCATGCGTGCGGTGCTCAACCCGGGCGACGAGGTCGTGGACTTTTCGCCGACGTTCGGCGTTTACGCATTTGTGGCTCAACAGTATGAGGCTCCACTCATTGACGTGCCTCGAGACGAGCGCTTCGACATCGATCTGGGTGCTGCGCTGAGGGCGATCACGCCAAAGACTAAGATCACGTTTCTCGCCTCGCCTAACAATCCGACTGGGAACCCCGTCTCCCGAGAGCTTGTGGAGCGGTTGCTCGACACCGGTGTCCTGGTCGTGGTTGACGAAGCCTATGCCGAATTTCGGGGTGAGTCGCTGGCATCCATGGTTGCGGAGCGTGACAACCTGGTGCTTCTGCGTACCTTCAGCAAATGGGCTGGTCTGGCGGGACTCCGATTGGGTTACGCGATCCTGCCTTCCAGCCTCTCCCCGCACATGTGGAAGCTGAAAGCGCCGTTCAATATCAACCAGGCGGCAGTCATTGCGATGGAAGCATCGCTCAATGATCGTGCCTGGCTCGAGGCGAACGTCCGCGCCATTGTTTCTGAGCAGCGACGGTTGATGGAATTGCTCAGTAGTATTGACTACCTGACACCATACCCGTCCGCGGCCAATTTCATTCTTGTGCGTGCGGAAGGTATCTTAGGTTCGGAGCTAACGCGATATCTCGCCGATCAGGGAATTCTGGTTCGCTTCTACAACTCAGAACGACTGCGCAAATTCATCCGCATTAGCGTGGGAACACCGCCACAAACGGATCGCCTAATCGAGATGCTCCGCAAGGCTCCCGTTCAATGAGTCGAGTCGGGACCAGCAGCCGAGAAACCCGTGAAACGAGCATAGCCGTTCGGTGGGACGTGGACGGCACCGGCGTGGCCAACATCTCAACCGGCATTGGATTTCTCGACCACATGCTGGAAAGCCTGGCTCGCCATGGTCGATTTGATATTACCGTTCAGGCTAAGGGTGACCTGCACATTGACGACCATCACACGGTGGAGGATATTGGCATCGGTTTAGGTCGAGCACTCGCCGAAGCGCTCGGTGAGCGTCGCGGGATTCGTCGCTTTGGGCACGCCATTGTTCCGCTCGACGAGGCGCTCTCCATGGCCTCGGTGGATCTCAGCGGCCGTGGCAATGCCTTCGTTGAGCTGGGGTTAAAGGGACCATCTCTGGGCACGCTAGCTACGGAAATGGTGCCGCATTTCTTTCTCTCACTTGCCCAGGAAGCTCGTGTCACGCTCCATGTCCACTCAATGCTGGGCGCCAACGATCACCACCGCGTGGAGTCCGCGTTCAAGTCAGTGGCCCGGGCACTGGATGATGCCACGCGCTACGATGAGCGCATCGCGGGTGAGATTCCGAGCACAAAAGGCGCGCTTGATTAGCCGGTGCACTTTTGGGGATCTGATAGTCGGTGGAGGCGAGCTGCTAGCTCGCGACTCAAGAGATCAACACGGGGTGACCGGGGAGATCTCCATGTCCCCGGACGCGAGCCTGACCTCAGGCATGAATGACTTTTCCAGGATTGCGATGACACCGGCACCACACCCCGCAGGTCATTCCTATTGATCGATCTCCACCTCCACTCCACCTGGTCCGATGGCCGATTGTCTCCGACTGAGGTTGTGCAGCGTGCCGCTGAACAAGGGCTCACGGCAATTGCAATCGCTGATCACGACGTGGTCGGGGGTACGCAGGAGGCGGTGTCGGAAGGCCGTCGGCGGGGAGTAGAGGTGATTCCCGCGGTTGAGCTGACCGTACGCTGGGGGCGGCGGGTGGTCCACCTGCTTGGTTACGGCTTCGACTATACCCACCCGCTCATCGAAGCTCAGTTTAGCGCAGCGGAACGAGCCATGCGGGTGCACGTTGGGATGCTCCTGGAAGAACTACGTGACGCAGGCCAGGATATTCCGCTTTCTGCGCTCCAACGAGCTCACAGCCGATATCCAACGGGTACGTCAGTAGTTCTGGCAATAACGCGTGCGCGCGGCCTCGGGAGACTGCCCAATCCGTGGCAATTCCTTCGCCGTGCCGCAGAGCAGCCAGCGACGGCCTCGATCGAAAATGGAATTGCACTCATTCACGCAGCGGGTGGCGCCGCGATTCTCGCGCACCCCGGAAAGGCTACTCGGGGCAAGCCGTTACTTGAGGCGCACGACCTGGCGTCTCTGATCGGTGCCGGGCTGGATGGTATTGAATGCTGGACAGTGGCTCACGACGATGGTGTTCGGAACCATTTTCTGGACGCTGCTGATAAATTGGGACTATTGACCACTGGTGGTTCCGATTCCCACGGCAGAGATCGAGGGGCAGCGATCGGTTCTCAGCATGTTCCCATATCCGTACTCACAGAGCTTCGCAAGGTAATGAAGAGGGTGCAGATGCCAGTAGCGACGACGTCGTCTTAGCTTCAAAGTCGTGCGTCGAGTTGTCCCGTACTAGTACAACTTGGCGGATGTAGCTCGGGAATTCTGGGGCGGTGTCGGGCATCTTGCCCGATAGTCCGGCCCGGTCGAACCGGATACTGTGCTACATCCACTCCTCTGTACTAGGTAGATCACCGTGGATCGATTTCAAAGCCGCTCTCGGCCGGTGACCGCTGTGAGTCTCACTTCATTTCCCCGACCGTAAACCGATAGTCCTCAATTACCGGATTTGCGAGCAGCTTGCGACACATGCTCACAACCTGCTCACGTGCGGATTTTCGATCGGGTGCCTCGAGTCGAACTTCAATGAGCTTGCCGGAGCGGACCTCGGCAACGTCATCGAACCCAAGGGATTTCAGTCCGCTCTGAATTGCCAGTCCCTCTGGATCGTTGACCACGGGCTTGAGAACGATGTTGACCTTAGCGAGCCACAACACGCTGGTATGCCTCTCGATATTTCTCGGCCGTTTGTTGGATCACTTCGTCTGGTAGCGCGGGCGGAGGAGGCTCTTTGTTCCAACCGGTAGACTCCAGATAGTCGCGCAAGTATTGCTTGTCAAAACTTTCCTGTGAGCGGCCTTGCATATAAACATTCGCGGGCCAAAATCGACTCGAGTCTGGTGTCAACACCTCGTCTATGAGCGTGATCTCGCCATCGATGAGCCCAAACTCGAATTTTGTGTCCGCCAGAATGATGCCGCGCTTCCGCGCATGCTTCTCCGCAAAGCTGTACAAGGCGACGCTGACGTCACGCAGTTGATCTGCGAGCGTAGCGCCGACCGCTTCTCGCATGTGTGACATTGAAATATTCTCATCGTGGCCAGTATCGGATTTGGTTGCGGGAGTGAAGAGCGGCGCCGGCAGGCGCTCGGATTCCATGAGTCCGGCGGGTAGCGGCTCACCAGCCATCGTTCCATGCCGCCGATATTCAGCCCATGCGGAACCCGCGATGTAGCCGCGCACGACGCACTCGATATCGATGCGCTGCGCCTTGCGCACGAGCATTGCTCGTCCCTCGAGCAACTCCTTATAGGGCTCGACGGCCGACGGGAAGTCAGACACGTTGGCACTTACCAGATGGTTTTGGATGATTTTTCGAGTCTGTTCAAACCAGAACTCGGAGAAGGATGTGAGGACGATTCCTTTGCCCGGAATCGGCTCACGCATGATCACATCAAACGCGGAGACGCGATCACTGGCGACCATGAGTAAATGGTCGCCCAGATCAATCATGTCCCGAACCTTACCTCGAGAGAAGACCGGCAACCCGGGGAGATCTGGTTTGGACAGCGGGGGAGGGAAGTCCGCACCCGAACTAAGACAGGGGTGCATGATTATAGAAGACCGAGTCGTTTAAATGGCACGTCGATGTGTCGCAAGTGATAGTCCAGTGAAAAAAGCTCAGAGACGGTATCCGTGTTCAGCAGCTCACGCACTTTGGGGTCAGTGGTGAGATGTGTCTGTAAATCGCCATCGCCTGCCCAGACGCGCTTGGCATAGCTCTGAATGAGCTGGTAGGCATCGTTCCGCTGCATGCCTGCTTCCACCAGGGCAATGAGTACTCGACCTGAGTAGATTAGTCCACGGGTTGATTCGAGATTCGCGCGCATCTGTTCCGGATAGACATCCAGATCTCGGACGATACCGGTGAACATTTGGATGATGTAATCCAATGCAATGCATGAGTCAGGCAGAATGATGCGCTCCACCGAGGAGTGGCTGATATCACGCTCATGCCAGAGGGCCACGTTCTCCAAAGCAGGAATGGCATTAGCCCTGACGACCCGCGCTAGTCCGCAGATGCGCTCCACCAGTTCTGGGTTGCGCTTGTGCGGCATAGCCGATGATCCTTGCTGGCCGGCGCCAAAGGGTTCCGCTACCTCGCTGACTTCGGTGCGCTGAAGTAGTCGAATCTCGAGCGCCTGCTGTTCCAGAGTGGCGGCCACCACCGCCAGGGCGGTCATGTACGCGGCATGGCGATCACGCTGGATAATTTGAGATGAGGCGGGGGCCGGGGTGAGATTGAGGATGGCGCACGCGTGCTCCTCGATTTCGGGCGGAACGTTGGCATGGGTGCCAACTGCACCGGAAAACATGCCGATAGAAATCTCTTCACGTGCCCGTCGCATTCTCTGACGATTAAGACGATGTTGATCAATCCAGACAGTCAGCTTGTGGCCAAACGTCGTAGGCTCTGCGTGCACGCCATGTGTGCGCCCAATTTCCGGGGTGTCCTTGTAACGCACCGCCAGTGTCGTAACCGCGGTTTCCAGTGCGTCCAGATCGCGTTCCAGAAGCTCCGCGGCTTCCATCATCTGCATGCATGTGGACGTGTCCCAGACATCCTGTGACGTCATCCCATAGTGGATCCATCGGCCCGCCGGGCCGATGCGCTCGGACACCGTGCGGATGAAGGCAATGACATCATGATGCGTCTCGCGGTAGAGCTCGTCCCAGCGCGCCATGTCAAAGGTGGCCTCGCGGATCTGGACCATGTCTGACTCAGGGATTGTGCCCGCGGCTGCCCAGGCCTCACATGCGGCAATCTCCACCCTCAGCCAGACTTCCATCTTGTGCTCATCAGACCACACGCGGGCCATCTCAGGGTTGGAGTAGCGAGGAATCATGCGTCCGTTCCTGTCATCGTGGGGCTCATGCCGCGCGCTTGCCGATCCGTGGGGAGCCCAATATCGCTGCGAATTTGCGCGCCGTCGAATGATAGTGCTTCGACGCCGGCGTATGCTCGGGCTCGGGCCTCGTCAATGTTCGCGCCTAAACCGGTAACCGTGAGCACGCGGCCGCCTGCTGTCACCGTGCGGCCGTTGCTATCAACGGTTGTTCCGGCCTGGAAGACCTTCACGTCGGAGGGCACACTTTCAAAGCCCTGAACCACATCGCCCGAGCGGACGGTGCCCGGATAACCCGAGGCGGCCATGACCACGCCGCACGCCGTGTCGTCGCGCCAGGTGACCGCGGCTGGATCGAGCTTGCCTTGAGCGACCGCCTCGCAGATCTCGAGTAGATCAGTCTCTAACAGAGGCAACAGCACCTGCGTTTCCGGATCTCCAAAGCGGCAGTTGTATTCAATGAGTTTCGGTCCGCTGGTGGTGAGCATGAGACCCGCGTACAGGACGCCCCGGAATGGGTGCCCCTCCTCCGCGAGTCCTCGCACCGCCGGTCCGATAAACTGATCTGCGAGCGCTGCCACGTCAACGTCCGGAACCGGCGCAAAGGCGCCCATTCCGCCGGTATTCGGCCCACGATCGCCGTCAGAGATCCGTTTGTGATCCCGAGCCGGTGGCATGGGGGCATACCGCTCGCCATCGGTAAACGCCAGAAGCGAAACCTCCACGCCCTCAAGAAACTCCTCGACGAGCAGGTTCTTCCCGGCTGGGCCAAGCTGGTCCTCCAGCAAATAGCCGCGCACTATTGCTTCTGCTGAGGCCGAGCTCTCCACAATAGCCACACCCTTACCGGCTGCCAAGCCATCCGCTTTAATGACCATCGGGAAGCTGAACTGCTCAAGGGCCGCCATGGCCTGCTCAAATTCTGCCGTGGCCAGGGCATGGGCACTGGGAATGCCGTGCCGACGGGCGAATTCCTTTGTCCAGATCTTGCTACTCTCGATCCTCGCAGCGGCGGCGCTCGGTCCGAAGACCAGCAGCCCTGCACCAGAAAGGGAGTCCGCCAATCCGTCTGCCAGCGGAGCCTCTGGGCCAATGATGACGAGGTCGATCGCCGTTGTGCGACACCACAAGGCCATCGACTGATGGTCCGCAGGATTCAGGGCAACATTCTCCGCTACCAAGCGTGTGCCGGCATTTCCCGGAGCGCAAAAGAGCAATCCCAGGTGCGGGCTCTGTCGCAATTTCCAGCAAATGGCGTGCTCGCGGCTGCCGTTTCCAACGACTAGGACGTTCATCGCTGCCAAATCAGTCCCTGGGAACACACCCTGACGTGCCTGAGTGAACGGGGTACGGTTCAAAGATTCCCGGCCCTCCGGGGGCAAAGCCGGCCCGCCCCCACTCGGAGCGCTCCCGTCCGGACTCCCGGTCGCCGCTTGGGATGTCGAGGTGCGGCCTCGACGGCCGGGCCGCAAGGGATGGCGGCGCTCCCAGTGGGGACGGGAAACCCTGACGCATGCCTGAGAAAATGGCTGGCCTTGCGACGGCTGGACGGCACATGCTAGGTCTCTGGGAACTCATTCGGCTTATTCCCACTCAATCGTTCCTGGAGGCTTGGAGCTGATATCGTAGACCACCCGATTCACCCCGGGAACCTCGTTCACGATTCGGTTGGAGATGCGCGCCAACAAGTCGTACGGCACGCGGGCCCAATCGGCCGTCATGCCATCATCGCTCGTGACAATCCGCACGGCGACAACTTCATGATAAGTGCGTTTGTCGCCCATGACGCCCACCGTGCGCACCGGCGTGATCACGGCAAAACTCTGCCAGACCTGGCGGTATAGCCCCGCCTGGCGGATCTCATCCATCACAATGAAGTCCGCGCCGCGGGCCTTCTCCAGCCGCTCCGACGTGACTTCGCCAATGATACGTATGGCCAGGCCGGGACCGGGGAATGGCTGTCGCCAGACCATGTCCTCAGGCAGTCCTAGGGCAATACCGACCTCGCGGACCTCATCCTTGAAGAGATAGCGCAGAGGCTCCACCAGCTCAAAGGGGAGGTCCTTGGGCAATCCACCCACATTGTGATGTGACTTTATGACGTGCTCAGCCCCTAGGCCGGAGCCCGCGCTCTCGATCACATCGGGGTAGAGCGTGCCCTGAGCGAGAAAGTCATGGTCACCATATTCACCGGCAATTTCGCGGAAGACCTGGATGAACTCATCGCCAATGGCCTTGCGTTTCTCCTCGGGGTCGATGATGCCCGCGAGACGACTCACAAACCGGCCCGTGGCGTCAACGTGGCGTAGATTCATTTGCATATTCTGGTCAAACGTGGCAACCACGCGCTCGGCTTCCCCACGCCTGAGTAATCCCGTGTTCACGAAGATGCAGATAAGCTGGTCACCAATGGCGCGATGAAGCAGACTCGCGACCACCGCTGAATCAACGCCGCCGGAGAGAGCGCAAATCACGCGGCCGCTGCCTACTCGCCCTCTGATTTCCTCAATGTTAGTCTCGATAAAGGTGTCTGGCGTCCAGGACGCCTCACAGCCACACACCCGAAATGCGAAGTTGGCGAGCAGCTCCTTTCCATTGGCCGTGTGGACGACTTCCGGATGGAACTGTAAGCCGTACAGGCTATTTCCGTCACTCATGGCAGCAACCGGGGAATTGTCGCTGTGTGCAATCGGTTTCAGGCCCTGGGGGAGGCGAGTGATAGCGTCGCCGTGGCTCATCCAGACGGGGAATCGATCCGGCAGACCTTCAAAGAGTGGTGACTTGCTGTCCGCGACATTGAGCACGGCGTGGCCATACTCTCTCTTGTCGCTTGGGGCGACCACGCCATCAAGCTGATGGACGAGTGCCTGCATCCCGTAGCACACACCCAAAATCGGCTTGCCGCTATCGAGGATGAAGCGTGGAATCGTCGGAGCATGCTCATCGTATACGCTGGATGGGCCGCCGGAGAGGATGAACCCTTTAGGATTGAGCGCCTTTACTCGCTCTTCGGAGACGTTGTGAGGGAGCAGTTCTGAGTAAACGTGAAGCTCGCGAATCCGGCGGGTAATGAGCTGGCTGTACTGGGAGCCAAAGTGGATGACCGCGATGCAATCACGGGTGATAGGTTCACGAGCGGTGCTTGATGCCGAGGCAGACTTTGAACCGGCAGTACCGATCTCTAGATACGTTGAGATCTCAATGTCATCGCTAATCGAGATGCGATGAGAACCAGCATCGCTTGAGGGCGATGCCGGCGGTTTGGTGGAGTTTTCGGTCTGGTCGTCGGTCACGCGCTAGCGTGCCCCGGCAAGCTGCCAGATCTTTCCCTCGGTTTTGATGGCGGGGGCGATGACCAGCTCAGCGTCATGCATCTCACGCAGCGTTGACGCGCCAACCACACCCATGCAGGTTCGAATAGCTCCAATAAGATTCTCCGTGCCATCGGTCCGAGATGTGGGACCAAACAGGGTCTGATCAACAGTCCCATGCAGGCCCACCTTGATGCGCGTGCCACGCGGCAGTGCCCCGTGTGGTGTGGCCATGCCCCAGTGGTGCCCCTTGCCCGGCGCTTCGGCGCACTGGGCGAACGGTGAGCCAAGCATGACCGCGTCCGCGCCACTGGCGAGAGCCTTGCAGAGATCGCCCCCTGTGCGCATGCCGCCATCTGTGATAATCGGCACATAGCGTCCGGTGCGCTCGTAGTAGTCGTCGCGCGCTTCGGCGCAATCCATCGTCGCGGTGACCTGCGGAACGCCGATCCCAAGCACCTCGCGACTCGTACATGCCGCGCCAGGCCCTACACCCACAAGAAGAGCGCTGATTCCAGTTTCCATGAGCTCCGTAGCGGCCGTGTAGGAGACACAGTTGCCCACAACCACGGGCACCGGCATGGCTGCACAGAAGCGTGCAAAGTCTAGGATTGGCCCAGAGCTTGTCTTAAAGCGTGCTGTGGACACCGTGGACTGCACCACAAAGATATCTACTCCGGCGTCTACCGCCACTTGACCGAATCGCTCAGCCGATATCGGGGTGGATGAGACCGCAACGGGAATGCCAGCCGCCTTGATCGCGCGAATTCGCTCGGTGATGAGCTCATCTTTGATTGGCTCCTGGTAGAGCCTTTGCATGAGGGCGGTCACATTGTCAGGGTGTGACTCAACGATCTGGCGCAGAGCGTCTTCTGGCTGCTCATAGCGCGTTTGCACGCCTTCTAAATTGAGGACCGCAAGCCCACCGAGTTTGCCCAGGGTAATCGCAAAGGAAACGTCGACAACACCATCCATGGCGGAAGCGAGCACCGGCAGCCCCAGCCGGCGCTGGCCAATGTTCCAGCTTACATCCGTCTCACTGGGATCCACGGTGACGTTGCCGGGCACAATGGCGACGTCATCGAACCCGTAGGCATGGCGCAAACGATCTGACCGTGTGCGTGTGCTGGGGCGTGTCATTTGGGCTTCAATGGTATCGATGAGTCCGCCTGGCATTGACTACCTCCCCCTGGCGAAGGTTACAAAAAAGCCCAGTTTCACCCGGTCACCGGCGCATCAACGCGCTCAGGTGACCTCCGCAACTGGGCTAACAGTGGGTCGCTTGGTACCAACATACCAAAAGATAGAGGCACCGTCAACGCATTCCCTGGTTCCGCCACTAATCGGTGCCATAATCACACTACTATCACAACATATTGTATGACCATGCCTGCCGTAGGGCAACGTATTGTGGAGCCCATGGCAGGGACAGATTGACTTGGCCGGATTAACCGATTCGGGGATTACCAGTTGCCTGACCCTAGTTGAACAATGCGCAAGTACAGCCCACGCGCTCGCCCCACAATGATTCCTATAATTCAGGAGAGTGGTCATCGGCCGCTCGCAATTCAATGGGTACACTTTACGTCGTTGGAACGCCGATCGGTAACCTGGAGGATATGACCTTCAGGGCAGTTCGCGTCCTTCGCGAGGTGAATCTCATTGCCGCGGAGGATACTCGGACATCACGAGTGCTTCTTAAGCACTATGAGATTGAAACCCCAACGACGAGCTTCCACGCGTTCACGGGCTCTGGAAAGGTATTGCGCCTGGTTGAGCGGTTGGAAGACGGGGACGTGGCAATTATCTCTGACGCGGGCACCCCGGGAATCTCCGACCCTGGCTATCCACTCATACGTGCCGCAATTGACGCTGGGTATCCAGTGATCCCGATTCCGGGACCATCCGCGGTTATTGCCGCTCTCGTGGCATCCGGGATTCCGATGCATGCGTTTACGTTTCTGGGGTTTCTTCCTCGGAAGTCAGGCCAGCGACGGAGCCTCCTGGCCGCGCATGCCAGTCTTGATCATGCGCTGCTGGCATTTGAGTCGCCTCACCGACTTCGAGCAGCTCTCACGGATATTGCCGCGGAGTTAGGCGATCGACCGATGGTGGCGGCACGGGAGCTTACCAAGAAATTCGAAGAGTCCGTCCGTGGTTCCGTGAGCACCGTTCTCGAGCATTTCACCGCACACGAACCGCGGGGCGAATTTACACTCGTGATCGCGGGAGCCGGGCAGGGGCCTGTGCTAGAATGATTGCCGCCTATCCACTGGTGGATACGCACGCGCATCCTATGGATCCAGATCTAAATTCCGATTTGCCGGCACTCCTGGAGCGAGCACGCGAGGCGGGTGTTGGGGCAATCGTTTGCGTTGGCTATGACCTTGCAACGAGCGCAGCGGCGGTTGATCTGGCGCAGCGGGAAGCGATGTGCTTTGCGGCGGTAGGCATTCATCCGAACCACGTACATGAGACGAAGGAAGTCGATCTGAAAATTGTGGAACAGCTTGCGACCGCCCCAAAGGTTGTGGCCATTGGTGAGACAGGTTTGGATTACTTTCGAGAGTTCTCCGATGCGAGTGAGCAGCGCGATTGGTTTGGCGCGCATCTTGACATTGCCAAGCGAATGACACTGCCCGTTATCGTGCATAATCGCAATGCTGATGACGACACACTTCAGATTCTGGAAGCGTGGGTCGGCTCCGAGCCACCTGACGTCCCCGTCGGAGTGCTGCACTGCTTTTCCGGGGATCTGCCGCTCATGCATCGGGCAGCCCGGGCAAGTCTGCTTATTTCATTTGCCGGGCCCGTGACGTTTAAGAATGCGCGTGCGTTACCGGAAGTGGCACGAGCTGTCAATTCATCAAGCTATCTCATTGAGACAGATAGTCCCTATCTTGCACCTCAGCCCTTTCGCGGGACACGCAACGAGCCTGCCCGGGTCAGCATTATTGCTGAGCGACTCGCGGCGTTGCGTGAGGTCCACATCGATCAAATCGCTGAGGAATCGAGTCGTAATGCCGTTCGATTGTTCCCCGCAATTGCAATGAGTCTGCCTGGTCTCGGATCGGCTCTATGACAAGCACGGCACCGTCGTTTGCGCTGATCCAACATGAGCTTGGAGCGGTTGAGCAAACGCTCATTGAAACGGCGCAGTCGGATCACCCGCTCATGGGGCCGATGCTCAGTATGGTGCTGCCAGGTAGCGGCAAGCGGATGCGCCCCGCACTGGCACTGCTCACGGCCCGGCTGGGTGACGCGTTGCCCCAGGCGATGACGGACATGGCAGTGGGCGTGGAGCTGCTCCACGCGGCAAGCCTGGTCCATGATGACGTTGTGGATGAGTCCGCGTTGCGGCGGGGCGATGAAACGCTGTTTACACGTGTCGGCAATGCATTGGCAGTACTGGTTGGTGACTACCTCTTTGCACAGTCCGCCTCTCGGTGTGTTGCCACCGGCAACATGCGGGTGATTGGCCTCTTCGCCGAAACATTGGCCAGCATGTGCCAGGGCCAAATTGAAGAGGCTTCACGGCTAGGGAAGGCTCATCGAGTACTCACTCGAGATGCCTATTACCAGACCATCTGGGGTAAAACTGGCTCTCTCTTCGTGCTCGCCTGCCAGGGCTCGGCGATTTTGGCGGGCCTCGATGAGCCGCAGGTTCAAGCGATGCGCCACTATGGCGATCGGCTGGGCCTGGCCTTCCAGGTTGTGGACGATATTCTCGACTTCATCGGGGATGAGCGCGTGCTCGGTAAACAAGTCGGCTCTGACCTGAAGCAGGGAACGGTGACTCTTCCTGTGCTGTGTCTGCGCGACAAGCTGCCCGCGGACGAGTACGCGTCATGGTTTGAGCGAGAAGATGTCGATCTTTCCGAGTTAGTGGAGTTGGTGCGCACTAGCGGCGCCATAGATGACGCTTACGACGAGGCCCGACGGCTCATCGCTGAAGCTCAGGCTTCGCTGAGCATCGTGCCTCCGGGGGCAGCCCGCGACATCCTCCATGAGATTGCCAGCTATACGGTGGAGCGCCCTCGATAACTTGGTGGGCACCGCCAGTGACCGACCACGCCCGTGAGTCCCGGCCGGTCTGAAGGTAGAGTGGGAGCGGACTGAGCCTCGGCCTCGCCCGGTTCAGCCGCCAACTCAAGGTGCAAAAGCAGTAGCACGGAAATGGCCGCGGCAACGAGACGAAAGACAGTCAGCATGAGCTCGAATGGGAGTGCCCAACACCGTGTCATTCCTGAGTGGTGCGCGGCCGTGTCTCGAGTCTGCGGAGTGTGGCGAAGCGTGCCACACTTGAACACGTGGTGCATGTCCAGCAAACGATTGCGCCAGACTTATCGACGGGGCACGAGATGTTGCGGCGCTATCGGCGGCGCTGAAACCAACGTCGAATGTTGGACCAGATCGTCGGTTGACTGTAGTCAATGACTCGTCCGCGCCACCGCTTCTGAAAGCCCCCTCGCCCCGGCGAGCTCACCGAGATGATCAGGGCGAGTACAAAGAGCAGGATGCTCAGCACACTGGCATAGAAGGCCAGTGTACGCGAAGCATATTGCACAACGAGTGACAACATGAGCAGCGCGATGCTGGCAATCATGAACTGCTCAACCGGGGACCGGCGCAGAAATCCGCCAAACATGGTTCGCCACGTTTCGGATGCGGATTTTGACCAGCGCTGGAACCGGCGGGTCACCGAACGGCGCTCCCGATTCTCAATGTGGCGCAGCAGGTCGTCGATCTCTCGGTTAATGCGGTCAGTCATGACTTGGAACTACTCATGGTGCCGGGCGTGTGCGCGGTATGCCCGCTCATTATAGCATCGTGACACTGTCGCGCCGGCTCGATTTCGCCAGGAAATATCGAAGTTCTTGACCCGAGGCATGGGACATTCATTGCCGTGTTGGTGCGAAACTTCAGTTAGGGTGGCGGGGCGAGCGGAAGTGGCGTGGCCGGCTCGATGATGGCCAGGTAGTCGGCTCGAATCCATCCCTGATTGCCCTGAGCGTCCTCAACCTGGCGCCAGACCTGAGCCTGAACTGTCTCCTCAGGGCCGAGGAGCTGGACAACACCATCCTCGCGGACCAGGCCCGAACTGGGGGCATTGACCGATGGCTCGCGACGCACGAGTGCTCCGTCACCATTCGTGTTGACCACTCGAGCTTGTCGCACGAGGGGCGCGGCGGTCGACTGAGCTGTCACTGTTGGAATTATCGTGGTGGGGACCGGGCGCGGACTGGCCGATGGAATTGGGCTGGAGGAAACTGCGGGTTGATTCGGCTGACCACTCGAGCGTGACAGTGATGACAGCATAAAAACCGTGAAGCTGACAAGCCCAATCAGACCGAGGCCAAGGATGATTGGCAGCAGGTAGCGCGGTGGAGGCCGAGAAACTGTATTTGACTTGAATGGCCGCGCACACCAATCACAAGCCTGCGCGGATTCCAGATTCCGGCCGCCACAGCCGGGGCATTGAATCATTGGGCAGTGTCCGTGTTAGCGCCATTCGCCTCAACTCTTGTCAAAAAGCGTCGAATCATCTTTGGACGAGAGAATTGAGACGGAATCGAAGCGCCGCTAGCCATGAAAGTTACTGTCGAGTTGGCGACACCCATGCTACCATTTCGAAAGTTATTGTTCTGTTTACATGAACGGAGATATCTGTGGCGACTGTGATCGCCATCGCCAATCAAAAGGGCGGTGTCGGCAAGACTACCACGACCGCGAATCTAGGTGCCGCGCTTGCTCGGCGGGAGAAACGCGTCCTGCTGGTTGATATGGATCCACAGGGGAACTTAACCAGCGCGTTCGGCCTTGAGAAGCGCGTAAGTCATACCGTTGCAGACTCGCTCCTTGATCGAAATTTTCCGTTGCCCGTACTCGCTGTTGAAAATGGCGGGGTGAGTAAGCTGGACGTTGTTCCCGCCTCAGTGCCATTGGCCAGCGCGGAGGCGGCACTGATGAACAAGCTTGGTCGCGAATTGCGACTCCGAGACCACCTGCTGCAGGTGGATTCACGCTACGACTTCATTTTGATTGATACGCCACCATCTCTTGGCTTGCTCACTATTAACGGACTCGTCGCGGCAACCCAGGTGGTTATCCCAACGGAAGCGCGGTTCTTTTCTCTTCAAGGACTTCAAATGCTTGAAGAGAGTATCCAGGAGATCTTGTATCTGAATCCACGCCTCAAAGTGCTGGGTATCGTGCTCAGCAAGCTCGATCGCCGACTACGCGAAGAACGCCAGGTGTCCGAATATCTAAGAGAGCGATGGAGTGGCAAGGTGTTCGACGTAGAAGTTGGAACGAACAGCAAGATTCTGGAAGCGGGATCCGCAGGCACCTCGGTGTTTCAGTACGCGGGTGCAGACAAGGCCATGGATATCTATAGCACGCTCGCAGAGGAGGTCATACGCCGTGTCCAAGCTTAACGGTGGATTTGACCCCGGGCGAGTACTTGACCTGACGCGATCAGAGGCGGTGGTGCCACGCATTATCAATTCGCCCCTGTTTTCGCCGGCAAAGGGCTTTACCGAGGTCAAGATTGTGGGCGTGGGTGGCGGTGGCGGCAATGCGGTAAATCGCATGGTGGACGCCAGCGTCCAGGGCGTTGAGTTCATTTCTGTCAATACGGATGCCCAGGCGCTGGCCGTGTCGAGCGCATACCGCAAAATCATCATCGGTGCAAAGTCCACGCGAGGACTGGGTGCTGGGGGAGATCCTACCGCGGGCGAGCGCGCCGCGGAGATTGATCAGGATGAGCTCATTGAATCGCTTGATGGCGCGGACATGGTCTTTGTCACTGCTGGCATGGGCGGCGGCACCGGCACGGGCGCGGCGCCAACCATTGCTAAGATCGCGCGACAGCACATTCGGGCACTCACCGTTGGGATCGTAACGCTGCCGTTTCGATTCGAGGGGGCGAAACGAGCCCGTATCGCCGAGGAGGGTGTGGAGCGGCTTCGTAATGAAGTTGATGCGCTTATCGTGATTCCAAACGA
This sequence comes from Chloroflexota bacterium, assembly GCA_046154735.1. GTDB lineage: Bacteria > Chloroflexota > UBA6077 > UBA6077 > JACCZL01 > CAVXYC01. Next base: position 10,617 of record JBJXFJ010000108.1, on the reverse strand, counting down.
TAAGCTACTGCGGCTCGGTGACGTTCGTATGACCGTTGTCGATGCCTTTAAGATGGCTGATGACGTGCTTCGACAGGGCATTCAGGGCATTTCAGACCTGGTGACTATGACCGGCCTAATCAACCTCGATTTTGCGGACGTCAAATCGATCATGGCCGACTCCGGCCCAGCGCTCATGGCCATTGGCGAGGGACGAGGTGAAGATCGAGCGCTCATGGCCGCTCAGGCCGCATTGAACAGTCCGTTGCTGGATGTCTCCATTGAAGGCGCGCGGGGTGTGTTGCTGAACATCACAGGGGGGCCTGATCTCGCACTCAGTGAGGTGGCTGAGGCCGCTGAGGCCGTGCGCGAAGCTGTGGATGAATCGGCGAACATCATCTTTGGAGCCGTGGTCAATCCGCATCCGCAGGCCGATATCAAGATCACAGTGATCGCTACGGGGCTCAAGCAACAGAGTCATCGCATGAGGGAGAGCCCGCGGGTTGATGCCCCGGCGCGGCCTCCGCGGTCACTGGGTGGAGATCCGACGCCAGCAGACGACGATTTCGATGCACCGTCGTTCCTCCGTCGACGGAGTGGGTCACTTCAGGACGACTAACGCCGCGCTTCGATTTCCCAGATTCTGGGATCCAGAGAATTGACAGAACACCAAGAGACTGGTGCAACCCGCGACCCCGCGACCTGATTGCCTCTCGTGTCAGGTTACTGAGGCTGTTGGCCGTCTCGTGGCGGCAGCCGGTCACCAAAACAGACGCCAATCTCGCGCGCTTGGGTGATGAGTTGGTGAGTGACGGGCACGTTCCGTATTGTTCCGACAGCGTCCCTCAGTGGAACGCCCACAATATCTTGACCGTGCAGAGCCACCATTTCTCCGAAGCGCTCCGCGGCCAAAAGCTTCACAGCAGCGGCGCCAAATCGTGTGGCCAGTATCCTGTCCACTGGGTTTGGACTTCCGCCACGCTGAAGGTGCCCCAAGATGGTGGAACGCGTCTCCACGCCGGTCCGGACGGCAAGCTGCCCTGCCAGCCACACCGCAATACCTGAGAGTCTAGCGGCCGCCCCGGGAATTATGGACTGCTCCATCACTTGACCTCCGCCGGGGATCGCGCAGCCTTCAGCGATCACGACAACGCTGTACTTCGCTCCTAGGTCGTGCTCGCGGAAGTGAACGAATTTACATAACACATCGAGATCAAATGGGACTTCGGGAATAATGATGGCGTGCGCGCCTCCGGCGATGCCGCTCTCCAGGGCGATCCAGCCGGCATCACGGCCCATGACCTCCAGGAGCATTGCCCGGTGATGGCTTTCCGCGGTGGTATGCAGGCGATCGAGCGCATCGGACGCCACGTCGACCGCCGTGTGAAACCCGAACGTGTAGTCAGTGGCGGAGAGGTCATTGTCAATCGTCTTCGGGACGCCAACGATCGGAATGCCCAGTTCAAAAAGCTGGAGTCCGATTTTCAGGGAGCCATCGCCGCCAATTGCAACGAGTGCATCGAGCTCCAAGGCACGCACAGCCTCGACAACCTCTCGAGATCGGTCGCGAATGACCGTCTGACCGCCTTCTTGAGAGCGGTACGCAAAGGGGTTGGATCGGTTCGTCGTGCCCAGGATGGTGCCACCGAGGCCGAGGATGCGGCGCACGTCCGCAATACGAAGTCGGCGTGTACCATCCGGTGCCAGCAAACCATCATAGCCATCTTCAATCCCGATAACTTCCCAACCGTGCGAGACAATTGCGGAATATGTGACCGCGCGAATGACAGCATTGATTCCCGGGCAATCACCGCCTCCGCTCAGGATACCGATTCGACGAATCACTTGCCTACTCCCTGAGAAGCGTCCAACGGCCGATTATACGCGGGAATGTCCGCCGTTCAGGCCGCAAACGAGTTGTGCATTCACGTATTCTGGCTTGCACGGTGTTCCTTGAGCTTCGCAGTGTAGAATTGGGCACGCTGTTCTAGGATCATTCATGCTTGATGTATCTGAGCGAACGGGCGCGCCGAGCCTCCCGGCAAATCTCTTTCGGGCGGTCGTGGTTCTCGCCTTCCTTGTGCTGGGCGCGCAACTCTGGCGGCTTCAAATTGTTGAAGGCCCTTCCTTTCGCCAGAAGGCTGATAACAATCGCGTCCGCATTAGTGCTATTAAGCCGCCACGCGGTGTCATGTATGACCGTCGTGGCCAGTTGCTGGCATCAAATGCGCCAATTTTCGTGGCATCCATCGTCCCGGCGGACATCCCGGCGCGCCGCGAGGCCGAGATCTATGATCGACTTGCGACCCTGTTGGGCATGTCGACCCTTGACCTCCGGCGCGTCATCGAGCGCCGCCGGTCTGATGACGATCTCTTTACACCGATTCCGGTGAAGTACAACGTGGAACGGACCGCGGCATTACGGATCGAAGAACGCCATGAGGAGCTTCCTGGTGTTGTGATCAGCGTGGAATCTACGCGGAAGTACAGTGAGGGCCCCTTGTTGGCGCACCTGCTCGGGTACACGGGCCTGATTTCGCCGACGCTGCTCTCCCCCGCTGAGTATCGGTCAAAAATCGATCGCGAGGGCTACACGATTAACGATCGCATCGGAGCGGCCGGACTTGAGGAACAGTACGAGTCGGTCATGCGCGGGCAGCCCGGTCGCCGAATGTACGAGGTGGAAGCCAGCGGTCGGCCGGTCAACGAGATTCGTGTAGAGAATCCGGACCCTGGCCGAAATCTGATCTTGAGTCTCGATCTGGATCTCCAGCGGGATACCGCGCGCATTCTCCAGGAAGGTTTGAATGGGGAGACCACCGGTGTTGCCATAGTTATGAACCCTAAGACCGGCGACCTGCTCGCCATGGTGAGCTTGCCAACCTATGACAACAACATCTTTGCAGATGACAGCCGCGAGGCCGAGCTAGAGCTCCTCTTCAAGGACCCGGCTCAGCCATTCTTTCATCGTGCGGCCTCGGGCCTCTATCCACCTGGCTCAACGTTCAAGCTGGTCACGGCCGCCGCGGCGCTGAAAGATGGTGTTGCCAACCGGAATACGATCATCGAGAGCAAGGGGGCCATATTTGTTCCCAGTGAGTACGATCCGAACTATCGGCAGATCTTTCCGGATTGGTCCGTTCTTGGCCGGTTAAATATGGTTTCGGCCCTGGCCAATTCCTCTAACGTGTACTTCTTTTACCTTGGTGGTGGCTACGAGACAGAGCGCTTCCAGGGTCTCGGAAATGAGCGTCTCGCCGCATATGCTCGCCTCTATGGCTATGGGGCGCCCACGGGGATCGATCTGCCGAATGAAGCCGCCGGGGTTGTTCCGGATGAGGCTTGGAAGCTCCAGCGTCGGGGTGAACGCTGGGTGAAAGGCGATACGTACAACATGTCCATTGGACAGGGTTACGTTCTCTCCACGCCGCTTCAAGTGGCAAATTTTACCAATGCCCTCGCGAATGGCGGAAAGCTGGTTCGTCCGCGATTGGTGAAGGAGATCGCGGACACGGATCGACAGCAAGTTCGTACCGTTCCGCCACAGATCATTCGTGATGTGGATATTCCGCCGCAACTGCGTTCAGTCATACTGGAAGGCATGGAGGCTGGCTTTTCCGGTGTTCTGCTCAAGGATCTACGCATTCCCGAGCTAAGGATTGCCGGTAAGACTGGTACAGGCGAGTACACCGGGCCGCGCGATGCCAGCGGCGCTCTTCCTACTCATGGCTGGTTCACGGGATTCGCCCCAGTTGAGGATCCTGAGGTCGCCGTCACCGTGTTTGTGGAGAAGGGAACGGGGAGTAAGAACGCGGCGCCGATTGCGATGAGGATTCTGCGCCAGTATTTCAAGCTACCGCAAGCGGATTCCGGTAGTGGCACTGGCGCTGCATCGCAAGCTGCCCCTGCCCGCCAGACCCAGGCGCCAATCCCATAGGGGAAGATTGTCGTCGTTCGCGACTCGAGATCTAATCGAGTGTCACGTGTCCGCGTGCACGGGGGTGCCCATTCAGAAAGGCCTGGCTGAGCGGGACGATGCGGAACATGACCCAGACATCGATCAATTGCTCGTTGCGAATGCGCTCAGCCACGCGTTCCGCGATGGCTCGGCCATGGCGTGCAAACTGCTCATCGGAGCTAAGCTCAACCCAGATCTCGATCTCGCTTGGCTCGGGCTCGGTCACAATTCGGCGCAGCACGATCCCGGACCGCGCGGATCGAAGCACGGCTGCAATTTCCTCCGCAACGCTCTCCTGGAGAGTCTCGAAGGTCTCACGTGCGCTCAGGACATCGACAAATAGCATAGACAGAACTCACCTCGATGCTACCATGCTGCCGCGTTCGGTTCACAGGAGTACCCCGTTGAGAAAGCAGCGTGCGTCCGCATGGTGTGCAATGTGGGTTGAAATCCAGATTTGAGTGGCGCTGCGCTCACGATTTGTCCGCGTCCCGTTTGGCTTGGGTGTGCCCAGAACATGGGACAATGTTTGCGCCGCAGAGGCGCGCTGGGTGGCCTGCTGAGCTCAGCGAACGGCCAGCGCCTGGGGCTGCACCACGGTCATTGTCGTCTTGCGAAGCAGGGCCTCCCGCACGGTGCCCACGTCCTCTTTGAGGCTGCGCAGCGTCTCGGTACCGCCGCTCAGTCCGCGGCCTCTCCATCAGACGCGTGAGACTGGGAGCACTGATCCTGGGCGAGGCCGTGCGCCCCGAGCAGCTCGCCGGCATGGCGCTCATCCTCACCGGATTGCTGGTCATCGATGGCCGCCTTCTGCGCACCATCCACTCTCGGTGACCACCGAGCCGCAGCCCGTGTGGATGCGGGTCCTCCCCGATCTCCATGTCACCAACATGAGCCAACATCGCCGCCTCCGAGCCGCATCACGTGAGGGTGTGGGGCCTCCCCGGAATCTCCGCCCGCCGGTTGTGATCATCATCACCGGATCCTAGCCGCGACCGTCAGCGAGCGGCTCCTGAGGCAAATTCCTCCGTTCACTATTGAGGGTACCTGCCTCGGGAACCGCACCCTCACGGGATACGGCTCGGTCCGGTGGTGACGGCCGATGTCGGTGTTGATGAGATCGCTCGAGGACCCGCTCGCTGACGGTCGCGGCTCTGAACCGGGCGCCGGAGCCGATGGCGCTACCCGGGAATCCGGGAGGAGGAGCCGCACTCTCAAGGGATGCGGCTCTGTAAGTGACGGGTTATTCGCCGTCGATCTCTCGAAACACTTCCTCGCAGGCGCGGACTCTGTCGAGCGCTGCTGGGATGCCGCAAGACACCATCGGTTACCACACCTCGCCCGAGGCAAATGCCGTTACCAGTTCCTGAAACGGGTGGGTGACATCCGGTGCATGGCTGAGGGAGCGCTCCTCATACAACTCGCCAAGCACGTTGCGACGCAAACGCTGACCGTCTTCAAAACGCTGCGCGTCCATCCTCATCTTTCTGTCCCCCCACGACCTCCAGTCCCGGGCAAGTTCCGGCCGCACCCGGTGTGTACATATCAGTTGCATGCCAGATGCGGGGTGGCTATGATGAACCATCATATGTCAGTGTTCATGAGAGGCTCGCGTGCTCAGTCAGAGCGGTGAGATTGGCTCGCCGCCGGCCGACCTTTCTGGAACGCCTCCACGATCGCATCATGGCACCGTCCGATGGATCTGGGTGGCGGCGGTGGCTGCTCTTCTTGCGTTCATGGTGGGCGTTGGGGTGGCGTTTGCCAGCGGTGTGGATCCATTGGCCTTGCTCCAGTACGGTTATCCGGGAATTTCCCTGATTATGTTCTTCTCGAGCGCTACGGTCCTGCTTCCTGCGCCTGGATTCGCGGCGGTTCTTGGAGCTGGAACGCTCGTCAACCCGTGGATCGTCGGGCCGTTCGCCGGTCTTGGCAGCGCGGTGGGCGAGATGACTGGCTATATGGTCGGGATCGGTAGCCGAGAAGCGCTTGAGACACGTCGGGGTAAATGGTGGCTGCGCGCGGAATCGTGGATGAAGAAGAATGGTGTTTTAACAGTCTTCATCTTCGCCAGCTTTCCGAATCCGTTCTTTGACGCCATTGGTCTTATTGCAGGCTCACTGGGCCTCCCGATCCGGAAGGTGTTTATTGCCTGCCTGCTCGGAAATACGATCAAGTACACTCTTCTTGCACTTCTGGGAAATACAGCGCTCGGCCTGCTCAAGATCTTCGAGTAGTCCGCCGCTCCCTGATTGGATGGGCTGACGGACCATGGTTGTTCGCGTGGCGGCTGAGACCTCAACGGGTGCCGCACCTCTGCATCACCTCGCCGAGCTCGCGCTCAGCGCGAGCGATCGAGAATGCGCTCAGCATGTTCTGGACAACATGCCCCTGGTGGCCGATCTCAGCTCCGCGGATCTGAAGCTCTTGATCCCGGTGAATCACGGCGAAATGCTGGTTGTTGGGCACGCGCAACCTCAGCCGGTGCCGTCGCTTTATGTGCAGAGTGAAGAGGGTCTGCGTGTTCAGCAGGCTGATTCTCCGCTCGCATTTCGGAGTCTTGAGTCACCCACGGCGCACCATGAGCGGGCGATTGTGATCTCCGGTGTCCCTACCATGCACGAGGCCATGCCCATCAATGGCGAGCGTGGAGTCATTGGCGTGTTGGTGAGTGAGATGGCGATGCTTGAGCATGAGCGGCAACGGCGGCGCGACATCACATTTCGCCGGGCCATTGCGCACGTGCGTGAGATGTTGCGCCTCGGCTTGCTCCGTGGCGGCGAAACTCTCGGTCGCCTGGGGCTCCATGACGGCGTGTTGATCATCGATAACGGTGGTCAGATTCGCTACACAACCGTGGTAGCGGAGCACCTCTATCGGCGACTTGGCTATCCCGACTCAATTGTCAACACCCAGCTCTCAGATCTCGAGACCAACGAGTACATCTGCTTTAAGGCCATGGAGCGCAGCGTTTGCATGGAGCAGAGGGTTGAAGAGCAGGACCAGATCTGGATCAAGCGGGTCATTCCTCTGCTTCCTATTCGGAGAGATGGACTTGTGGGCCGCATCCTCGGTCTCCGTGATGTGGCACCGGGGGCAATCGTCGCAATCCAAGACATCACGGAAGAGACGCGGAAGGAGCAAGAGCTCAAGATCAAGTCAGCGATGATCCAGGAGATACATCACCGAGTCAAAAACAATCTCCAGACAATTGCCGCGCTTCTGCGCTTGCAGGCTCGGCGGACGGACTCCGAAGAGGTGTCCGCGCAATTGCAAGAATCGATTAATCGAATCTTGAGTGTCGCGTTTGTCCACGAGTTTCTCTCGAAGGATGAAACAAGCGTCATCAATATCCACGAAGTTTGTAACCGAATTCTAGGTGAAGTCACTCGTGGAACGCTTGACCCCGCCAAGAAAATATCGCTCAAGCTCGAGGGCAAAAAGTTGTTCATGCTGCCCGCGCAGCAAGCAACCTCATGCGCCTTGATAATCAATGAGCTCCTCCAGAACTCTGTGGAGCACGGCTACGTGGATCGGACTGAGGGTACCATCGTCGTCCGCCTCGAAGAGACTGACGACAGCATGATCATCGATATCCGTGACGATGGTCGTGGTTTACCGGAAGGGTTTGACATCAACTGGGGTGGCCTGGGCCTACAGATCGTGCGCACGCTCGTGCGTGAAGATCTCAAGGGTGATTTGAACATTGAGAATGACGCGGGTGTCCGGACCCTGATATCGTTCCCTCGGACCGTGCCGCCGCACTCCGCCACTCCATAATTGCCAATATCAGGGAGAACACGTATGGCATCGCATCGCATTGTCATTGTCGAGGATGAGTCAATTGTTCGACTCGACCTCAAGGAAATGCTGGAAAACCAGGGGTACCTTATCGTTGGTGAGGCATCGGACGGTCGAAGCGCGGTGAATCTAGCCCGAGAGCTCAAGCCTGATCTGGTGATGATGGATATCCAGATGCCGGGTGAGCTGGATGGCATTGCCGCGGCAAAGATCCTCGCCGAAGAACGGGTAGCGCCGGTGTTGTTGCTCACGGCGTATTCGGATCGTGAGTTTGTTGATCGAGCGCGCGAATCTGGCGTGATGGGCTACATTGTCAAGCCCTTTGGTGTGGCGGAGCTTGTGCCGGCCATCGAGGTGGCTCTTGCGCGGTTTCAAGAATTTCGTTCGCTTGAGCAGGAGCTTGGCGATACGCGCGATGCTCTGGAGACCCGGAAACTCGTGGAGCGCGCCAAGGGCGTGCTCATGGAAGCCCAAAGTCTCAAGGAATCGGAGGCGTTCCGGAAGATTCAGAAGCTGAGCATGAACAGCCGAAAATCAATGCGAGAAGTGGCTGAAGCGATTCTGCTGGCCCACGACGTGAGCGCATAGCATTCAAACAACCCGCAGTCCGGGAGTCGGGTGCGGAGTCGACCTAGTGCTCCGTCCAACTTGGTCTGTGGGGTTCTCCCTCCACCGGTCGTGTCGGGCATCTTGCCCGACAGTCTGGTGCGTTCCTGCTCGTTGCCGCGCGGTCGGTTCGTGACTGTCGGGCAAGATCCCCGACACCACCGACTGCCTCCACCCCACGATCCATGGTTGACAGAGCACTAGAGCCATCGAATCGTATTCCCGAATGCGGGCTCCACGGCGGTTGAGCCCAAGTCCTGGCTCTCAATGTGCAATCACCCCGTATGCGCTGAGCTCTGATTCCATTCTGCGAGGGCCCTTCAATCGACTGAGAACGCACGTGGCGCCAAACGAAGCCTACTTGTGTCACCCGGTCGCGTGACTGGGCGCGATCTCCGAGGGAATGTGCTTCGCTTTTTCCACTATAGTGCCGACAGGCAAGCGCCGGCACCGCTGGCCAGATGACGGCGATCAACCTCGCTCGTTGACGGATGTGGCGGTTCAGTTCGGACTCAGCCATTCGGCGTTCCGGCTTGAGTGATGCCGCACTTGGTGCCACGGGGCGTGGTGCGTTTTCACAGCACAGGATGGGAGGTCACAGTATGGATCTCGGGCTACGAGACAAGTTCGCCATCGTCACAGGTGGCAGCCGAGGTATTGGCAAAGCCATCGCCAGAGAGCTGGCTCGCGAAGGGGTTGATATCGCTATCGTGGCCCGCACCAAAGAAACGCTGGAAGCAGCGGCGCGGGAGCTGGCCGCGGAGACTGGGCGTCGCATCATCCCGCTCGTGGCTGATGTGACTAGCAAAGCCGAGGTTGACGCGATGGTGGCGCAGGCGGCGGCCGAGCTTGGCGGGCTGCACATTCTGGTGAACAGCGGCTCTGCGCCCGGCGGCTCAACGACCGCCACCGGCCCAATCGAGACGGTTGTGGACGAGGATCTGCTCCAGGATTTCAACGTGAAGTATGTGGGCGCACTTCGCTGCGCTCGCGCCGCCATCCCGTTCATGAAGGAACAGCGCTGGGGCCGCATTATCAATATCAGTGGGTCCAACGCGCGCAACGCCGGCAACCTGAGCGGCGGTGCGCGTAATGTTTCCCTAGTGCACTTGAGTAAGACCCTGGCTGTTCAAGTGGGGCAGTTCGGAATTACGGTCAATTGCATCCATCCCGGACAGACCCGCACCGAGCGCACTGCTGGACAATACGCTGCTCGGGCGAAGGAGCTGGGTATTGCTCCTGATGAGCTCGAGACTCGGGATTACGCGCCGGATTCCCAGCGGGGCAACGCCATCTGCCGGATGGTGGACGCCGCGGAGATCGCCAGTCTCGCGGCATTTCTCGCATCGGACAAGTCCTGGGCCGTCAGCGGGGAGCTCGTCGCTGCAACTGGCGGCGCCGGCCGATCGGTGTACTACTAGGCACACGACAAACAATCCGCGGATTTCCGACTGCTCCGCGAGTGCATTGGTGTGGCTACAACGTGGGCCACGATGATGACGCGTTGCCGCAATGGTGTACCGGTTCTAGCGAATCATGCTGCATCGGAGGCCACACCGAGCTCTGCTCGATATTGGTGATTACTCGCCGCATACCACTTGGGCTGAATCCAGAGTGAACATGGGTCAGGAGTGCCGCGGGCGTGGCGCAATTCCCGTGTCCACTCTTTTCCCCGAAGCATCTAGTGCTCTGTCAATCATGGATGGTCGGGTAGAGGTCATCGGTGGTGTCGGGCATCTTGCCCGACAGTCTGGGGCGTTCCTGCTCGTCGCCGCGCGGTACGTTTTTCACTGTCGGGCAAGATGCCCGATACCACCGGTGGCAGAGGAGCCCCACAAACCAATTTGGACGGTGCACTAGAGCGGAACGGAGCCGGCGGCGCCGGGAATGGTCAGCACGATGACCACGCCAACGATGGTGGCCAGGGCCAGGCTGACGAGCGTGGGCAGTTTCGTGAATAGCATGAGGCCCAGCGCCACGGGGAGCACGACCCAGGTGACGGGCGGCTCCAGTGAGTCTTTGCTCAGGTTCCAGGTGGTTGCCAGCAAGATGCCGACCGCCGTACTGGCCAGGCCGCGGGTGAAGCGCGGTACCGCGCTAAACGCGCGCAGGTGATGATAACTGCGCAAGACAGGCAGCATCACGTAGCTCGGCAGCGCAATGGCGAGCATGCTCAGCGCCGCGCCGGGCCAGCCGAACATCATGTAGCCGATGGACGCGATGTAGAGATTGGACTGTCCTGGCGTGACGCGGGCCAGCGCGAAGGCAAAGAGCAG
>JBJXFJ010000100.1:0-3815 GCA_046154735.1 Chloroflexota bacterium | reverse complement strand
GGATTGGCTTTCAATGAATAGTACAAGTCCACATCTGGACCGAGGGCCTGCTGCACGCGCTTGACATGGCGCTCCAGGAAGTCGCCGCTATAGACGAACAGTGGTGTTCCATACTGATCCGCAAGTCGTTCGACGGCGGCCCCTCCGATGATACATTCGCCGGCCGCGTTCTCGCCGAGCTCCGAGACGAGCTGAGTGACCTTGTCGTGCTGCCGTCCGATGTCTGCCACTATGCAACCAATACGGGTGCCGTGATCTCGGCCTTCACGCGGGCCCGGTCAAGTTTTCCGGTGGCGCCTTTTGGCAGCTCGGGGAGGATCGCCACGTGGGCAGGGACCATATACGCCGGAGCGCAGTCTCGGACGTGACGGACGATGTCCTCCGCGGTGCGCGAGGCTCCTGCCTGGAGGGAAAGCGCCACGGCGATCTTGTATCCGGACCGCTCGTTTGGGATGCCAAAGGCCACGGCCTCCTTGACCTCCGGGAGCATCAGGACAAGGTCCTCAATCTCCTGCGGCGATACGCGATACCCCTCGGTCTTGATTTGCTCGTCACGTCGGCCGACGTACTGCAGGAACCCCTCGTCATCCCAACGAACCAGATCACCCGAGTAGACCACCCGTTCGCCGCTCTCGGGCGCGAAGGGGTTTGGCCGGAATGCCTGGCGGGTGGCTTCTTCGTTTCGCCAGTAGCCGAGGGACACCGTGGGGCCGCGATGAACCAGCTCTCCCACCTGACCCGCCGTGCAGGGCCGATTCTGATCGTCCAGGACCCAGATTTCCGTTTCGGGGATCGCGCGACCCATGGAAGTTGGCCGCCGATCCAACTCATCCGGGGGGAGATAGGTGGATCTAAATGCTTCAGTGAGGCCGTACATCAGGTAGATGCGTGTCGCAGGCAGACAGTCACGGAGCGCCTGCACGTTGGCCAGCGGCACCGCGCCTCCAGAATTGGTAATGTAGCGCAGTTCGCTGAGCGGCTCGGCCTCAAGCGCGCGACGAGCCTGGAGTAACAGCACCCATACGGGGGGTACACCGGCAAGTCCCGTGATCCGTTCTCGACGCAGTGAGCTCAGGAGTGCACCCGGCAGCGATGAGCGCTGGAGCACCAGCGTGCCCCCCACGTGCACCATGGTGAGAAGTTGATTCAGTCCGTAGTCGAAACTGAATGGTAAGACGCTCAGCACGCGATCCTGGGCCGTATTCTCCAAATAGGACGACACGATGCGGGCGCCCACGGTGAGATTGCGGTGTGAGCACATGATCCCCTTGGGCTGGCCGGTGGAGCCAGATGTGTAGAGGATCGTTGCGAGATCCGTCTCGCGGCTCACACCATGTGCAGCCAAGCCGTCCGCTCGATCCAACACCGCTATGAGCGAATGTTGTCGAGCGTCGGGCACCAATTCGCTCCGCTGACCGAGGTGGAGTAGCTCGGTCTCGTGCCCGAGTTGAATGTTGCTGAGCTTGGCCGCGTCAGCGATGACGACGCGTGGCTCAGCGTTGTTCAGTATGTGCTGGACCTGGCGCGCCTTGAGCAGCGGGTTGATGTTCACAAACGTGCCGCCGGCAATGGCCGTCCCGAACATCGCCACAACGGCCTCCCAGCTCTTTTCCAGGTAGACGGCCACACGGTCACAGGGACGGACCCCGAGATCGCGCAACGTGATTGCTAGTCCGCTTGCCTGGCGTGCCAAGTCTGCATAGCGGTAGTGTTGATTGCCGCCCACGATGATGACGCCATCAGGATCGCGCTGTACCGCGGTGGCCAGGAGTGCAGATAGCGTCATGGCGAGCTTAGCTCACCCTTGTGCACGCTCGGTCAACGAGCGCCGCGATGCTTTCGAGTGTTTGGAAGTGCTCCTCGGTCACATCCTCCGGATCGATGGTCACACCCAGCTCCTCATCCAGAAATACGATGAGCTGCACCACATCAAGCGAAGTCAAATAACCGCTGTCGATAAGCCGGTCGGTAGGGGTGAGGTCAAGCTTGGGCGAGCGAACAATCTCGTCCAGGATAAACTGGCGAATGGCGGCAAGGCTGTTCATGACGGATCCTTTACGCGTGTAACGGCGTGGTGGCTGTATTCGGTATCGCCGAGCTGCAAGTGCCAGGCGGCGGAATCCATTGCCATACGGTGCATCCGGGCATCGCCGAAGCGGGTCATAACCTGCAGCGTAGTAGGGAAACTGTGGAATCCGCAGGAATCGAGAGTCCGCCTGAGCGGCTCGTCCGCGAAGCCAGCGCAGTAGGCTTGGACGTTTGTAGCGCCGCGACTGCGGAGCGATGCCGCGGTCGCATGGAGCAACCCGTGAGTGGCGCGCGCATGATCGGGGAGCACGGCAAAGTCCATGATCAGCCCACTACGACGACCTCCGGGTTCGAGGTAGCTGACGGTGTAACCGACCAGAGCGCCATTAGCTCCAAGCGCAGTCGTCACAACCGATGTGTGGTGGGGTGAGTCGCCGCGATATCGCCACTCAAGGTATTGCCGATCGCGGTACAACATCGCGGGGATTGCGTCTCCCAGACGCTCGGCTAAATCGTCGAATCGGTGGTCGAGCTGACTGATTCGGACAAAGTCATATGGGGTCGCCGGGGGGCTGGGTAGTTGGCCGCGAAGCCATCGCACGAGGCTGCCGGCGCGAGGAAGGCGATGGCCTTTCACCGCGGTCCGAGTCGCGAAGCGGACCACGGCAAGAGGCGTCAGAGGAAAAACGTACCGGTTGAATTGGGTCACGCTTCCAATGCGCAGCCATCGGTTGATCGCGATGGTTGCCTCGACGTCATCGAAGGTCACGCAGCTTGTGCACTGCTGCGCAAACGCTCGCATCAACTTTAACCCGTGGAACCGGCTCGCGTGATCCACCATGAAGTCGCACGGCGTATGCGCAACGATGAGCTGACGGCCGATGACGTACCGTTGGGGAATAGTAGCAAGAAAGCCCACGACGCCTTGGCTTGATTCTAGAGTCCAACGGTGTGCCTCATTCGCCAGCGGGTTACTGACCTGGGACCAGGTCCAGCGTCGCTGGAACTCCCGACTCGCGACTTCACCAAACACGGCCCGATGGATCCCGACGACCACGTCACGGTCCGCGTCCTGGTATGGGCGGACATTGGTGGAACGAGATGTCTGGATATGTGCGTTCATACTTCCATAGCCCGCCAGACGGGCCAGCGCAGATGGACCCAGCGACGCCCGGTCGCTCTCCCCGGTGGTGCGGGCGGTGACATGTCTGAAGAGACAGAGATTATCGTTACTCTCCTGAACGATAATTGCTATCTCTCTGGTACGGCCTTGGTTCCGGACTTCATTTCTCGTGGGAAGCGCCCGCTATGTTGGGTTACAGCCGCCAGTCGATCCGCCCCGCTACTGACTCTCGTTGCAAACTCAACAGATCAGCCAGCTTGCTGCTGGCGCCCGCGCTCACCTAGAGTGACGGATATATCGATGCGTGAGTGGCTTCAGGTGGCTCGCGGTGTTATGAAAGCGCGAATAGGTGAGGGCAATTATTGTGCGAAATCGAGCCCTGGTGGTTCTGGGAATTGTTGTACTTAGCGCAGCGATTCTCTGGCTGCCAATTGCCACAGCCGGCGCGGCGCCTGGGGCATTGCCCGATGGGATCGAGGACGAGGCTGAGCATCGGTTGGTGTCACAGGGCACGGGGTTCAATCCTGCAGGGCTGGCGGCGGGTGTGGTGCAGCTAAGCAACCTGCAACGCGCGAAGGTGGGCGCGCCACCGCTCCAGAGCAATGAACAACTCATGAAGGCCGCGCAGGATTACTCCAGTGTCCTCGCGCCGGGGACCTGCTTT
>JBJXFJ010000085.1:0-2897 GCA_046154735.1 Chloroflexota bacterium | reverse complement strand
GATCCAATCCGCCATCCGGCAGTCGTTCTGCCGCGAGCGCGCGCGTTGATCGGAGCAGCGGGGCGGCCACATCCGGCCACTCATTGCTCAGCCGAGCAAGCACGCCATCCCACGCCCAGACCACCCGTCGCAACTCGATCAATGGGCCACCGTCCTTCCAGGTAGGATAGCACGACGGCTCTATCGATCAGGCGTCGGCAGAAAGGATCTGCGCTTGACCTCTCGCCCCAGAGCACGTTGCCTGGTGTGCTCCCTTGCTGCAATCCCGAGTCCGAGGCAGGTACGCGGGACTGGATCATTCCGTCTGCCCAATCCACGACAGGTCAATGATGGTGATGGCCGTAGGCACTATGATCATTCTGGCGGCGGCCCACAAGTGCATCGCCATCGGCCGGCAACACTGCGCGGCGCGCAGGAGTCGGCGTGACGCCGAGCACGCTTGGGCCACAAAGGGCGCGGGCAGACACCGCCGGGCTCTCTTCGTGGCTCTATCAGGCGAGGAGCACTGGCACATCCGTTCGGCGGATGATGCCCATGGCAACGCTGCCCAGAGCGGCTCGTGTTGATGCATCTGCGCCGCGGATGCCCAGGCTGATAGCCGCAACCTGAAGCTCATTCGCAATGGCCGTTATGGCTTGATCTGGCTCACCACGGCGAATCAGCGTACGCGTGTTGATGTCTTGCGCTCGCACCGGTGCCGCGACGCCGTCAAGGTACTCCTGAGCCGCGAGGAGATTCCGAGCATTGGTGTCATCGCCGTGTTTTCCCACGGGGAGGATACGTACAAGAATGATCTCGGCATCGATAGATCTGGCTAGCTCCGTAGCTGGAGCTACCGACCTTTCAGCCAGCTCCGACCCATCCAGGGCCACCAGAACCATGGCCTCGCGGCCGGCGGGCCAATCCATGGCAAGCATTGACGGTGTGAGAAAGATGGGCGTGGAGGCACATCGGATCACCTGCTCGGTAACGCTGCCAAAAAGCCAGCGTCCCATTCCGCCGCGCCCATGGGTGGTCATGGCGATAACGTCGGCGCCACATTCGCGAGCCGCGTCCGCTATGACCCGGCCGGTCTCTTCATCTCGCGGAGTCGCACGTCGTTCGGCTGTGGCATCAATACCATCTCGTCGAAGCGTCTGTATTTCTTCTTCCATAACGGCGTCCGCCGGATCTGTCGGAATCCCCGGCCAATGTGCGTGGAGGAGAATGATCTGTCCGCCGCGACGGGTGATGACGGTCTTTGCCGCGGCAATGGCGGGCCGGGCCAGCCCCGATCCGTCCAGAGGCACCAGGATACGCATGTTGATCTATTCCTTTCCCATTGACTGAGCGCCTCGGGAGGGCTCAGGCCGAGACCTAAAGAGCATTGCGACGACCGTCCGAGCCTAAGAAGTTAACGCTACTCAAGGCCACGAGCAGCGCTTCCATCTCGAGAAGCAGGAGCACGCGTGTGACGGCCAGCGCCACGGTTCCTCGTCCCGCCGTAGCAACCCGGGCGAAAACAAGTATGAGCACGCCAAGACCGATGACTGCGCGGCTCGGATGTGCCGCGGCAGTTGAAGTCACCTCATACGGTAGCGCGGCCCAGATATCTGCGCCGAGACTCTTGATCTGGCGGATAACCCAATAAACATTGACGACCAGCACCATTGCCATCTAGGGCCTCCACCATCAATGGTGAACCTGCTCTGGCGCAGCCTGGGGCTCGGACGACTCCTCCGCCGGCTTCACGCGGAGCGAGATGAAGATCGTCACCGCCAGAATTGCGATGATGGCACCCAGTGACAGCCAGACCGGCACTTTGTAGATATCGGTGAGGAGCATCTTGGTCCCCACGAGCGTCAAGATTGCCGCCAAACCGTATTTGAGATAGACAAACCGCCCCATCATGTCGGCGAGCAGAAAGTACAACGCTCGGAGTCCCAGGATCGCAAATGCATTCGAGGTGAAGACGATGAATGGGTCACTGGTCACGGCAAAAACCGCGGGAATGGAATCAACCGCGAAGATGACGTCCGTCGTTTCGATCACCACAAGTACCGCAAACAGGGGTGTGGCCATCCATCGACCGCCCTCTCGGACGAAGAAGCTTTGCCCGCGAAGTTCCGCGGTCATTGGAATAAATCGACGGATCAAGCGAAGGACAGGGTTTTTCTCCGGTTCAATCTCCTCGTCGTTGTGCCGTAGGAGCTTGAGCCCGGTGTAGACAAGAAACGCACCGAAGAGATAAATAGTCCAGTGGAAGTTCTTTAAGAGCACCGCGCCGGCGCCAATGAAGATAGCGCGGAATATCACGGCTCCCACAATTCCCCAGAACAAGAGCCGATGCTGGAACTTACCGGGCACGGCAAAGTAGCCGAAGATGAGCGCGAAGACGAACATGTTGTCAACGGACAAGCTCTGTTCGATCAAGTAACCGGCAAGAAATTCCCCCGCGGTCTCGGGACCCTTCCAGAAATACAGAAGGACGCAAAAGGCGAGGGCCACGGCCACCCAGATGCAGACCCAGGACAGCGCTTCACGCGGCTTGACCTCATGGGCTTCACGGTGGAATACAAAAAGATCGAGCGCCAGAAATGACGCGATCAATAGCCCGAATACGATCCAGGCGAGCGTATCAATGGACAAGAACAGCCTCCGGCTGATGGGGTTCAGCCGAAGGTCTCTCTCAGTTCGATTGGCTCGAACCGGTGCCCCCGAGCCCGCTCATCGCGAGCTGTGTTGACGATGGACACCCTGGGAGATACTCCCCCTCGGTCTACGCAGCTTAGCAAGCGCCGGTCTAATGCGCAAGTAATGCAGGCAATCACTCAGGGTCATTTCAAAGTCAGGGAGTCTAGCGGGGTGTGGTTCGAACCGGTGGCGGCAGGTCTCCGTACCTGCCAGTCAACCTCTTG
>JBJXFJ010000064.1:0-4174 GCA_046154735.1 Chloroflexota bacterium | reverse complement strand
CCGTTCTATACCACGCTGGGACTCTGGCTCGTCTTACGGGTGATGCGAGCTCGGACAACGTGGCCCATGGCCGTGGCGGGATTCTCCTTTGGCTGCGCTCTGCAGACCCATCTGCTGGCCGGCATGTTCTTCCCGGCTGTTATCGCGCTGGTGATCTGGAAGGCACGCTGGCTATTGAAGGACCGCTGGACGTATCTGGGCATCGGGGCGTTCCTCGCCGCGTATTCTAGTGTCATCGTGCACAATCTAATGTACCTGGGCGATACCGTGAAGCACGCCCAGTACATTCGAACACGTCATAACTATCTGGTAGACGGGCCGCTGCCGGAGACGGATTCATTCACGATCCTGCGCAATATGGGCCGCACCATCGGCATGCTGGGTGAGACGCTAGTCACCTCAATAGGCCCTGCCGATGATTGGCCCGGGAGCATTGACCCGGTCCTGATTGCCGTGGGACTGATCAGTGTTGCGTTCGCAGTCGTCTGGGCGCTTCGACGCGGACAGCCGCTCCCAATCCTGGCACTTCTGGCCACGGTCCTGATCCTTCCAGTGGCGAATCCCGGGCGGTACACCACCATTACGGATGGCCGTTACGTGAGCCCGCTCTTGCCCTTATGCTTCGCCGCGCTCGCGGCAATGCTCCTTGCGATTCCAATGTCTCGAAAGGTTCGCATATGTGCCATTGGAGCGATGGCGCTCGTGTTCATTCTTCAGCCACTCGGTCCCACTCTACGATACGGCCAGCGTGTGTCTGAGGAGGTGCCTTCAAACCAGGCCATTGCGCGTTCGGTGGATGTGCTTGAGTCGTGGGGAGATGAGAGCGATCTGGTCATGCTGGACAATCGGCTCAACCAGGGTGCGCGGAACATCATCAGCCTCCGGGAGTCGCGCGCGGCATTCGATGGATTCACCTACTTGCTGCCGTTTGAGCGCATTCGCGTGGTGACCACCCAGGTCTCCCGAGGCGCGGTCGAGGATCGCTTGCGCCGCCGAGATCGAGTCTTTGTGATCGTGCCTCCAGGATATCGATCGGAGTTGTTGGTTGGCCGGGTTACGCCAATTCGCTCAGCCGATGCGCCGGCCCCTCCTGACCCCGCGGCCCCCCACCGCCCGCTCTATGAGATGTACATGGTTGAAAAGATCTCAGGCGCCTCGGACAGTGCTGTTCCCGGTGCTGATGTGGCGCCCGCGGCCGCCCCCTGACTTGAGGGACGGGGTCACACTGACTTTACGGTGATGAGCAGCCCCAGCAGAATAACGCTTCCCCCTGCCAGGGTGGTGATGCCAGGCGCCTCGCTCAGGAGTAGCCAGGCCAAGAACGCGGCGCCCACGGGTTCACCGAGGAACGCGGTGGCCACTGCCGAGGCGGGCACGTGGCGCAGCGTCCAATTGAACAGGGTGTGGCCGCAGATCGTTGGCACCAGCGCTAGTGCTACAAAGATCCCTAGATCGCTTCCCGAGACCATGAATGAGTCACCAGTGATGCTGGCACTCATGACCAGGACGAGCGCGCACACGGCGTAGACCGGTGCACTATAGGCGATGAATCCCAGGTGGGCGCGCACCGACCGGCCGATAAGCAGATATCCCACCATGGCGAGCGCGCCGCCCAGCGCGAGCGAGGCCCCCAGCCCATTTGCGCCGCTCCTGCGCAACTCGTCATTTGCAACGATCACGCCGCCGAGCACCGTGAGTGCAATCCCGGCCTGCCCCAACCGGGGAACGCGGCGTCCCAGCCAGGCCGCCTCCAGAAGCGCCACGAGGATGGGGTGCGTGCTCACGAGGACTACCGAGCTTGCCACCGAGGTGTATTGGAGGGAAGCGGTCCAGAGACCGAAGTGCGCGGCCAGGAAGATGCCGGCAGTGGCGAGTTTGGCCATATCGCCGCGGTTAAGGCGAGACAGATCCGCGCGCTGAACGATCGCAGCAACAGGGAGGAGGAGCGCGGCCACAATGAGCATGCGATAGGCCGCTATTACCAGCGGCGGCGCCGTGGCGATCCGGATAAACAGCGCTGAGCTCGAGACGGCCAGCACCGCGCCCAGAAGCGCCAGATAATGAATCCCGTGCAACCGAGGACGGATCACCCCAACGAGAGGTTGGCGCGTGTGGGCAGGCGCCCGGCGCTCGTCCAGGCCTGCAGCTCGGCCAGGCCCGTTCTGGCGCCATCGATATCCGCCTGCGTGTAGGCGCTCTGACTCAGTGCTTGAAACTCGTCCTCATCCAGGACCAGTTCTCGCCCATCAGGATAGACAAACAGGTCCAGCGCCAGATCAACGTAATGGAGCTCGCCGGGGAGGAGTCGCGGAGGGCGACCAATGTTGCAGTACCAGCCTTTGAGCGAGCCTTCCGCGCTGAAGATCTGGAAGATGTTGAACCATTCTTCGTAGTAGTAGAACTCCACGAACACATCATTCGGCTCCAGCACCACGTAGCCGAGATCACGGGGACCTCGCGTAAAGGTGGCTTCCAGCACCACCTGGTCGTCGGTGGACTGCAGCACCGTGCCATGCCACTCATAACTCAGCTGCCCATCATGCAGGAGCTTGCGGACGATCATCGATTCCCCAACACCTGGGCGGTCTGAGTACAGAGTCATCGGGGGGAGTGTAGCGCATGAGCACGCGGCCCATGCGCCCGGAGCGATGTTTGTGATCTATCCGCTCTGTCCGACTCGTTCCTGGCCACTGAGCGTGCCCGTGGCCAGCTTCTCAAATTCATCTTCACCGATGATCGGCGTGCCAAGTTGCTGCGCCTTACGCACCTTGGAGCCCGGGTTTTCGCCCACCAGGAGGTAGCTCGTCTTCTTTGAGACGCTGTCTGTCACGCTGCCGCCAAGCGCTTTGACGCGTGACTCGATTTGGAGTCGTGAATGCTGCTGAAGTGTGCCGGTCACGACGAAGCTGAGCCCAGCGAGAGGCTGCTCGCCAACGATTTCCCGAGCTTCAGCTTCCAGCGTGAGCCCGGCCGCGCGCAACCGCTCAACGGTGGCTCGGTTTTGCGGCCCTGGAAGTAAGTAAACACCGAAGCGGCAATCTTGGGCCCGACACCGTCCACGTATAGAATGGCCTGCTCGTCGGCATCCATGAGCGCGGTCATACTGCCAAAGTGGTCGGCCAGAAGCGCGGCGGTCTGATCGCCCACATAACGTATGCCAAGCGCAAAGAGCACTCGGCTCAGGGGCCGCTGCTTGCTGACCTTGATGGAGTCAATCACATTCTGAGCGCTCTTCTCGGCCATGCGGTCCAGGCTCTCCACCTGCTCACGCGTGAGGTGATAGAGATCTGAGAAGTCATGAATAAGCTCCGCCTGGAGCAAGGCGCCCACAAGCTTCTCACCAACGCCGTCAATATCCATGGCGCCGCGTGAGACGAAGTGCTTGATCAGCTCGTAGCGCTGAGCCGGGCAATTGCTGGCGCCAGTGCAGCGGTGCATGGCCTCGCCCTCTGGCTTGACCACCAGCGAACCGCACACCGGACAATGGGCGGGCATGGTGAACGGGACTTCGCTCCCGGACCGACGCGCCACAACCGGGCCGATGACCTGGGGGATCACCTCGCCGGCGCGTTGGACGATGACGTGGTCGCCCACTCGAATGTCTTTTCGGTTGATGTCCTCTTCGTTGTGCAGCGTGGCCAGCTTAATGGTGACCCCGGCCACCTGGACAGGCTCCAGCACGGCATACGGGTTCAGGCTTCCCGTGCGGCCCACATTAATGCCGATTTCGCGGAGCTGGGTGGTGGCCTGCGTTGGAGGGAACTTGAAGGCGATGGCCCAGCGCGGCTCGCGACCGACTGCGCCCAGCTCCTCCTGAACATTCAGGTCATCAATCTTGATGACCACGCCGTCAATATCGTAGTCCAGCTCCTCGCGCCGCTTCTCCCAGCGCTCGCACTGTTCGATGACTTCATCCAGCGTGTCACAGCGTCGGTTGACTGGATTCGTTTTTAATCCCCAGGATTGGAACATCTCCAGGAGCGCCCAGTGGCTGCGTGGCAGTGCGCCCTCGGTGAACCCCAGCGCGTAGACAAAGATGTCCAGCGGCCGCCGGGCGGTGATCCGAGGATCAAGTTGACGCAGCGTGCCCGCGGCGGAGTTACGGGCATTCAAGAACAGCGGTTGCCCCTCCGCCAGGCGCTCCTCGTTCACCTTCTGAAAGGCGGTCTTGGTG
>JBJXFJ010000046.1:0-6951 GCA_046154735.1 Chloroflexota bacterium | reverse complement strand
TACCAAGGGTATGGCGAGCGCCAGTGGTGGCAAGGCCACCGTCAGAATCAAGGCTGAAATCCAGATTCCACGGAGGTGCCGGTATTCGTTCAGGCAGCGGAGGACCGTTTGCATCACAAATTCTGAGTTCGAGCGAGTACGAGCAGATTAACGGGCCTCAAGAGATGCTAGTCACCGAAGCGAACCGCAACCAAATGCGCGGCTCGCTTCGGCCTAGCAGCAACCAGTTGGGCGCAGGCACAACTTGACTTTTGCTGCGAAACTCAAGTTGTGCCTGGAGGCCAAACCGGAAAAGCATGCATCGCAGCCACTAACGACTCAATTTACGAGTCGTCGACTGAGAATTAACTACGAGATATTAAAGCAGCCGAATGCGTTTGTGCTGCAGTTCGGGTTATTGATGTCAGGTACGAGTACGCTACTCACAACGGAGAAATCGGGCTGTTTCCCGCTAGCTCCGAGCGTGAGCTCAGTTAGGTTGCCGTACTTGACGATCGCTGGCGACATGTACTTGCGCTTCATCATTGACCTCCTTTCTGTGCTCATTTCTTAGGCATCGGCGGGGAGCTGCACTGACTCCTCCGCTGGGGCAATCCGGATCTAATCGATTGCACGAAAACGACTGTGCTAGGCTGTTCCCGAAAGAATACTTGCCGAGCACCGTCAATAAGATTTGCTCCATCTATCATAACGTTCCCGCTGGGTGTGTCTCTGACAACGATTCCAGGCGAGAGTGTGAATTCGCACTTCGTCCGCCCGACACCTTCACCAGTTGATCTCGGGGAAGCAAAAAGGAACGCAGCCACGTTTCAAGGCTAATCATCTGCATGACGTAGATCGCGTCCGGAGTGTCTCGCTTGGACCGCAGTGTTTGCAGACGGCTCCAGAACTTTGCTTGATCAACATATCCATGCTCCGCGATCGCTGGAGTGGCTGATGGGCCAAATGCCACCTCATACAGAGGCCAGTTGCATTCAAGCTCCGATTGCGCAACCTCTCCAAACATTGTCTTGTGAATGCGGGTCCGAATTGGCTCCGGCACAATACCGTGCATCGCCTGACGAACCACCCGTTTTGAACCGGCGTAGAATTCATCGGTTTCCGGATGCGGCTTGAACTTTTGTTCGGGCGGAATCGCAAACAGAAACTCGTGCAGTCGACGATCCGTGAATGGTCGCCATATCTCGATGGGCCAGGGTACGGGGTGGCGCCCCACTTCAGGTGGATAGAGCATCCTGTACTCGGCTTCGCGCGAATCATTCGAGAAGCGTCGATGGTGTTCTTCGGCGAATAACAACCGGCCGTGGCGGCTTGAGAGATCTTCACGGAGCGACTGCGGCATCCAGGGTGGTAACATCTGGTGCTGGATCTGTGAAAACTCCCGCCGCATGATTGCGAGATTGACCTGCTTCTGAACACCACGCGGCAGGAGTGGCAGAAGTGTATAGCGGCCTAGGATCCTCTTGTATGAGTCCGTTGAGACGCGACGATACGCTCTAACATGATCGATGAATTCGTGGATGCGGGCTTGCCGAATCAACGAGTCAAAAACGTAACGGGTCCCACCAACGCAACTATCCGCAACATCACCGGTCAGTAGCACGCGTACACTCGACGCCTGGACCGCGCTGAAGATTGCATCCCGTGCATCAGAAATACCCATGTTGGGTGATTCCATGAAGCACTTGGGCGCGAGCTGCAGCCGTCCGCCCACCTGGCCCAGCGGGATGAACTGTGCATCGAAACGGTATTTTGCGACCATCTCCTGAATCAAGTCACGCTCGTCACACTCAAGCCCGTCAAAGACCATACTGAAGCCCGAGAAATCAGCCGCAGGTCGCCCTTCAATCCGAAACTGCTCTAGCGCGGTACAGGCAACGGATGACGAATCCAAGCCTCCGCTAAGGAGCGCACCGACACGACCTGATACTCGCAAACGAGTCTTGACCACCTGCGAGAACAGCTCCCGGAAGTGTTCAGCGTAGTCAGCGTCATGGCGATAGCGCAGCTCCGCAGGCGGAGCCAGCTCCCAGTACTTGCGTACCGTCACGGAGTCAGAGGTCACAGTGAGCACATGCCCGGCAGGAATCGAAAAAAGAGATTTGTAGAATGTGGCAGCGTTGTCCTTTTCATTTGAAAACATCTGCTGCGGGACCAGGAAATCTCTGATGCGATCCTCATTCGGGAGAACCGGTACTAGTGGATCCTGGAGGAGCTGGTGAATCTCCGAAGCGGCCGCGAAGGTCTGCCCGTTGACTCGGTAGAACAACCCCCGCTGACCGCTGGTGTCACGAGCGGCGATGATGCGTCGATGCTGTGCATCCCAAATTACCAATGCGAAATCGCCAAGCATCCGATCCAGGACACTGACTCCCCAGGCCTCATATCCCCGCAGGATGAGCTCCGCATCGCTGATTGGGATGGCTGCTGGCAATACCAATGTATTCAGTAACTCAGTGCGATTATCGATGCGGACGTCGGCGATAATTGCGCAGCCGGTCCGTGGACTAATAACCGGCTGCTGATTCAGGGCGTCTTCTGGAGTCACATCCATTCTCGCGTGTCCCAGCGCGACCTGATTGTCAATGACCGTAGCCGTCATCCCATCAGGGCCGCGGTACGGCACGGCCTGGAGCATTTGCCAGACGCTAGTCCGATCCACTGGCCTACCATCTCGGTGAAAGAGTGCCGCGAGGCCGCTCATGGTCGCTCCATGTCGGCGAGAATCTTGGCGTAGACCATGTCATGATGCTGAAAGCCGTTGGGGTAACGGAGCATGCGGACCTTCGTCTGGACTGCAAGGCGGGAAAAGAACGGAAGAAAGAGCGCTGTCTCTCTTGCAGAAAGGTAGTAGCTTGCTGCTGGCAATTGGGACAGGAGTGCCGCGATAGCCTCAGAGCCGCTTAACGATTGAAACGTGCACGAGACCGGTTGATCGTTGGCGGACTCGGACCGCTGAAGCACATAGACCGCGTGCAGGCGCACCGGTTCCTTGACACCCCCGACCGCCCCGTCAAGCGTTAAAAGCTTCTTGTCGACGTGCGGGTGCAGATCCGGAAGCCCGTCAGGTATGCCGAGCGTGTGAAGCGCCGTGGCCGGCCATACTTTCATGATCGCCGGCCCCGGAATACCATAAACATCCTGATTGACCATTTTCATGGGGAGAACATCATCGGTCAAGAGTGGCGCGCGACGATGTACAAAGGCGGCCGCCATCGTTGATTTTCCCTGCCCCTTTGGACCGAGAAAGACTACAGCGCCCCGATCGGTGTCAACGGCGCTCGCGTGCAGGGTCGGGAATCCCAACTTGCAAAGAATGAATGTCAGGACCTGACCGAGCACGAACAATCCGATAACACGGCCGTCAACGTCGGGCTCGGGGTAAACATCAACTCTTCGCTCTCCGGGAGCAATGTGACAGGTGCCAACGCCTCCATTCCACAACCACGCTCCGCCTGGTCCACGGTGAACGCTGAAATATGGCGCGCCATTGTGGCACGGCCCTTCACAAATCTCTCGTGAGATCATCGGACCATCTGGAGCCGGGGCAGAACGCCCGTGCGGAGCCTGCTTAATAACGACGTCCGGTGTCCGCCGATCGGCCATTCGTTCGGCAGGCACCGGTAGCAAGATGTCGCTCTGAATGGAGAGTCCATATAGTTGGTAGGATTGCGCCTTACCAGACTTCTGACAATCAGCATTGTCTAGCAACGCTTCCATTACTCCGGTGCCACCGAGCGAGGGGAACAGTTCAGAAGGCCGCTCACGACACACTCTCTCCGGCCAACTCACAGAGCCGAGGTTTCTGACTTCTCAATGGGAACGTCCACGCGAGGTGTCTAGACAGTATTTCGCTCTTCGCCCTCATCACCTGACCAACCGTCTTAAGCATCAATGGAGCGTGCTTGGCCCCAGCACGACATAGCGGAAGCGGGACTAGTGAGATCACACTTTGTCTCAAGACAGTTCCACACCGGGAGTAGCGGCATAGACCATATCTTGGCTGCATTCCAAGAGTACGCATTTCGGGATCAGGTTATTCTTCAGTGTCGAAAGAGTGAATCAGACCGGCCTGAAGTAGCTCGCTCATTAGTTGGTGAACGTCGTCAGTGACGACACGAAGTTCCACTTCGAACTCATCATGAATTGCAGTTACGATGGCGGACTCGGTGTGCCCTTCCTTGAGTAGCTCCCAGATGGTATGACCGACTCCAGTGAGTCCATAGTAGACTCCAGTATCCACGTGCAAAAGGACGACTTCCCCCTCAACTGGGGCTTCGACGACACTCTCGTCGGCACGGAAACGACGACTTAACAAGCGGTCATCGCTGTGATTTTCGGAAATGAGGTGCACGGGACCACTTCAGTTAAGTTTGACCTGGCGCGCGGTCCATGACTTCCCGCTTAATCGCCCGTCCAGAGACAGTATTGCAATGTAATCGTTGCACGTATTCAATCGACTGCAAGTTGAGATTCCGTTAAGTCGTGGTTACGGCAGGTAGTCGGGCAACCCGGGTAGTGCGACGCTGTCCTCGATCCAAGTCCTAGTTGTCGCCATCTCGCGCCCGAAATCTCCGCTGCTCGCCGGGTAAATAGCATCAAAAGTTGATCGGTAGTCGAGATGTCCGATTCGGTTCGAGACTCGCTCTTCGGGGATGCATCGCAGATCAACGCTTTCACTGTAGCAGCCAATTCAGAGTGTGTCAATAAGTTATATTATGCTGGTTGTCCATATGTTCTGGTGCCATATTTTGATCTTGGCTTCAATGGTTGAATTGTCAAGATGAGAGGTCACCTGGATCAGGGGGGGCTCACCCCGCTTCCGACGCCATCCTATTACGATTTCACCATTGTGGACGATTGCGCTCCCTAGTGCTGGAACATAATTGATCCTGATCTGTGGAGAGGATGTCACCCGTCGGGGCGACCTCGCCCGGGAGAGCGGCCTTCGTCCGGTCCGCCGTGGACGAAAGCGCCCTGGCGTTGGGCGCATCCTTCCAACCTGACATCGCCGCTGCGGTAGTCGAGTAGCCTGGACCGCTTCCGCCAGGAAGCTAAAGGTCAAGAGTACGCCCAGCATTGGCCTACTAGAGGATCAAGGGGTGAATTCCGCGTAACTGGAGCCTGTGAGCTCGGCCGGCTCCAGACATCGTTCGAATTGTTACACATCTACGATGTCCTGGTAGCTGATCCCCGTACGTTTGGTCGGCTTGCGCGGCGACTACGCCGCACGAGGTAAATGCCCCTGATCGGGGTCGACCTTTTCCTGAGTCCATATGCGTACCGCCTACCAGCATGACTTAAGGAATCGCTAGGAAGTCTAAGCACTGCTGGATAGAGTGCTCCAAGAGAATGCGGGTACTCAAGTACTCAGAACGGTGTTGTGCGTGGATCACTAACCCACTTGGGCGACCGCATTGGACCACTGAATTCGTTTCGATCTCTGCCAGCCAGGTTACCGATTGGCAAAGATAATCATGCGAACGCTGTCTTTTTGACCCGCTATAATCGTTACATCCGAACCGTCATGGTGACATGCGGTCTCTGCCTTATGCTGTTCGGCTTGACAGGCATTCCCCGAGCGGCATTGGCCTTGCCAGGGCTCCAGAGTGCGCCACCCATCCCGGATGTCACCGTCCAAACCGTCCTTTTGGGCACACCCTTCAGCTCCCAGTGCCATTACGCCCGGAATGTCTGGGACATGCAATCTTTCGCCGGGAAGCTCTATCTCGGCTCCGGAAACTCTGGAAATAATCCCTGTGGCAATGCTGGCCCCATTGGCATAGTCGCTTATGATCCGACGACGAGCTCTTTCGCTACCGAATACACCGCGGCTACCGAGCAGATTGATCGCTTTGTCGTCCTAAACGGTCAGCTCGTCATCCCCAGCCACGATCCTCGCGGTCCGGACGAATTGGCGATCTTCCGCAAAGGCGCCGTTAGTTGGACCAAGCAGACCGGTTCTGCCCCATCCACTGTGGTCCATACTTATGACCTGGCCAACTTTGCCGGTTCGCTCTTCGCCGGGGTCGGCGGAGTGTACGCATCGGTCTTTATCTCGAGTGACGGGGGGGCCACCTGGCAGGCCGGAAATAGCTCGGTGCTGGATCGCGGCTATGCGCTTTTTCAACTTGGTGGGAAGTTGTACCTCGCAGAGGATTTCGGCACCTTCTCCACCGTCACCCCGGCACTTTATGAGTACAGCGGTGGGACCACCTTTACCGCGCTCCCAGGCATCCAATTTGCGCAGATGTTCCCGGCCGCCTCCACCTCTGGGATCCTCTCGGGCAAGCTCCAGCGGGCCACGAACTATCTCTCACAACTCGTATATATCGGCGCGTCCACGGTGAACGATCATCAGGGCGACCCGATGGGCCTCTATACCATGGCCAGCATCGGCGCGGCCACAAGGATCAGCCTACCGAACGGCGCCAAGCCGTACGACATCCTGGTCGGAAGTGATGGAGCCCTATACGTCCTGGGGAGCGTGGCCAACGGGGACGGAACATATCGAAATTCGGTCACCAGAACGGCAGACTTGACCACCTGGACGGAGCAATTCTACTTCACGACAAGCACATTCGCCCGATCGTTCGAATATCTCAACGCAGCGTGGTATTTTGGCCTCGGACAAGATCACACTACCAGCATTACCGCCGCTGGATCCATACTCCGTTATACACCTGCGATGACGAGTACCCCCACTCCAACCCAGGTACCAATCGCTACACCGCTGCCCACGGCCACTTACACCGCTACACCGCTGCCCACGGCTACTTACACCGCCACGCCGCTGCCCACGGCCACTTACACCGCCACGCCGCTGCCCACCGCCACTTACACCGCTACGCCACTGCCCACCGCCACTTACACCGCTACACCGCTGCCCACCGCCACTTACACCGCTACACCGCTGCCCACGGCCACTTACACCGCTACACCGCTGCCCAC
>JBJXFJ010000037.1:0-13298 GCA_046154735.1 Chloroflexota bacterium | reverse complement strand
CGGGCAAGATGCCCGACACCACCGATGACCTCCACCCGACAATCCATGATTGACAGAGAACTAGCGGTCCATGTCAGGAAACACACCCCGCAGCTCAGGCCAGGGACGTGATCTAGTAACCTGAGGGATGGTCACTGCGTTTCGGACCGCCAGCATCCTCGCTGGCCCGGCTACCGGGGCCGCTCCGGAACATCGCCAAGCCGAATTCGCGACTCCCCCGGAGCGGGCTCCAATCAGGTTCGCCGCCGCCGAAAATGCTGTTCGCATCGTTCTATCGGCGCGCGTCCTCCGCATCCCCACGATGGTGGAACACTCCACCTGGCCGGTGGCCCTCCGGGCTATGGACCCAGCCAAGCCGCTCGGATGCGCCGCGTCAGCGACTTCGTCGACGGAATTCTGAAGGGAGCGATCCCGGCGGACATGCCCATCGAGCTGGTATCTGAGTTTGACCTCGTGATCCATTTCGCCACCACTCAAGCACTGGGGATCATCATCCCGCCTCCGCTGCTGGCGCAGCCACGGAGATCATCCGCTGAGAAAGCTGACCTGCTGCGCTGTTCCGAACGGCGGGTGTGGAGCGTGAGTCATCGCTGACCGATCGATCATCTGTGGCTTGGGCTCAATTACGCTGCCCGTGCAAGCTTGGGCTCGGCCACGGCACGCGTCTTGGACCATTTCACGATGAGCGTCCCAAGGATGATGCCGAAGCCAATCAGCTTGGACGATTCTTCTGAGACAGACCACCAGTAGCGTTCACGACCCTGGTGCACGCCGAACGTATCAATGAGCTGCGAGAGGACAAGCACGCCACCGGCAATGATGAGATAGGTCAGTACCTCGCGGTCCGCGACGAGCTCTCGTCGAAACCACCAGCACACCCCCAACACGGGAATTGCGTAGGTGGCCAGAACCACATCGCCCCAGCCGTTCACAAGCGGCGGCCTGGGTAAGTGGCTCTGACGGAGGAACTGGCCCATTTGCTCGTGAAACTCAAACGATTCATCTAAGCTCAGATAGACAGCCCCGGCCGCAACGAAAATCCATAATGCGGCGCCTGAAGGGTCGTCTAAGCTGCTTCGAGCGCGGTACACTGCCACGGCGGCGAGGCTGAGTATGACCATCTGTGCCGTGTTGACCCAGGTGATAATGCCACCCTCGAGAAAGTGGAGATTGGGCTGCTTGCCACCAGCGAAAGCTGCCGCTGCACAAAACATCGCTTCTACAATTACGATCAGGAGTAAGGCACGTCGGGCCGTCACTGTGTCCTCTGGAAGCGGGGAAATGCAGCTTCGCGATTATAGAACAAGCGAACGCCGCGCGAATGTGTCATGAAGCATCGATCAAGGATCTCCGAGTCTGACCGTGCCATTCCCGAGCTCTTCATTCCGCACTCCCATCTCAGACCTCTGGGAAGGCTCTGAGCATGCCTGAATTCGGGACTCTCGGCGTGGCTTCCAGTGCGCAGCTCACGGTGATGGCGCCAGGCCGAGAGGTGAATCAGGACGCCGTGGGACGTTGGGCGCCGGAGCTCTTGACTACGCGGTCCCGCACGGGCGTGGTCTATGTGGTGGCCGATGGCGTGGGCACGCGTGCGGCTGGCCAGCTTGCCAGCCGCACCGCCGTGGAAACAGTCTTGCACATGTATCGGCACGAATTTGACGGTGAGCCTCGGACCACCCTAGAGCGGGCAGTACGCCAGGCCGGCCAGGCCATTCTGGCGCTCACCGTAGCAGACCCGGCCTTGCGAGGCATGGCGTCCACCTGTACGGCCGCGGCTGTGCACCACAGCCGGCTCACGGTGGCACACGTGGGTGACAGCCGCGCGTACCTGGTGAGACACGGGCGGGTGCGCCAGCTCACTCAGGATCACACGTGGGCGGGGGAACAGACCCATCAGGCTGGACTTGAGCTCCATCCGCTCAGTAGCGCCCCTACCCGCCTGCTCGGCGCGGCCCAGGATATAACCGTGGACCTCCTCGAGGAGCCGCTGGAGGATGGCGACGTCATCATTCTAGGCACGGATGGCCTGAGCGCCACACTTGATCACACGGCCATCTCCCAGGCCGTTCATGGCGATGATGCCCTGGGTGCGGCCGATCGGTTGATCCGCGCCGCGCGCTCCGCCGGTAGCAGCGATGATATCAGCGTCACGGTCCTCGCCATAGAGCCGGTACTGCAGCCCACGGAAGTGCGTGCAGCCCCGGCGAAGTCACCCCGGACTCCCGCGATTACGGCCGTGACTTGGAGCGATCGGCTGGTCAGTCCGGCATTTCTGGCTGGGCTCGGCGTGGCGGGTTTGGCATTCTTGATGCTGGGGGCATTCTGGATCTATCAACTCACGTTTAGTGGGCGAGTGTTTCCTGGCGTGCATGCGCTGGGCGCGGATCTGGGCGGCCGCACCCTAGATGATGCCGCGCGGGCGCTGGAGAGTCAGTTTGCCGAGTACGCTCGGCAGCCGCTCACACTCGAGGTTGCTGGGCAGCAATTCTTCCTCACCGCGGGCGAGCTCGGGGCGCGCTTTGATGCGGCCGCCACGGCCGAGGGCGCCCTCTCGATCGGGCGCTCTGGATCTTTCCCTCGGCAAATCACCGAGCAAGCGCGGAGCCTCATCTCGGGGCGTGACTCGGCACTGGTCTATCAGGTGGATGACGCACGGATGCAGGCAACTCTCTCACCGCTGGCGCAGCGGGTTGAAGCCACAGCGGGCGTTGCGGTGGATGCCGCTCTGCTCATTGATGCATCCGGCGCTGTGCGGCTACAGCCTAGTCGCAACGGGCGA
This sequence comes from Chloroflexota bacterium, assembly GCA_046154735.1. Taxonomy (GTDB): domain Bacteria; phylum Chloroflexota; class UBA6077; order UBA6077; family JACCZL01; genus CAVXYC01. Next base: position 10,519 of record JBJXFJ010000037.1, on the reverse strand, counting down.
ACGCTGGACCGCGAGGCAAGCGCTGCCATGATTCGCAATCGGTTGCAGGGCCTGGGCGCCGGCACGTTGCGTCTGTCCACCATTGAGGTTCCGCCCGCGGTCTCCGAAGCAGACCTGTCCGCCCCGCGCGCCATTGCTGAGCGGCTCCTGGCTCAACCGTTGGTGGTCACTGCCGACACCGAGTCCATCCAGCTCGACCGCACACAACTAGCCACGATCTTGAGCGTGCGCAAAGAGCTCATGGATGGACGTCCACGAGTGTCCCTGCACCTGCTTGACGGCGAGACCTGGCGCTTGCTCCAACCACTGTCAGCGCGCGTGGCCCGTCCACCGGTGCACGCGCGGTTCAACTGGTCGGCGAGCGGACTCAGCCTGGCTGTTCCTGGCGTGGACGGACAGGAGATATTTTTGACGGAAACTGTGAATGCGCTGGAGCAGCACATCCTCACGCGGGCAGGGCCAGTAACGCTCCCCATACAGCCAATTCCGGCCTTCGGACCTGCCAATTCGGCGGCGCTCGATATTCGTGAACTGCTTATTGATACCGCGTTGCCTATAACTGGTGCGGCTCCCTGGACACGAGCGAGCGCGGAGTTAGCGCTCCGTGAGATTCACGGTCGCCTGGTGCTTCCGGGTCAAACGTTCTCATTACTCGATGCCGTGGGAGCGATCGTTGAAGCACGAAGCGTTCCGGGTGATCCCGATGGCGCGCCTGGTTCCGGGCAAGGGGTGAATTTGGCCGCGACAGCGCTAACTCAGGTGGTGTTCTGGTCAGGATACACACTGGAAGAACGCCATGCTCCGCCTGAGTGGACCATTCGAGCCGGGGCACCGCCACGAGGCCAACCAGGGCTCGATGCTCTCGTGGACGCCGAGCAGCGGCGCGACTTTCGGTTCACCAATAGTTCTGACCAGCCGCTGCTCATTCAGGCTGGCCTGGATGGAGAGCACCTCATCGTCGCACTCTACGGTACGAAACCAACCTGGACAGTGCAGACTTCTGAGCCGGTGCTCACCAACCTAACATCGCCCGATGGTGATCCGGAACGAAGGGATGATCCATCGATTCCAGCCGGCCAGGAGGTATGGTTGGAGGACCGCTCTGACGGATTCTCCGTGAGTCTCCGGCGGACAGTCATCCTTCCGGGCACCTCTGCACCTCGGACACTTGATCTCACCAGTACCTATGCACCCAATCGTGGGATTCTCCTGGTTGGAACACGTCTAAACTCCTGATCAACGGGCGCTCCTCGGGATAGAGTCTACATTCGGCCAAGAATGACGCTAACGCGCTCACACAGGCGGCAAAGAACGATACCAGGGCGAGTGAACCGCCGAGGTGTGAACCAGACGAGCTCACGACTTTCGCAATGCTGACACCGGGTCATGAATGGCCTCCAGAGATACACGCTCGTTCATTTCCAAAAGCAGCTTCTGTGCCGGATCATCGGCCGGAGGCGATTCATTCGAAAGATCCATCAACGGTTCATCCCGCGCTGAACCGCACTGCGTGCTGATGACAGCTCAGCGCGGGTGTCTCGACCTGCCGTCACATTCGGGGACATCAGTGATGCCCAGACACTTGCGCGAGGCCGTGGGAGAGCACCAGTCGACACGACATGGGAGTACGGCTGATCGACCACATCCACCCGAGACGGACTCTGCTGGCTCGCTCCGTGCACAGGTGTCCTTGTGCAAAGAAAACGCAGGACCACATGATCATGATGAACCAGGGTGGCGCAACGCTGACCGTGCTCGTCGTCGAAGATGACGTATTCCTTGCGGAGCTGATACGGCAGGTGTTGAATGATGTCCGCGGATGGGGAGCGACCGTGGTGCACGATGCCCGGGCCGCGCGCCTGGTCATCCAATACGTCGATATCGATGTGTTGATCACTGATGTGAATCTTCCAGGGATATCCGGGCTGGCGCTGGTGAAACGATTGCGCCAGGCTTCCACCTGGCGAAAACCTCCCGTGCTCCTAATGTCGGCCGACCCCAATCAGGCCGCCATCCAGGAGGCGCTGCATGACCATCTGGTCGATCGGTTCATCCGGAAGCCGTTTGACGTGGATCAGCTCGTACGTGAGTTAAGAGCGACGATCGAGGAGGGTGGTGTCTCATCTCCTTTGGCTGACTCAAGCCAACCGATGTAGCCCCGTCTCTATCAAGCTTCGAGTTTCTGTTTCGACCACATATGAGCACTGGAATCCATCGCCGCCAACGGTAGGCTCACAATCATGGACGTGCCCCGGTCTTCGCCAGCACTGGTGGCGGAGAGCGATCCGCCGTGCGCTTCAATAATCCGTCTACAGATGTACAGCCCTAGCCCAAGGCCGGGTAGTTGGCGATCCACGGCGTTTGGGGCGCGCCCAAATGGCTCAAATATGCGATTCTCCGTGCCCGGTGGCAAACCAATGCCCTGATCGCTGATGGAAAGCGTCACGCGGAGGGCGTTTGTCTCAACGGTGACCAGAATCTCACTACCGTCCGGCGAGTACTTCAACGCGTTACTGAGCAGGTTATCCAGCACCTGCTCAATCCGAGATGGATCCACCCGAACCCAGGCCGGGTTGCTCGGCGCGCGCAGAGTCACGCGCGCATTCGATGCGTCGGGTGTCTGCCCGCTCAGAACGTTGGTGACAAGTTGCACAAGGTCCAACAACTCCGGGCGGATTGGGAAGGCTCCTTCGCGGAGGCGGGCAACGTCCAGAAGGTCGCTGATGAGTACGTCCAGACGATTCACCGCGGTGAGTATCCTCTGAAGCGCATGCTCAATTCGGTCAGGGGTGAGCTTCCCGTGATTCCACCGGCGCAGACCAAGCTGGGCGGATCCCTTGATGGCGGTGACGGGGGTGCGCAGCTCGTGCGCAGCGACGGATATAAACTGATCTCGAACCTGCACCGCCGCTACGGCTTCGTTACGTCGGTGTACTAACTCCCGTTGGTACGAGGCCACCCTGCCGCCGAGCATCCAGGCAAGCCAGGCCGAGACTGCCACAAGCATCAACAACAACACATCACGCCCAGACTGGGCCCGCTCAAGCGGGCCAACCCCATGAGTCAATGGCTCTTGGACGAGGAGTCCCCAACGGGCCGCGGGCACGGGCGCGAAGGCCGTAAGCGATTCAACTTCTAGCAACGGTTCACGGGCAACATACATGGCGCCGGTCAGAGCGGCCATCACTCCAGGCACCTCGCCCAGATCAATGAGCTGAGCGGCCACTCTCACGTCAGGATGGATGAAGAGCCGCCCGTTACTGTCCACCACCAGGAGCCGAACATCCGGCGCTCCTACGACAACCTCGCGCAGGTCGCTGCCCAGCCGCTCCAGGGAAAGCGCCCCCAACAGCACGCCACGGGAGCCATTCTCAAACTGCACCGGAGCGGCAATGCTGACGACCGGAACCCCTCGACCTCGGCTAATGTCCGCCGGACCCACGGCTGGGCGTTGCCTATCCAGCGCTGTGCGCACATGAGGACGATCCGCCAGAGACACGGAAAACGGAGGAATGCCCTCTACGGTCACGGCAATATTCCGGCCTTGATCATCGTAGAGGCCCAGCGTTTCCCAGAAATAACTCAGGGCAAGCTCACGCAGCATGAATGTGCGCGCACCCTCCGGACCAACGGGTCCGATGAGCTCTGTTCTTCGCGCCAGCGAGCCGAGCGCCGCGATGCTGGCTTCAACGAGCGTATCCGCGCTTGAAGCGGCTGCTCGGGCAAGAATGAGGCGTTCCCGCGCCAGCGAGGCCTGGCGCTCCGCTAATGCGATTTGGTCGATCCAGGCGATGGCACCGGCGAGCGGCGCGGCCACCACGACAAAGAGCAGGACAATTCGGAGCCGAGCGGTGAGTCCGGGCACGAGGCGTTGTCGCACTAGCGACGGTCCCATGGAATCCAGCGCCACAGTAGGGATACGCCATATAGCCGTGAGAATTTAGCTCGATGAGGCTGAGGAAAAACGGCGAAGTGCCAACGCATAGTGGCCTTACGAAATGAGGATGACTCCGGGATCGGGCGGAACGTACTCAATTCCGCCACCGCGGGAGTGTCAAATATCCAATAGCGGCGAGCTTTCAGCTCACCGCTACCTGCTCTGCTCCATTCGAGTATCCGAGACAGGCTACCGCTTGATCTGTTTTCGGATCTCCTTGAGGATGGCGTCCACATCATCCACAAGTGATTCAACCGGCTTGCTTCGAGACAACTCCGCAACCTGGTTGCTCATTCGCCCAATGAGATCCCTCCTGGAGTGCCTACGTCGCTCGACCATTTTGGCCACCAACAGAATGATGACTCCAAATGCAATGAACAAGGGGGCGCGATTCATCATGACCCTCCGGAATCCATCCAGAAATTTGTGGTCAGCGCCCGTCCGCCGGGCATAAGGTAACCGTCCACGCATCCCTTACTCGCACAACGTATGCCGCGCATCGATTTGCCGGCCAGGTGACCTACACTTCGAGATCCATCGACTCCGAGTGTTCGCGGACATTGTGACCGTAGCGCGGGGCACCCCTGTCAGCGGCATCAGTCACCAAGCATGCGTCCCCCTGACATTCTGATGAACGAAGTACTTCCCGGACATGGCCGAGCTCTCCTTCACAGCTCGCTTCAATTGGATATGGAGCACGAAGATCCCAAGTCAGCCAGCCGCGAGCTTTGGCAGGAGCTCCATGCATAAGCGCTCATAGTGACGGAGATCTGATGTCACCGGCGCGAGGACCAGTAAATCCGCGCCGACCTTCAAGTACTCGGCGACCTTTTCCGCGCATTCATCAACGGAGCCAAGCACGCATTGATCAGGGTTGGCTCGGGCTGCACTGTAATAATTGGCCTGATAGTCAAAAGCACGCCGGCGCGCCTGTTCGCGATCGTCATCAATGCTGACAAACATGAGCGTGGCGCCACTTATCGTTGACGGATCACGCCCGGCAGCCACGGCCGCGGCCCGCACCGTTTCCATGTTCTGGCGAAAGCCTTCCGCGCCTCGGCTGGCCCCGCTGATAAATCCATCCGCCAGCCGCCCAACCCGCCGGAGCGCCGCGTCCGCGCTCCCGCCGATCCAGATCGGCACGTGCGCCTGGACTGGCTGGGGGCCGATCGGCCCCACGTCCATTGAGTAGCATTGACCTGAGTAGCACACCGGCTCCCCGGACCAGGCCAGCCGGAGGATATCGATAAGCTCCTCTGCGCGCTTGCCGCGATGTTCAAAGGGCACCCCGGCGCCCTCAAAATCATCCGCCCGGCTGCCCACTCCAAGGCCCAGGATCACCCGCCCGCCGGAGATCTGGTCCAGGGTGGCGATCTCTTTGGCCAGCATAGCCGGACCGCGCAAGGTGCCCAGAAGTACGCTGGTACCCAGCCTGACCCGCGTTGTGAGCGCTGCGGCCGCGGCAAGCGCCAGCAATGGCTCCTGATTGCCAAACGTCAGCCGATCGATAGTCCACAGTGAATGCGCCCCGGCATCCTCAGCCAGCCGCGCACACTGGAGCACCGTCTCCGGGGTGTGATCCGGTGTTGAAATGGGTAATGTGACTCCGATTTGGCCCAATGCAATGCTCCTCATAACTTCAGTTCAGGTAGGCGAGCTCACTGTGCTGGTCTGCCGTGACATTGAGAACTCACGTGAGTGAAATAAGCGCCACCCCGGCAAACGCGGCCCCGGTCCCCAGACGTTGGCTGAGCGTGAGTCGCTCACCCAAGATGAGGTGTGCCAACAGCACTGTTGTGATGGGATACAACGAGGCCATCACCGCAATCAAGCTTACGAGCCCCTGAGACGAGGCCACAGAAAAGAGCACCGCCGCGCTCACGTCCAACAGGCCAATCGCCGCAAGACCCCACCGGTGTGACACGGCGGGCTTGAATGATGGCCGCTGGGCAAGAACAAGGGCACCCAGGATGGCCAGCGTGGTCATGCGCTGAACCAATGTGGCCCAGTACGCATCCCGCTCACTGGCCTGATGCATGGCGGTCAGGAAGCAACCAAAGCCCAGCGCGGCCACACCAGCCAGCAGTGCGCCGGCGGCTAGCGATCGGCCTGAATCGCCCGGCTTGGGTGGCTCTCGTGCCGCCAGCACCACTCCCATTGTGGCCAATAGCATGCCGACCAATTGTCCTATGCCCGGACGTTCGCCCAGGAGCATCCCGTAAAACACTGGCACAGCCGAGCCCACGGCCGAGATCGGAGCAACGATGCTCATGGTACCCACGGCGAGCGCGCGATAAAACGCCCCGAGCCCCACGGTCACCGCCAAACCACCAGCGAGAGCAAACGGGATGAACCGAGCATCTGGAGGCGGAGCTCCCCGAACGAGCACCAGAAGCGCAATGGCGAGGAGACCGGAGATCTGAGAGCACGCCAGCACCACTAGAAGCGGCAGCGATCGACTTTTCAGCCCGCCAAGAAAGTCGCCGATTCCCCACGAGACGCTGGCTAGCAATGCCAGAACAAATGGCAGCATGTGGTTATCGTCGCATACTCCTAGGTCGCCGTGGCGAAACCCGAGTTAGCGCACAGGGTCATTTCAAAGTCACTGACGCGCCCTACCACAACTGGCAGGGTCTTATCCTTGTCCTGCTCGGAGTAGTCCGCGACGTAGCACGGGGCCTTGTGCCCTGTGCCTGGAATTCCCGAACCCGTGATGGCGATCTGCGGCTCCTGCGTCCCAGGCACAGGGCGCAAGACCCCGTGCTACACGGCCCCGCCGTCGGCTCGACCTTGAAAAGGCCCTGCCCCTGTCCGCGGGTCGCATTGCGAAAATAGAACATAAGTTCTATACTGGTGGCATGGCTCGCGTTGAGTACATTCAGTCTCGGTGTAAGTCCGCGCTCAATCGAGTGCGGGGTATGCCATTTGAATGGTCGTTGAACCCATACGTGGGCTGCGTTCACGCGTGCCAGTATTGCTACGCCCGTGCCTTTTATGAGCGTGCTGAGTACGGAAATGGCGGCGCAGACTTTGAGACGCGCATCCTGGTCAAGAGCAATGTTCCAGAGGTGCTGCGTGAGGAGCTGCGCAGGTCAGGCTGGCGGGGCGCTCTCGTGGCGCTGGGCACGGCCACGGATCCATATCAGCCGGCGGAGGGGCGCTTCCGCTTGACCCGGCGAGCTCTGGAGGTGCTTCGAGATTTTAGGAACCCGATGAGCCTGGTCACCAAATCTCCGCTTGTGTTTCGTGACCTTGATGTGCTCGCTGATCTGGCTCGCTCCGCGACGGTGCGCGTCTTCTTCACGATTACCACGGTGGATGCAGGTCTCTGGCGCGCACTGGAGCCCGGCACGGCAGCTCCGCAGAAGCGACTTCAGGTGATGGAGCGACTGATTCAAGCGGGCGTACCGGCGGGCGTGATTCTGGCGCCGATTTTGCCTGGGATTACGGACTCCGTGCAGTCCATCACGGCTGTGGTACGTGGTGCGCGCGATCACGGCGCCAATTTTTTCACCTACTCTCCATTACGTCTGGGGCCGACTGTTCGAGAGCACTATTTGAGCTTCATTGCCCGGACCTTTCCGGAGCTCAGCAAGCGCTATGAGCGCGCCTACGCGCGGATTCATGCACCGGCGGAGTATCAAGCGCAGCTTGATCGACGGGTCCAGCGAATTCAATCCGAGCACGGCTTACTCACTGAGGCACTCCGCGGCCGCTCGAGTGGTGAGGTTCCTGTCCTGGCCAGCTATCGCCCGCAGCTTGAGCTGCCTCTCTGGCATGATTCACGTGCGCTGCCCCTTGAGCCAGGCGTGAGCACTTCAGTCTAAGACTCGCATCGCACATGCAAACCCCACTCGTCAGTGTCATCATACCCACCTGGAACGGGCGGCATCTCCTTGGCGCCTGTCTCGATTCCCTGTGCGCGCAGTCGTATCAGCCACTTGAGATATTGGTGGTGGACGGTGGTTCGTCTGATGGTAGCGGGGAGTTTTTGAAGGCGGCTTACCCAAATGTTGGCTTGCTAGCGCTGCCGAGTAATCTCGGATTTACCGGAAATGTGAATGCGGGCTTGCGCGCCGCTCAGGGTGATTTGCTGTGCCTGCTCAATAATGATGCCGTGGCGAATCAGGAATGGATCCAACACCTCGTCAGCGCCCTCCTCGCCCAGCCGAACGCTGGAACATGCGCGTCCAAGATGCTCACTCAAGATGGAGCCCGAATTGACTCAGCGGGCGATCTGCTGGGCCGAAATGGGCTCGCTTGGCAGCGCGGCGCGGGAGAGGCGGATCGCGGTCAGTTCGATTTACCGAGCGATGTATTCTCCGCATGCGGCGGAGCGGCATGCTATCGAGCGGAGATGCTTCGCGACGTTGGTCTGTTGGACGAGGGCTACGGTTCGTACCTTGAGGACGTGGATCTCGGCCTCCGTGCTCAGCTCAGAGGTTGGGGCTGCCGGTATGAGCCTCGGGCTCGCGTCCGGCACCTGGGCAGCGCCACGGGAGGTGGTCCGCTGGCCAGCTTCCATGTTGCGCGCAACTCTATTCGCCTCATCGTACGAGGATTTCCGACACCGATCGTGCGTGCCTCGCTCAGGCTCTTGCTGGATGCTCAGGCACGGCGCGCTCGTGAGGCATTTCAGGCCTGGAGGGGCGAGGCTGCCCGCGCCACGCTCAAAGGTCTGATTGCCGGGCTCGCGAATATGCCCGATGCGCTGCGTGGCCGGGGACCCATTCAGCGCGGGCGGCGCATTTCAAACGATGCTTTCCTGGCGCTCCTGGAGCATCCATAACGTGCTAGCGCAGGTGCATTGTGGAGTTATTCAAAAGTCTTCGGTATTGACGCTCAACCGTCATTAAGCAGGTGCTCGAGGTCCTGGCGAGGGATTCGATCCGCGGACAAGCTCAAAGTTGCGCACGAATGGGAAGGCCGCCACGGTCGCCGCGAGCACCAGTGTGGCCACTCCGCCGGACAGGGCTGAGATTTCAGTAGTCCAGATCGCGGCCACCACGCCGGACTCGAACTGGCCGAGGGCCGGCCCACCGGTGGTGAAGACGCTATTGATACCGGTGACGCGACCGCGCAGGTCATCTGGCGTGGTGAGCTGATTGATTGTTCCACGCAGGACCGTGCTCACAGTGTTGCCCACGCCGGCGCAGGCCAGCATAACGATTGACAGCCAGAACCAGGTTGAAAATGCAAAGACGATGGTGGCGGCGCCATAGATGGCCACGCCGGCGATCACGCCCACCCCTGCACGTCGCGGCAGTGCCAGTGTGCTCATGAGCACTCCAGCCAGAATGGCCCCGATGGACTCGGCAGCATAGAGCATGCCCATGCCTACGGGGCCCACCAGGAGAATCTCCTCCGCGTAAATGGGAATGAGTGCGCGGGCTGAGCCGAAGAGCGTGGCGCCGAAGTCTAGAAGCATGAACGTCAAGAGGATTGGATTGAGCCAGACGAACGTGAGGCCATCTCGGAGTGCACCCAGGCCAAGTCCGCTCTGCTGGCGGGAGACCGAGTGAGGGATCTTAATTGCCGCGATCGCGCCGAGTAGGATGAGTCGTGAGAGTCCGTCCAGAGCGTAGCACCAGGTGGCACCACTGAACGCAATCACAACGCCGGCCACAGAGGGGCCCACAATGGTTCCAAGATTTCTCTGGGACACGTTCAACGCCATGGCGCTCGTGAGATCTTCACGCGGAACGAGATTGGGCAAAATGGCTTGACGTGCCGGGGTTTCTAGTGCCGTGAAGATTGCGGATAAGCCGGTGGCGATGAACAGTGCCGTGGGGGTGATCGCGTCGGTGACGGAAAGCCAGACCAGGACCACTGCCGTGCTGCCCTGGGTGATCTGGCTCACGGCCAGGAGCTTGCGCCGGTCAATCGCATCGGCAAAGAGGCCGCCCACCAGCGAGAGCGCCATCTGCGGGATGGCTCGGCTCAGGCCAAGGAGTCCAATCTGAAACGGTGAACCGGTGAGCTGGTATACCTGCCAGGCCATGGCCACCGTGGAGAACTGCCCGCCAATGGCCGAACAGGCGAGGCCAGACCAGAAGAGCCTGAAATCGCGATGGCGAAACGCGGGCGGAGCGGTAAACATCTGCCTGGTTGTACGGCATGTGGTGGCGTGAGTGAAATAGCGCGCCCGCGGATATCGGATATGAGCCCGGCACTCTAAACACCGTCTGCGTCAGCGTACTCCGCCAGCGTCCGCGCTGGAGGATGGCGACATCCGTCTGATGTCGCGCCTGGTTCCCTCGATCTCGGTGGAGGCGCGGGCGACCGGCCAGCATTGGTACCACCAAATTATCTCCTAATGTCCATACCTATCGAGGGCCGCAGTCTTTGTTGGCGTAGCGCGGGCGGCGTTCCAAGATCAGATTTGGGGGCAGCGGCGTCAAGAGCAGCGGCGAGATCGTGGGGGCGATGATCCGCGTCCGGCGCGACGGGCGCAGGTACCCCATCCGCCAGCCCTCGGTCACAAACGCATCCACCACACTCCGTCCCAGGGCCGCGTACTGCGGGGCGTACCGGATCAACAGCGGCAACGACACCTCGAATGGATCCACTTCGGCCCGCGCG
>JBJXFJ010000026.1:0-7535 GCA_046154735.1 Chloroflexota bacterium | reverse complement strand
TGATTTCGGCATTGTAATGGCTACTGGCTACGTGCCGAATGCGTCCGGGCGTCTACGCCCGATGGCCAGCCAGAGGCGCACCGAGAACCAGGCGAAGCCCGTGAACGCAAGCGTGGCGCCTATCGTCATAAACACCATGCCGGGTCCAGTGTAGCCGCTCCAGAGCTCGCCGCCAACGCGCAGGGCCGCACCGACGATCCAGAGCCAGACCAGGCTCGCGAGGACCCGCGGGTGGCGCGTCATCTCACCTGAGAATTCCGGCAGGATTCGGCCGGCCATCCCAATAATCAACGGCATCAAGTAACCCATTGCCAGGGTGTGACGCTGAGCGCTCATCTCCGTGCTACTCGCTGGAGGCCCGCCAAGCCACTCACGAGCTGCAAACACCATCCCCAGCATGAGCGCAGCGAAGAGATATCCGTAGGCAATACGAAACCACAGACGGGTTGGCAAAGTGATATGCGGTGATACGGATTCGCGCGCTGGCGACTCGAAGACTCTCAGGCTCCATAGAAACCCCGACCCACCCCCGGCAAGTAGAAGCCAGCCGATAAATCGGAGAAGCTGACAGATTGCCAATGCTTCGATACTCGCCACCTGAATCAACCAGGACGACGACATCACCGCCACTCCGGCGGCATAGATTCCAATGGAGATCACCTGAGCTCGATCCCGAGGCGACTGGAGGAGGAGGAAATTCGGAAACACCCGGATGCCCACCGCCATAGTCGCCGGAGTAGCAAATCCCCAGAGTCCAAGGAAGAGCACGAGCTCATTGACTGGCTGAGCCACAAGCATCTGCCCCTGCGCTAAGCTCATGGTCCCCCAGAAACTGGCCAACGCGCCACCGAGCCATGAAATGAAACCGAGGAGCAGAAGAGCCTGCCAGCGTTCCGGTGGGCGTGCACTCAGCACGGCTGTACGGGCAAATACTCCAACAATTAGCGCCGCCCCAACGAGTCCCGTCCAGGCAACAGCGATAAGCAATCCGTTTCGCAGAGCACTTGCGCCAAATGGCTGGATTGAGAGACGTCCGAGCAAGCTTGCGCCCAGCAGGAGCGCTCCCAGGGAAAGCCACCCACGGCCGACAAGTGGTTGGCTGAGAAAGCGGGGCAAGATCTGGGTCGCCACACCAAAGAAGAAAAGTCCGACGAATCCGTAGATCTGCGCGTGCGCGTGTGTTTGGGCATGCGGCCACCAGCCCATACCGGCCTGTCGAAGGACAGCCAACTCAAGCATCAAGAGGAGGCCGAGAGTGAATCCCGGTAGCCAGCCAATGACGATGGCCGTGCGCAGCAGGACCGCGTATGGATCCTGCCACCAGTGAGGGCGAGCGGCAGTGAGAGCCGCTACAGGGATGACTTCACTCACACACGGCTATCGTCCACCGGCCAGGCGATGGTGAGCAGCAGTGCGCTATCGTCGAGCGCTTCAAGATCATGCGTGCGCTTCGCCTCCAGGACAACCATTGATCCCTTCTTAAATTCGTGGCGATCGCCACCAATGCCAACTCGCACACGCCCCTCCATAACCTGAAGTGTCAGGGGCCCCGGTGCGGAGTGTTCAACCAAACCCGCGCCCGACTTCAGGACCATCAGGACAATGCGTAGATCGGCCGGCTCCTTGAATAGCGTCTTGGCATTTCGACCGCCCGTCTGCCAGGCGCTTTCTGACTTGAGCGCGGCAATCTCGCTATCAAAATTTACAGCGAGCACCGCGGGATTAAGAACTCGATTGGATTGTCGGGCGGAATCGTTCTGGTTCATGCGTCTGACTCCTGGGCATACGTTCTGACAAGTCGTGTGCACTTACCATGCCGAGCTGCGTGACCGTATCCGCATCAACGTCGCACCTGCTCCGCGAAACGAGCTCCCCGATCCTCGGAGTCGGCACGCTTAACGTGGGCTGATGGACGCCAGGGAGTTCCCAGTTTGGGCAGCAGCCAGCGATCCAGGCCAATCCAACCGGCCGTCTTCCATGCGAGAACCAGCCACGTGGCAATGGCAAACAGCAGCGCATTTGAAGAGGCGGTGCCAGCCATCACAAAATTCCAATTCAGGAATCCTCCGAAGAACGCTGCCAACCCGGTGAAAGCGCCCAGAATCAAGCCGATTCCAATCAGCAGCTCGCCAAATACGACGATCTTTGAGAACCAGGTGTAAGCCTCGGCATCAAGCATGAACTGGATGAACGCCCGATACCAATCCGTGGCAATGACGGGTCGGGGATCAATGCGCACCCCATTCGCCCAATAATCACGGAGCGCCTCGCCCGTTTCGAGCCATTTTGGGTTCTGGAGCTTCGCCCACCCGGAGGTAAGCCAGGAGTAGCCGAGGTACAGCCGCCGTGGCAGCCAAACCCAGGCCAGCCGAGTATCACCCAAGAGCGCTCGGGCGATCGGAGGATCTTCAAGAACATGCGTCTGATTTGATGCGGTGATTTTCATAAGCATCCCCTGCACTGTGTCACTCCACAGCCACTTAGAGGATACGTCCCGGACATCAGTGCCTCCCGCTAAATTCGGGTGGGTATCGAGTAGGGAAACCACCAGGAAACACGCTTAAGCGGCCGCGCCATCCTACGGTCGCCCACGACGGTCCGCCCGCGTCAGTCAATCCGATACGCTGAAATCCGTCCGACCGAGTCAGATGTGAAGTCGAGCCAGACTTGACCACCGATCTGGGAAAACGCGGCCGTCTCAATGGGGCCGATAAAGCGCGTCTCAAGAGGCGCAACTTGCACGCGCTCATCCTCACCATTACCCTCGGAGCTCACCTCAGGGTCTCCGCCGCGCACGACTACCGTGACAACGTTTGGTCCATCGCTTCGGACATGCAATAAGACCTTGCGCGCCCCGCCGATAGGCACGGCCATCCCGTGCCTGGTGTCCACCAGGTGCTGCGGTGCCGCGTGAACGAGCCGTTCTTGGGGAAGGCGGATCGCCGTCAGTTCAGTCCGTGGCATCTTCGGCTCCTCTCTTGAATATCTCTCTGAGGACGGCAAGCTATACGAGGAACGAGCGCAGGCGCTCCGCGCAGTCGGGCTGGCGCAGCTTACGCAACGCGCCGGCCTCGATCTGCCTGGCGCGTTCACGGGTCACACCGAGGATCAGCCCAACTTCTTCCAGCGTCTTTTCTTGCTCACCGTCCAAACCATAGCGCATGCTCAAGACAAGGCGTTCCCGTTCTGAGATTGCATGCAGTGCGCCACGGATCTCGCGGGCCAGATAATCGCGATCCGCCACGTCATCCAGCGACGCCGGATCTGGATCAGGGACAAAATCCGCAAGGGAGGCATCCTGCTCTTCGCCCAAGGGCATGTCCAGCGAAGCGGGCGGCGTGAGCACGCGCGCGATCTCTCGGAGCCGCCGCGGCGCTAGGTTCGCTATGGGGCTCAACTCCACCTGGGTGGGATCACGGCCCTCAAGCTGCTGAATCTGCGCCTCATGCCTCATTACACGATGACTGGCCTCTAGCAAGTGCGCCGGTATGCGGATGGTCCGCGCCTGGTCCGCCACGCCGCGGCTAATGGCCTGGCGTACCCACCAGGTGGCATAGGTGCTGAACCGAAACCCGAGCCGATAGTCAAACTTCTCAACGGCCCGCAACAATCCAAGGTTACCCGCCTGGATCAAATCATCCAGCGGCAAACCGCGATTCATGAATCGCCGGGCAATGCTGACAACGAGGCGCAGGTTTCCTTCAATGAGCTGTTGTCTCGCGGCGGCACCAGCCTCGACATCTTTATGGAGGTCTTCCATGTCTGCCAGGCGTGGATGAACGGGCGCCCGGAGGGCCTGGAGAGCTGCGTCACCGCGTTCGATCGCCTTCGCCAGGGCTACCTCAGTATCCGCGGCAAGGAGAGGGATGTGGCCGATGGTTCGAAAATAGCGCGGGAGACCATCAACGGTCTCCGCCGCCGCCACTCGCCCCACCAACATTTCCGCATCGTCTGGCGCTTCAAGCGCTTCGAACCGAATAGCCATCCTCTACCCCTTTGCCCACCGATCACCGTTGATCAATTTCCAAGCCACTGATTAGGCTTGCACTAAGCGCGACTGAGAGATGCCCCGAGGCGACGAAACAGGAAGCGCAGCAGATGCTCATGCTTCTCACTATCAAGTGCCATCATCTCGAGCAACTCGGTCGGTAGCCCACCGTAGAGCCCTTCCGATCGCCGGGCAAAGTCCTGCAGTTCATGAATACCCGCTCGCTCACTCGCAACGAATCGACCCAACAGCTCCTGAACCTGCGCTCCATCGTTGTCACCACTCGGTACAGGCAGAGCTTCGGGCGAGTGAGACCAGTTCAAATCGTCCTGGAAGCGGACCGCGATACGGCGCATGAGCGCGTGATGTCGCTCCTCGTCCTCGAGAATGAGCCCCATGACCAGCTCTATCACAGGATCGTTGGTCGATTCCTTAAGCTGCCGATACTGGCTCAGCGATTCGCGTTCAGCGGTGATATGCGACTCGAGCGCTCGGAGCAGATACTCATAGGGAGAATTGATTTCTTCCCGCTGCACAGTTTCTCCGCCCGGCCCCAGAATGATCGCAGCCTCCGCCTCAAGGGCAACCCATCGACCATCGTCTCTCAGCGTCATGATGACATCTCCCTGCTCATTAGCGTTTTCAGTGATGCTACGGCCCACGAGCTGAGTGTAGGCGCCTCGTTGGAGCAGCCTTTGAGTAGGAGCATTGCCCCCACCCAAATGAGCAGCATTGGGTGCTTCATAATCCGATCCTCACCGCTGCACCGTTGCCGGATTCAGACCGCTCCGCAAAAGTGGTGCGTGATCCTCGAGATTCAGGATGCGCTTTGGAGTGCCTGTGGCCGTGTGACACCGCTCTGGGTTTCGCAAACGTCCCCGGGCACGATCTCGGGAACCAAAGCGGTCTCACAGCCAAACTCACTCCAAAGTGGCCCGAGATATGGGCGTCAACACAATACTGAGGCACTCGCGAAACGCGGTGCTACGTGTCCGCGCCGGAGAGCTCTCCCGCGGTGATGTACGCCTCGCCTAAGGACAAGAACGTCTGACGCTGATCGCCATATGACACCACGTATTCAAGCCGCTGCCCACCATCACCAGCCAACTGGGGAACCTCTAAAATCTCAGCCGTCCCAAGAGGTCCCTCAACTGTTGCCACAACGTCGATCGCCTCTGCCATCGTCCGATACCTCCACCACCAGAATGTTCTCCGCTCACACTATTCCGTAAGCATGAGCGAGACGGTTACCACGCAGCACTGACCCAGACCAAGTCAGATGCGCACGTGATGTGGACATGATGCTACAGGTGCAGCGGTATGCTGCAGCACGCCCAATCGGGTGGGGAATGGGTAGGGCGAGGACGGACACAATACCAGGCGTCCGTCCTCCGTCCTACGCGTCTTCTGAGAGCTTTTGCCAGCGAGCCGCCATGCCTTTGAGGACGTCGGCGCGCGAAATGATGCCAACCAGGCGACCACCATTCGTCACCGCGATCCGCCGCAGGCGCCGATCGATAAGCATCCGCGTTGCCGCGTTGAGATCGGCACCTTCGTCAATAGCAATTGCGGGTCGCGTAACAACTCGACCGACCGTGTCATGCTCAATGCGATGGGCGTACTTCGCCGGATCAAGGCTGGCATCGTCCCTTGACAGCTCGTCAATCACGCGCGTGTGCCACTCGAGGAGATCGTGCTCAGAAACCACTCCCACAAGCTCGCCATTCTTCTTGACCACCGGCGCACCAGAAACGCGGCGCCGCAAGAGTTTGCGCAGCACCGAGATGACCGACTCGTCCTCCTCGACGACCTCGACGTCGCGTGTCATTAGGTCACGCACCGTGTAAGGACCAGCGACCCGAGCCGTTAGTGTTCGGGCACTCACGAGGATCACCGGCCTGTCCGCATGACGGAACACCTCATCCGCCACACTCCCCATGAGCCAGCGCGTTGGCCCCGTATGACCGTGCGTGGTCATGACAACGGCGTTCGCGTCGGCTTTCTCAACCGCCTGCAGGATCTCAGTGGCGGATCTGCCTTTCCCCAGCGCGGACTCCACCTTCAGCCCCTGAGCGCTGAGGAGGGCCGCCTGTGCATCGAGATATGTCTTCGCGTCTGCCTCAGCCTGGGCAGTGGCTTCATCGTTGACGACCAGTGCGGTGTCATCCGTACCAATAACGTCATAGACGGGCTCCACCACGCGGAGGAGAATAATGGTCGCTTCGGGCCCAACCAACTCTCGAGCTTGATCCACCCCGCGCTCCGCCAGTGCCGAGCCATCCAACGGAACAAGCACGCGCTGGAACGAGGCCGGCCGAGTGGGTTCACCAGCCCGCACGAGCAGCACGGGGATCGTCGCCTGTTGGAGCAACCGCTCTGCCACGCTGCCCAGCACCACGCGCACAACGCCCCCACGTCCATGACTCGCCATGGCTACGGCGTAGGCGCCCAGCTCATCAGCAACGTCGTGAATGCCCTCGGCAGCCATGCCTTCCCGAATGACGATCTGCACTGGTAGATCGTCCGTAGAAAGCTCAGCCTGATGCCGCTCAAGGTACTCCCGGGCGGACGAGCGCTCAGCCGCCAGTACCTCGTCGTATACCTCAGGCGAAAGATACCCTCCGAACTCGCCCGTCGGGATATCAGGCCACGGTACTACACGGACCAAAGTGAGCGATAGGCCCCGACTGCGAGCCAGCAGTGCCGCCCAGGGGAGGGCTGTCTCCCCTAATTCCGAGCCGTCCAGCGGCACAACGATAGTCTGCGTCATATGCTATCTCCCAAATCCAGATCCAGGCAGCTCCTATCAGATACTCTCAGAGCTTTCGCTCACAGTCAATACACCGAATCGCCTGAGGTCGAGCCAGGAGGCGCTCAGTGGGAATCGTCTGGCCGCAGCGCTCACAGAGCCCATAAGTGCCATCGGCTATGCGCGCCAGGGCCTGCTCCACAATGCTCAGCTCAGACTCCAAGGCCTTCTGGGTGCTCAGTGCCCGCTCCTCGAGGAACATGTCACTCCCCAGATCACCCTGATGTTGTGAAGTAAACTCCTCGCCCTGAGCCTGCGCAAGCTGCTCAACGTCCTTCTTTTCAACTTCGATCTCACGTCGGAGCTCATCACACAGCGCGCTCAGTTGGGTCTCGAGACGAGGAATATCAAGCTCCGTGCGATCCACAGACATGTGTACACCTCCCAGCTCATCCGCTCATAGCTTCTGACGGCACCCAGCGCCCGGTGGGTGCCGCATTTCATCTACTGCTTCGATTTAAGTAACCCTACACGGCAGCTCAATCTGACCAGAAGCTCCTAATGGGTGGGAACCGGGTAGTTGCAACCCGCGGTGAATGGAGTGCAAGGTTCGGTCGCACCCCAGGGACACCTGCGTCCTCCGCCCAGGATCGTGTGATATTATGGTCAAGTAGACGTGCGGGCAACTCGAATTTGAGTGCCTAAGCGAATAGATTCACCGTCACTCAGCGCCAGGATCGCGTCTCGAAACCCTGCGAATGTGCATCTCAACCCCATTCCCACATGATCTCGATGGGT
>JBJXFJ010000014.1:0-14819 GCA_046154735.1 Chloroflexota bacterium | reverse complement strand
AGATTTCTTGCCTGTCCCACCAGCGCTCGGCACTCATCACTCAGCACCCATCACTCATGAATCATTGGTGCGACTAGGCTTTCTCTAAGACGAGCTCGCCCTGCCAGATGACGTCGTCGTCGAACTCAAGTTTGCGGAATGCGTCCTTCACGCTCTCAGATGCGCCAACACCAATAATTGAGGCATCCACACTGAGGTGCTCCGTGGCAAAGACAAGTACGCGTACGCCTTCTGAGGTGATGGCGTAGAGATCGCTCATGTTGAGAACCAGACGCTTTGGCTGAGCGGCAATGGCACGATCAACCACGGCCTTGTACGCGTAGGCATGCTCCGCATCCAGACTCCCTGACATCGTGATCCGCGCATCATCGCCCACGAGGTCGAGCGAGGAGCTGAACGTTGAAGCGGGCACGCTGGGAGCAACTCGCACCCGAACGCGCAGGTCGGAGCTCGAAGACGGCAGATTTACGGTGAGATCGTCGGCGTTGAAGTCGCTGTGCTCCTGGCCGTTGATCCAGACCGCATCCAGTTTCACACTCCCTGGAGGGAGAAGATCGGGGCAGACGTGCAGTACGTTGTCCTTGAACGCACCGGGCTTCGGTTTGAAGTGCAGGTCAATGGGTGTCCGCGTGACGAGCAGGTTGCTGTACACCTGGGCCAGGAAGCAAAGCTCCGTGGAGTGGTACAGGCTCATGGAGTGGCTGCCCTTCATGCGCTCGGTGCCGGTGAGGTACGGCACACCGCTGGCGAGCACGTTGAAATAGACGCCACCGTTGTCCTGATCGAGGAACCAGGCGTTGTAGAACGCGGCGGACTCGCGTGCGAGCTTGACGTACTCTGGATCACGCTCGGTGCCAGCCAGGATCAGGTAGGCAAGAATTGCCTGCTCCTGCTGCCACCAGGCTTTGCGGTCATGCCAGGCCAGTCGGTGCCACTCGTTGCCGGGCTTCACCTCACGGTCCATCACGTCGTACCAGCCACCGCGTTGCAAGTCGCTGCCAATGGGCGGAACGATCTCCGCGATTTTGCGCGCAAGCTCCACGTACCGGGCATCTGGCTTGATGCTGTTGACCCGCATGAGATTCCAGGCGATCTTCAGGTTGTGGCCCACCACGGCGCGGTTCTGCTGCCAGCCCCACTCCTGGTCCTTGCTCCAGTCCTCGAAGAATTTCTCCTGAACAAAAGGACTGTTCTCGTAGTCTGGGAAGCGGTCCACAATGATGTCAGCCACGTACTTGAGGAAGTCAGCGTGCGCGCTTTCCGCGCTGGAGAGGAGCAGGTTGATCAGGTACGCGGGCGCATGGTCGCCCACCGAGTTCCAGTTCTTGCGGGACTGATCCTTGCCCAGGGATTCGGCCCGGGGATTGAACGTGATCGGGTCCACGTGCGAGAAGTACCCGCCCTTCTCGCGATCCAAGAAGTACTTATCAAACAGATTCAGTGTGCGATCGATGTCGCTGCGAATGCGCGGGTCACCGGTGATGCGCCAGGTCTGGGTGGGGCCGGCCAGGGCATAGATCTGCTCGTACGCGGGAATCGCATCGTAGTCATCGCCAAACTGTGAGGCGAGGATCTTGCGCTCATGAGCGCCGTTGCGGTCAATCGCGTGATACCAGTAGACCACGTCCGCGTCTTCATCCACCGCGCGCATGTGATCACGCAGGTACTCCGTGCCCTTCTCCGCAGCCTCGAGGAAGCGATCTTCTCCCGTGAGCATGTAGGCGGTAGCCCAGCCATAAATGCCGCGCGAGATGGTGTCCGTCTCCTGGCGGAGCCGGTCCATGATACGCGCGCCCTCCACAGTGATATTGGTTCGATAGTCATCGAAGTTGATCGTGCCGTCCGGCCACTGAGCGTTGAGGTAGAAGTCGCCGATGGCCTTCACCTGGTGCACCCACCAGTCCGGAGCTTCAAAGCACCATTCATCGGCCGCGCGGCCCACAAAGACGATGTGCTTCACTTCAAACGTGTAGTCACCGGCCTCGGGGAAAAAGATCCCATAGGCGTACAGGTAGCGGCCGGGCGTCAGCATCTGACGCATGGCGCCGGAGGCGTCCTGATAGTCCTCACCGAGATTGCGGATCACTTCCGCGTAGGTTGTATCCGTGATAGAGACAGTGAACTCGCGCCCGTCAGTGGTGCGCATACCGAATGAATCCGTGGCGGCGTCAAAGTTCGTGACGTAGCCAGCAATCAGATCGGAAAACGTAAATCGCATCTTATCGGCCATGGGGACGTCCTTACCTTTCATCAGTGGACTGTTGATTTGGGATTTGCTTATCAAATTGGTCGTGACGTGAGAATGACGACGCTGCGTTCGGTCGCCTGGTATGTAGAGCCGGTGATTCGCACCTCCTGGCCAGCATCGCTAAAGTCCTGTGGCGATGGGAGTGCTGTATCGGCCACCCGGTGCCAGGCATGACCGTCGATCGTCGGGAGCTCAAACTCCAGAGATTCCCAGTCCATGTTCAGGATCACGTGAAGATCGGGATCGCCCTCGAAGCCGCCCAGGGTGTAGGAAAGCGCGCGGGCATTTGGGTCGGACCAGCCCGGTTCATTGAGCTGGCAACCGTGCCAGGCGATATCGGGCACGCCGTGGCTGTTGAGCGCACCACTGAAGAAGCGAGACCGGTGCAGCATGGGATGCGCCCGCCGGAAGGCGATGAGCTTGCTGAAGAACCGCAGCACATCCGCATGCTGGCCGGTGAGACGCCAGTCCATCCAGCTAATCTCATTGTCCTGGCAGTAAGCGTTGTTGTTGCCGCCTTGTCCGCGGCGTACCTCGTCGCCCATGACAAACATGGGAACGCCCTGCGAGAGCAGCAGTAACGCGGCGCCGTTTTTGACCTGCTGATTGCGAAGCTGCTCTACCGCGGGATCATCGGTCTCACCCTCCACTCCGCAGTTCCAGCTCTGGTTGTCATTGATTCCGTCGCGGTTGCCCTCGCCATTCGCGTCATTGTGCTTGTCGTTGTATGAGACGAGGTCATTAAGCGTGAAGCCATCATGCGCGGTCAGGAAGTTGACACTGTTCAGTGGCAGATGGCCGGTGCTTTCATAGATATCCGCGCTTCCGCTGAGCCGTGCAGCCACGGTTCCCACAATGCCCGGATCACCCTTGAGAAAACTACGCATAGTGTCCCGGTATCGACCGTTCCACTCGCCCCACCGATAACCGGGGAAATAGCCGATCTGGTAGAGCCCCGCGGCATCCCACGCTTCCGCAATGATTTTGCTGTCCGAGAGAGTCTCCGAGAGCTCAATCTCCCAGACCACTGGGGGGTAGGCCATGGGTGCGCCGTCTTCTCCGCGCGAGAGAATGGAGCCCTCATCAAACCTGAATCCGTCAACGTGCATCTCGCGCACCCAGAATTCCAGGCATTCCACGATCAACTTGCTGACAATGGGGTGGTTGCAGTTCACGGTGTTCCCGCAACCGCTGTAGTCCATGTAGTACTGCTTGTTGCCCGGCAGTAGGTGGTAATAGAGGCTGTTATCGATGCCCTTGAAGCTGATCACCGGGCCCTGGTGATTGCCCTCGTTGGTGTGGTTGAACACCACATCCAGGATCACTTCAATGCCCGCCTTATGAAGCTGCTTCACCATTTCCCGGAACTCGTCCAGGTGCGCACCCTTTGAAGGATTGGCGCAGTAACGGGAGTCGGGGGCAAAGAATCCAAGGGTGCTGTAGCCCCAGTAGTTCACCAGTGGCGAGCCGTCCTGAGGATTCTGACCGAGCACCTCGGTGTCATCGAATTCCATCACGGGCAACAGTTCCACGGCCGTCACTCCGAGGGACTGCAGATACGGAATCTTCTCGGCGACTCCAAGAAACGTGCCCGGCTGCTTCACATCTGATGACGCATGCTTGGTGAAGCCACGGACGTGCATCTCATAGATGACCGTCTCACTCATGGGCCGATTCAGCGGGAGGTCACCTTCCCAATCAAATCCTTTCGGATCGATGACCACGCTGCGCATCGATGTGCTCAGGTTATCGTCCGGTCCGCAGGCGGCCACGCGGTCCCAGAGGTTGTCCGTGTTGCCAAGCGCGTAGGGATCGATGAGCACTTTGCTCGGATTGAACCGATGGCCTTGCTCAGGCGCCCACGGGCCGGACACGCGGTAGGCGTAGTGCCAGCCGGCTGGCAGGCCCTTGACATAGGCGTGCCAGAAGTGAAAGTCCTTGTTCGTTCTCGGGTCAAGGGTGATGGTTTGGACTGGTTCCGCGCTATCGTGCTCATCGAACAGGAGCAGGTCAACGCCAGTGGCATGCTCAGAAAAGAGGGCGAAGTTCACACCGGTTGTGTCAACTGTGGCGCCCAGTGGATGCTGCCGACCTGGCAGCACCTCGAACGGCGGGCTGCACCGAGGGCGCGCAGTTCGCGCTCGAGCGGGCTTCGTCGCTGTACTCGTGCGGGGACTCATGGCTAGCCTTGCTCCTTCTCAGCGATGAGGTCGATGATGGTTCGAGCGAACATGTGGCAGTGACCGCCGGTGCGCGCGGTGACCAGATCCCTATCCACCACCACGTCCTTATCGGTGTAAATGGCGCCCATGTTGCGGGCGTCGCTGATCAGGTTGTTGTGAACCACTACCGGCCGCCCTTTCACCAGCTCAGGTGCTGGCGACACCAGCCACATGCCGTGGCAGATGATCCCTTTGACGATGGACGGCTCGGCGAAGGCGCGTATCAAGAGCTCAGTGGCCGGAGGCAGCGCGTTGACATCCTCCGTGTAGCGCAGCCGATCTGAGACGATGGCCGAAGGGACGATGATGGCCGCGTAACTCCGCAGGGTTCGATCATCCATGTCCTCAAAGCTCTCGTTGCATTCAAAGGGCACATGGTATTCGTGCCCCTTGAACGTGAGTGATGGCTGGCCCCAGAGGCGTGTCAGAAAATGCAGCTCGGCGCCTTCCTCTGGAAAGCGATGCTGGTAGTAAAAGATCTCCTGCTCGTAGAAATCACTCTCGATCAGGATCCCGATCTTCTTTCCTTCTAGTCGCACAGGTTTCTCCCTTTACCGGTCTGCTTTGATGAGGTCAGCCGCGCGCTCACCAATCATCACGACGGCGGTATGCGTGTTGGCTGATGGAATCGACGGCATCACCGAGCCGTCCGCGACGCGCAGTCCCTCAACCCCACGGACTCGGAGCTGCGGGTCCACCACTGCCATTTGATCAACGCCCATCTTGCAGGAGCCGACAAAGTGGTAGTAGGAGCCAGTGTTGTTCAGTACCCACTCGCGCAGCTCGGCATCATTCGTCACGGCGGCGCCGGGGCTGAGCTCCTGGAGTCCCCACTCCGTGAAGGCCTTGCTGTGGTAGATCTCGCGAGCGATGTTCATCATGGTGACGATGCGATCGATGTCATAGGGCTCGCCGCCGTAATTCGCGTTAATCTGTGGGCGCACGGTTGGATCGCTACTCTGTAATCGGACCCAGCCGCGTGAGAGCGGTCGGATCAGCCCGGGCAAGGTCAGAATCACTTTGGGATCCACGAGCTGCGTGGCCGATTTGACCGGCTGTCCGGTCTGGAGTCGCTGCACTACGTTGGCAAAGAAAGCCTCGCCAAACGGTGCGCGGTGCACCAGGCAGATCTCCATATCCGGGGTGGGCATGGATGGGGATGAGCCCCAGAACAGGCCAACTTCAGTCATGTTTCCTAGCGGGTCCGCGCCCGGTCGGTCCATCAGCCCGATGGGGCCAATGACCAGCGGGTGATCGTGAAAATTCTCGCCAACGCCCGGAAGGTCTATCTGTACGTCGATACCGAGCGATCGTAGCGACTCGGCCTGGCCCATGCCTGAGAGCATGAGAAGCTTGGGTGACTCGATGGCGCCGGCGCAGACAATGACTTCACTTGTTGCCTGCGCTTCGCAGGGCTGGCCATCAGCCACGTATTCCACACCCACGCAGCGTCCCTTCTTCAGGACAAGTCGAGTGGTGAGGGCGCCCGTCCTCAGGGTCACGTTGCCACGGGCCACGGCCGGATCCAGATAGGACGTGCGTGCGCCACCGCGCTTGCCGTCCTTGATGTCCAGGTGATGCCATCCCGCGCCGAAGGACGTCGCATTGAAGTCATCGACGATGGGGTAGCCGAGCTCCGCGCAGGCGTCCAGGAACGTCTGGGAGATTGGGTTGCCGGTGTCCTTGGCGTTGATCACGGTGATCGGTCCGCCTTTGCCGGCGGTAGGGTTGGTATCGTCTACCTGGTTCTCCAGCTTCTGGAGATAAGGCAGCATCTCCTGCCAGGACCAGCCCACACAGCCGTTGTAAGCCCAGTTATCCAGGTCTTCCGGCTTCGGCCGCATGTGCATCATGTGATAGAGCAGTGAGCCGCCACCCGCGCCGCGGCCGGCGGCGGAGTAGACCTGGTGATTGCCGAGCCCGGGTTGAGGAATGCTCTGGTATGCCCAATCCAGCTCGGTCAGGAGGAGCTCGTTCCAGCGAAACGTGGACTCGACAGCCGCGGACATTTCCCGCCCGCCCGCCTCGAGCACCAGGATGCGCGCCCCGGAGAGCTCACCCAAACGGTAGGCTAGGGTGGAGCCAGCGGCGCCGGAGCCTACGATGATGTAGTCAAATGATTCCATAGGAGCCTCTTTCACTTAGATCGTCGGCCGGGGCTAAGCGTTCAGTAGGTCTCGGAGCGCGCCGTCCACGGCTTGCACATCCTGCTGGGCGAGACCAAAGGTGGCGAGGTGACCGAAATCGCTCTGAACTTCGCGGAAATTCGACTGTCTTATGCGCTGGGCATCAAACGCGCATTCGTCCGGTGGAAACATCGGATCACCGGTGAAGGCCAGCACTAGCATGCGCGCGGTGATCTTGCTGAGTGCCTCGCCCAGGTCGCCGCCGCGTGCCGGATCGGCTGCCTGTGCCTTGCGTGACTGCAGCACCAGGTTGCCCGGATCTTGCGGAAGCCAGAACGCTTCCCAGAAACGACTAATGAAGTCGTCCCGTGAGGAGAAGCCCAGGCAGCGCCAGCGCTCGTGTCCTTCTCGATAAAACCCCTGAGGCGGCAAAGTCATAGCCGTGGCGTGCGCCTGCCGCCTCAAGCCGCCTTGTAAAGCGCGCGCATCGGTGTAAAAGCCACTGTTCCAGGCGGGGTCCGAGACGAGCGGCTCCTCGATACAGGTTCGGAGCCAGAGTCGAGTCCAGGGAGATGGACGTGGAGCGCCCGCGATGGATGCCGCTCGCTTCACAACATCTGGGAAGTTGACAGCCCACTCGTAGGTCTGTAGGGCGCCGGTGGACCAACCAAGTACGAGTTGGAGCTGCTCAATGCCGAATTTCTCGGTGATGAGCCGGTGCTGGGCGCGGACGTCGTCCGCGTGGAGCACCGCGGGAAACGCGCCCCTTTCGAAGGGCGCTTGAGCGTTGCTGGGTGATGTTGACACACCGTTCCCAAACTGGCCCGGCATGATAATGAAGTAGTCCGTGGGGTCAAGTGCGCGGCCTTGGCCAATCCAGCCTTCCAGCGCTTCCGGCGCGCCGCCCAGGAAGTGGGGAAACAGGATGGCGTTGTCCTTGGCCGCGTTGAGCGTGCCCTGAGTCTTGTATGACAGTTGCGCGCCAGGCAGGGTGTGCCCGGTGGAGAGCGGAAAATCGCCCAGCTCAAAGATCTCCATGCGTACCTCGATCGTCCTTGTCTTGGTCTAATGAAGGGTGAGCATCTCGCTCAGCCGAAGAGAACAACGCCTAAGAATTGGCCTTTGGGTCGGCCAGTACGGCCTCGAAATCGGATTGCTTGAAACTGGGAAGCATGTCGTTCACCAGGTACTCCAGGTAGTAGCAGCCCCACATGGTCTGCCACAGAGGAAATCGCTGATCAAACGCTTCACCGCGCTTGGCTGCCAGGCGCAGCTCTAGGTTCCAGATCAGACCGTCAAACTCCTGCTCAGTGAATGGGAGGCCGAAGTCCGCGGCGGCCTCGACGACGGCTGCCTTTGACTGAACTTTGAGGCTGCCCAGGAGATCGCCCCGCGCGGCGACCACGTTCAAGAAGTCCAGTACGTGTCTGGCGCTCATGCCGGCACCTCCGCGGTTGACTCAATAAGGGCCTGGAGCTCTTGATCGGAGTGACGGCTCACCACGCTGGTGAGCAGATACTCAAAGTGGGTTCGTCCCCACATCTCGCGCCATAGGCGACTTGTTTCGTCAAACGGATCGTGGTCAAGATTCAGGATGACGTTGGCTTCAAGCTTGCCCACAACATCGGCCAGTTCGTCAGCGCTGAAGTCGAAGCCGTCATTCTTGGCTTGAAAGACAAGCTGAGCCAGGTTTCGCTGGTGATATCGGGCGCGCAGGGCAGCGCTAGTCCGCGCGGCGGTTAGGAATTTCACGACGTTTGAATGGGACATACAGATCCTTTGGTCCCGTCCCGGCGGGAGGTCCAGGGAATGCGCGAGTCTTGACGTGTTCGTGGCGGACCATCGTGTGGTATCTCCTGGAGCGCATCACTGCTGACACGCTGACGCTGGGAGGCTTCCAGGTGACGCTTGCCAAGGGACGCTATGCCGGTCACGCCACCGCGCTGGCCGGCTGGGGAGGCCCGGCCAGCGCGGTCCGTGAATCAGGCGGCAGCCGCGGCGAGGGGGGCGCGCTGCGATGATTCGGCCAAAATCATGTCCGCCGCTTTTTCGGCGATCATCATTATTGCCGCGTTTGGATTACCATTGACAATTTGGGGCATGACGGACGCGTCTGCGATACGCAAGCCATCGATGCCGCGTACTTTGAGCTCAGGATCCACCACGGCAGCGGCGTCAACGCCCATTTTGCACGTGCCAACGGGGTGCCAGACTGTGCCGGCAACCTTGCGAATGTAGTCCCGCAGGTCTTCCCGCGAGGTGACGGCGTCACCGGGGGCGAGCTCACGCCCACGAAGCGCGCTGAACGCGCTGGTATGAGCCAGTTCACGCGCATACCGGATGCCGTATTCGAGTACCGCCAGATCCTCATCGCGAGTCAGATACTGGGGATTCATCACGGCCAGGTCTGTGGGGTTATTTGATGCCAGTGTCACGGTGCCCACGCTTTGTGGCTGAGCCAGAATGGGGGCAAGCGTAAAGCCCGGGTTCGGCGACGCGTATTCTGGCGCCACGAACTGAACCGGGCCAAAGAAGTATTGCAGATCCGGCGCTGCATCCCGGGAGCCGAGGCCCGTCCAGGTGAACAAGCCGGCCTCAGCAAGCAGCTCCGGCGGATTGAGGGGGCTCTGGCTTTCGTACGCGACGCCGAGCAGGAGGTGATCCTGGAGGTTCTGTCCCACGCCCGGGAGATCTTGAAGTACGGCCAACCCGCGTTCAGCCAGGTGACTCGCCGGCCCAATGCCGGAGAGCATCATGAGTTTGGGTGTCTCGTACGCCCCGCCGCACAGGATCACTTCTCGTTCAGCGCGCAGCAACTGCGTGCCATCAGGTCCGATGTATTCCACACCCACGGCTCGGCCGTGCTCGATCAGCACGCGCGTGGTACGCGCGCCGGTGATGACACGGAGGTTCTGGCGACCCAGATTGGGCGTGAGGAAGGCAGACGCGGCCGTTACACGATCGCCGTTTGGCTTTCGCGTGGACTGGTAGAAGCCGGCGCCGGCTTCCTGTGTTTGGCCATTGAAATCGTTGTACTTCCGTGTGGCCCCGAGAGAGGCGGCCGCGTCCACAAAGGCGTGCAGTACATCCTGTTCGTTCTTGCAGTCAATGACTGAGAGAGGGCCAGCGGTTCCGTGATACTCTGACGGCGGTCCCTGATATGCCTCAGACGTTTTGAAGTACGGCAACACATCGCTATAGGACCAGCCGGTGTTGCCCATGGCCGCCCAGGAATCGAAGTTGCGCTGGTGACCTCGAATATAGATCTTGGCGTTGACGGCGCTGCTTCCGCCCAACACTTTGCCGCGGGCAATATCAATACTGCGCCCATTCAGCTCAGTTTGCGGGGTGGTGGCATAACCCCAGTTCTCGGCTCCCTTCGGGTCCCACAGGCTGAACATGGCGTTCATGTCGTGATCCCAGATGCTGGGGTTCGAGTCCTGGCCGCCGAGCTCCAGCAGAGTGACAGTGACCTGGGGATCGGCGCTCAGCCGCGCCGCGAGTACGCAGCCGGCCGTGCCGGCGCCCACAATGATGTAGTCTGCGGTCTTCTCAGGCATTACTTGCTCCAGCAGCCAGTGGCGCGGGTGTGTTCAGAGGGTGTTTCTGGAAGAAGCGGTGCGCGGCTTCACCCACCGCTACCGGATTCATGCTTTGCATTCCATGGGTGGCGTTGGGTATTCCGCAGCGTTCTGCTTGAGGCAACCAGCTCATCAGGAAACGCTGGGTCTCTCGGAATCCGGGCATCGCCGCTTCGCTATCCATGCCCATCACGGCGAGCACCGGCATGGCTGGCTTTTCCTTGACGATCTGGTCTGCCTGGGACATCTTGAAGCCCCAGTTTGAAATCGCCGGGAAATCCACCGTAAAGGTCGTGTCGATGCACTCTTCAACGCGCTTCCAGACATCAAGTGGCCCAGTCATCTCCACGGAGTTCAGGAACCTGGGTCCGCACACATCTTCCATATAGGCGAGTCCCGCGCCGAGCTTGTCGCCGGTCTTATAGATGTCCATGGCGCGCATGAATGCTTTGATGTTGGCCTGTACGCCGTCATCCTCTTCTCGCGGAAGGTAGGGCTCAAGCAGGACGGCGGACTGCACGCGCTCTGGGTATGAGAGCAGAAATTGGAAGCCGATAACACCGCCGAACGAGAAGGCCAGTACGTGCGCTTTCTCAATGTTCAGATGATCGAGAATCTGCTTCACGTGCCCGGCGCTCTCCTCAATGCTCAACTCACTTTTTTCTAGAGTGCTCCCGTTGTAGCCGGCCCGGTAGTAACTGATGAGCTGGTAATCTTCAAAGATGCGCGGATAGAATTTCAGCGGGGTGATTAAGCTATCCGCAACGCTGGTGCCATGGATGCAGATGACTGGCTCGCCCGTGCCCACGAGGGCGTAGCGTAGCTCGGCGTTACTGACCCTGGCGCGCAGATTGTGGTCAACGTTCCACTCGCGTCCGAGGTACAGTGCGTGGTTCTCCAATGTGTGCTCCTCTCATCTGAACTGCGTGGTGCTCTGTGGGCAGAAGAACGTTCCGCGGCGGATCTCAGGCATACCCGTGTGGGCCCATCACCCAGTACTCGTCCGTCAGGAAACTGTGGATGTAGCGTTGATTCACAAAGGATTTCGTGTCTTCCACAAGCGCCTTGAGCTCCGGCGTGCCAAGCGCTTTCTGCGCGGCGCTGAGATCGTCAAACCAGAGTGTGGCCACACCATCAAAGAGTGACTCACCCACGGCGTAGGCGCCATCCCGTACCGCGTACTGTCCATACCGCCGAATGCCGGGTAGTCCTTCCACCATCGGGCCATGCACTTCTTTCCAGTACGATCGGAACTCATCAAGCGGCATGCCCTCTTTGCGCTTGAGCAGCACGAAGAGTTTGACGGCGCTGGAGTTGTTCTGCTGGCCCGGGCCTTCAATGAGAACGTGGGGATCGGTATCGAGAGCGAAGGACCGCCAGAATGCGGCCCAGTTGGGCTCATCCTTACGCGCGCCCTCGATAAATTCCGGCGATTGGAGCGAGGCAAGCTGCTCGGTCTCGTTCTCCAGCCAGATCTCAGCGACGCCTCCACAAAGTGGATCGCCGGTGTCAGTTGGCTGTGCTATCCGCGAGCAGATGGAGTATTGCTTGATCTGGGGGATCTTGCTGGCGAACTGGACCGCGTGCTTGTATTTCCAGTAGTCCTGAAACTCGCGCTCGGTGAGTCCGGGCTTCGGGCTGGCAAAAATGAACTGGTGGATCATTGGTCTCCTCGGCACAGGGTGAGCGGCATTACTGACCGCATTTCACGCTGACGATGTGGGGATGCCGCTCGCCGTCCAGGACGAGATCGATCAGGAAGGGGCCGGGCTCAGCCAGGGCTTGTTGAATGGCAGGACCAATCTCTTCAGGACGCTCCACGCGAACGGACGGTACGCCCAGCCCCTGAGCAAGGTCCCTGAATCCGAGCGGTGGGGTGGAGAGATCAAAGGGGGTGGGATGCTCCCGCCCGGCAATCCCGCGCTCTCTCCAGTACGCGTCGATGTTGAGCTGCAACAGGTGGTATGAGCCGTTGTTGCAGATGATGAACTTGGTATTCGTGTTGTGCCGTTTGGCCGTCCACAGCGCCTGGATGGTGTACATGGACCCGCCATCGCCGGTGATGCCCACTGCTACCCGCTCAGGCTGGGCGAGCTGAGCTCCGATTGCCCCCGGAATTCCAACGCCCAGCGAGCCACCGCGCGTGAGGAAGTAGTCGCCGGTGCGCTGAGGAGGGCAGTAGCGAGTCAGCGCGGGTGAGTTGGTGAGTGCTTCATCGAAGATCAGCGCATCCGATGGGAGCTGCCTGGCGAGCTCCTCGGCAAAGGCGCTCATCTGCAACGGCGTGGTCGTACGAGCACCGGCATCCCTTGCGCGTTCAGTTTTGACGTGCTCCTCGCGGGCCGAGGCAAGCCGAGCGTAACGCGCGTGGGCGGCGTTGCGCTGTTCCATCGTAAGGGCGTGCTCCAGCGTGTCGGCAAGTGCCGCCAGGGTCAGCTTGGGGTCGCTCACCATCCCAAGCTCAACTGGGTGATTCTTCCCAATTTCGTAGGCATTGAGGTCAACGTGAATGGTTTTTGCGTCGGGCGAAAAGATGCTGCCAAGCTCAGGAAAGACCTCGGGCAGCATGTAGGTACCGCAGACCAGGTTGACGTCACCACGCGTGGTGATCGGTTTGCTGTCGTATCCGAACATGTGCCCGGTCATGCCCTGGAAGAGTGGATGGCTGTAGCTCATGTTCACTTCGCCGGCATCAGCCTCCCAAACCTCCGCGCCCAGGAGCTCAGCCACGCGAGTTAGCTCATCCTGAGCATCAGAAAAGGCCACGCCATCGCCCACGTAGAGCATGGGGGACTGTGCGTTGGCTAGGAGGGCCGCGGCTTGCTGCACCAGCGACGGTTCCGGAATGACTCTCGTTGAAGGAATGAAGGTGGGGACAATGGGCTCATCGATCTCGGCGTCCAGCACGTCCATCGGCAGGCAGACATAGACCGGACCCATGGGCGGTGTGGCGGCAATCTTGATGGCCCGCCGCAACACGCGCAGGAGCGATGATGGGTGTGAAACCATGGTGGACCATTTGGTGACGGGCGCGGCCATGGCCACCAGGTCACCAGCCATCTGGGCATCCATGTTCTGGTACTGTATTCCGGCGTCTCCGCCAATGACGACGAGCGGGGAGTGACCACGCTTCGCCTGATACAGCGCGCCAATGGCATTCCCAAGGCCGGGCGTGCTGTGAATCTGGACTAACGCCGGCCGTCGTCCGGAGCGAGCGTATCCGTCGGCCGTGAGCACGGCCACAGATTCCTGAAGCGTCAGGATGTAGCGCAGTTGTGGGTATTCTTCAAGAGCGTCCAGGAAGCCCTGTTCTACAGTCCCAGGATTTCCAAACATGTACTGAAAGCCATCGGCGATGAACTGCTCGATCATCGCGTAGCGGCCCGGTTTACCTGCCATTACTCCCCCCAGGGCAAAAATTGCGGGCACCACCTGCGCGGTGCCCGCTGCATGCATGTCTGGAGTGGCTTACCAGCCCCAGCGCGTCAGGCCGCCATCCAGAACTTCCACGAGTTTTTGCGCCGTGAGGTAGGAGTCCTGATTGGATCGGCCGGTGATGAATGGGTAGTCCACGATCACGGAACGCTCGTGTCCAAAATTCCCGTGATAGGCTCCATCTGGACCGGTCGCGTCGCGCAGGATGTACTCCAGCGGATACGGGGGTGGGCCCATGTTCAGATCCACTCCCAGGAAGCCGGTCCCGTCCTTGTAGTCGTATTCCTTGGCATGCCCGGTAACATGCTTGCCCCAGATGAGGCTCTTGCGATCCTGAAGATCGCGCGCGAAGGCCAGGCACGTGACGCCATAGCAGATGGCTGCAACAGGCTTGTTCTGCCGGTAGAAGCTGAGCACCAGGGCGTGGACGCGATCGTTGTTGCACATGTCGATAATCGGACCACTGCCGCCGACTAAACAGAGGGCATCATAGTTCTGGATGTCACTGGCAAGTTTTTCCACATCCCGGTAGTACGCCTCGATTTCCCGAAGGGCATTCTGGCCGCTCCAGTACGGGCGCTCAGGGACCCAGCCGGCCAGACTCCGAGGGTCGTCAAGTCGGGTGGATGCGTCAAGCGCCTTGACCTTCTCGGCAACTTCCGCTGTGGTCACGGCTTTGCCGAGTGGCGGATCGAAGTAGGTGGGGTCCATGCTGGGCGGCAGCGCGTGAGGGCGCTTGCCCTTGGGCGTGGCGAGAGAGACCTTGTAGCCGGCGGCATCAAAGGTCTCGAGGGGGCCCAGGAGCTCTTCGCCCCAGTACCCGTACTCTGAAACAATGGTCAAAACGTTCCTCATGGTCTTCCTTTCGCAAGCGTGCAGGGTATTCCGTGGTTGATTCGTGCACATGAAGGAACGCCAAGTACGCGTATTTGGGACGACTACTGACTGCGCCACCGGAACTTCAGGGGCGGGGGCTTGCGTCAGGGTGTTGACCCGCCCGAATCATTCACCGGTGTCGGTGGATGGGCCGGCGATGGGGGATTCGTTCCGTCCCAGCAGACAGCAACACCGACACCGGAAGCACTGTCAGCCCTCAGCGCGAGCCTGCCTCGGGAACGGTGCATGTTTCTGATTCGCGGCAACTCCCGCAGCGCGGCGGTCTTGCGCCCCGCGCCCGCGATATCCCACCGTCAAGATCGTGTCATGG
>JBJXFJ010000004.1:0-2552 GCA_046154735.1 Chloroflexota bacterium | reverse complement strand
CACCACACTCACCGTGCACGCCACGCGTGCATCGACGCCCGCTACATAGGCGACGTTGGCACCACC
This sequence comes from Chloroflexota bacterium, assembly GCA_046154735.1. Lineage (GTDB taxonomy): Bacteria > Chloroflexota > UBA6077 > UBA6077 > JACCZL01 > CAVXYC01. The sequence goes on along the minus strand of JBJXFJ010000004.1, from coordinate 2,486 downwards.
AAAGCTGGTACCCCAGAGTCCTATGGCGTGCCGATCCACCTGCTCTAGCGTTTCCAAATAGGTTATGGCGTTTCGAATGTCCTGCACTTGCTCCTGGGGAATCATGCGCCACCGTGGCCCCGGACTTTCGCCAAAGCCGCGGTAGTCAATCGTTAAGGCGATGTAGCCCTGCTCCGCCAGATGCTGCGCGACTTCCGGCAACACCCGATCCTGACTTGCCCCAAAACCGTGGCAGACGAGTACCGCCGGCCGACGCTGACCCGCGGCGATCTCGTTTGGCATATGGAGATAGCCAACCAGCTCCAAGCCGTCGCTCCAGAAGGTGATTCGTTGCGGCATTGTTCTTTCCAGGTTGGTTGAATTCCCCAGGCATCCGGCGCTCACATCAATCAGCAAGCCATTCCAGCGCGCCCGAGGCGTGCACCCATAGTGCCTGGACGCCGGTTGCCGCGCAAGTGATTCTCAGATTTTCGGGGGTGAACCGAAGGTGTTGGGAGCAGCTCGCTCAGATACTCACGTTCACAATAGCGGAGCCACTGGCTAGCGCTTCGATCATCCGCGTGGTGTAGAGCAGCACGGGCAGACTGCTGGTGCGGACCACCTCGTCTGCCACACTGCCGGTGAGCGCGCGGGCAATGCCGCGGCGCGCGTGGGTGCGCATCACGATCATGTCTGACTCCAGCTCGCTCGCTGCCTTCAGGATACTCGCCGCGGTGCTTCCCTGCCCCAGCTCATAGCGTGCGTGCACCCGGACCTCGGCCGCACTATCGTGCAGCCAGTCCGACCAGTAACCAAGGGCATGCTCCAATTCCTGAAGCCGATCCTGCACGAGCGTCTGACGAGCGTCCAGTGCGTAGATGCTATTCCCAACAGATGTGACGCCCATCTTCTCCAGCGCCCAGGCTGGCGGAGCACCTTCGAGGTCGTCCACATGGACCGTTTGTGGGGGAAGAATCGCCAGGAGGTCGATGCGCTGGATGCCAAATGACTGAGCGAACCGCCCCGCCTCCGGGAGCACGGCAGCGGTAAACGGGCCGCCATCCAGCGGAATGAGCATTCGTCGAATCGGCACCTCCGCGCGCATCTCCGGCCCGAAGAGGAGGACCGGCTGCGTGGCACCGGCCACCACCACCTCGGCCAGACTCCCGTGCAACAGACGATCCATGCCCCAACGTCCATGGGTGGCCATGGTAATGACACTGGCGGACTCGGAGATGGCTTGAGTGAGAATAGTCTCCGCGGCATCTCCATAACTGGTGACCGCACTCACCTCAATGCCGGTCTGGGTCAGCGGCGCGGCAATGGCCCGAAGATAGTCCTCAGCGTCCTCCATGGCGCGAACATGGGCCGGCCCTGCGCGCTCACCCTCGGCGGCATCAGCGGCCGCGGCGGAGCGAACCAGCAGCACGCGGGCAGTTTCGGCGCACGCATCAGCCAGGAGAGCCACGGTGAGAAGCGGTCGTTCCGCCTCGGACGAGCCGTCTAGTGGAACGAACAGGGTATGGTACATAGAGCACCTCCAGCACAATGAGCATGACACTTCCTGGCGGGTGACGCACTACTCGCGGGGGTAGTCTCCGCGCGGTCAGTGTGCAGTACGCGGTTCCAGCCCGCGGGGACGTGGGAGCGCTACCCTGGGACTCGAGCACACTTGGTGCTCGGCGCACCGACTGCGAAACAATAGGCACAACAACTCAGAGGAGCCACCATGCCACAGGTTGCCGCGCTGTACCGTTACCCACTGAAGGGGTTCACCCCTGAGTCCTGCAATTCACTCACCATCCTCCCCAGTGGTCAGGTGGCTGGCGACCGAGTGCTGGGAGTGCGTTTTGCGGATACGCCGGCGCCAGATGATGCCTGGAGCCCCAAGCGCGAGATGCTGGTGTTGATGAATACGCCCGGACTGGCGCGCCTGGGTGTGACCTTTGACCACGAGCGTCAGAGAATTCGCCTGGAGGCGGATGGTATTCGGCTGGCGGACGCGGCACTGGACCGGGCAGGGCGAAATCTCATCGCCGGGGTTCTGGAGCAGTTCGTTGAGTTATTGGATGAGCAACCGCTGCGCGATCATCCCGAGCGTCTCCCGCTTCGGGTCATCGGCGACGGCCGAACACCGAGGTTTCACGATAACGAGGCAGGGCAAGTCACGCTGCATGGACGACTAAGCGTTCAGGCATTGGGCGAAGCGCTGGGTGAGACGGATTTCAGCGAGCTGCGCTTCCGCTCAAATATCGCTATCGATGGGCTGCCCGCCTGGGAGGAGCTGAGCTGGAAGGGCCAGACCGTGCAGATTGGCTCGGTCAGCTTCTCAGTGGTGAAGGAGAAGGTCCGCTGCCTGGCCACGCATGCCAACCCGCGATCTGGGCTGCGCGATCAGCCGGTCATGACGACGCTCACGGAGCGGTTTGGGCAGGACAGCCCCATGATGGGGGTGTCTCTGGTCCCAACGGCTGGTGGTGGGGTGATTACCCTCCACGATCCTGTGC
>JBJXFJ010000649.1:0-14017 GCA_046154735.1 Chloroflexota bacterium | reverse complement strand
AGAACGCGGCGGATGTGCGCCGACATCAGATCCAGCTCAATGAAACGCGGAACCGATTGGCCACCACCGAAGAAAATCTCACGCGATGCCGGGATGTGCTTGCTGAGCTGGAGCCACAGGTGCGCCGAATGCGATCCCACGCTGACCGAGCGGCCCGAGCCCGCGAGCTGCGCCAGGAGTTACATCGAACAAGCCAACTGCTCTATCGGCATCAGTACCAGGCCGCGCGTGAGCGCCGCGTCATCGCGGAGTCTCGGGAGCTGGAGACCAACACGACACTCCAGCGTGAAGAGCATGAGCTCCAGGGGTATGAAGCGCGTTGGAAGGCGCTCGAAGCTGAATCTGAGTCACTCGGACAGGACCTAACTCGCGCGGACCAACTGGTTCGCGAGCTGCGTCGCCAGCGCGATGAGCTTCAGCGGCAGATCCTTCAGGCTCGTGAAGAAGAGCTGCAGCTCGAATCAGAGACGCGCGCATTGAGTGAGCGCCATCAGCGGCAGGAGCGGGAGCGCACCGATGTTGTCGGCCGGGTCGCAATGTTGAAGCAGCGCCAGGTTGAAGCCGAGGCCGAGATGGATCGGGCGGCGGCCGAGCTGGCAGTTGTGGCCGGTGAGGATCGGAGAATCGCCCAAACGGCACGGAGCAATCGTGATGCGCTGGTCTCCGCCAGCACGCAGCTCACTCAGATGCGGGCCCAGTTGGATCGTGAGCGACAGAGTCGAGACGTCAGCGCCGATAAGGCGGCCACCCTGCGCGTTGCAACTGCTGGAGTAGCTGAGGAGATAGATCAATACGAGAGTGCCGTGACCTCGTCACAGTCCGCCGTTCAGAGTGCAACAGAGCTAGTGGCCGCTGAACAGCTTATGCTTGAACAAGCGGAGAATGAGCTGGCCGATACGGACAAGTCGATTAGCAACATGGAAGCCGAGCTCCAGGGACTGCGCGACGCCGCTCGCAGCAGGGAGCGAGAGCAGGCCCGGCTCGAGGCGGCCCACGCGTCGCTAGACGAGTCACTGAAACGGCTCGTTTTAGACGCGGCCGGGGCCACGCTCAAGCGGGCGGAGCAGGGGGTCGTTGGTGTGCTGGGCCCGGCACTCCGGATACACGGGGGCTATGAGCGCCTGGTCTCAGTAGCGCTGGCCGACCGTGTGGGCCACGTTGTGATGGATTCACCAGCGGCCGCACATGAGCTCTCTGTGCGAGTGAACGACGCGGATGAGCGCGCCTCATTGGTTCTAGCGGACTTTAACGATGTGGCAGTTCAGGCATCAATCGACCAGCTTCGGACAGTCGTGTCTCGTTTCATAGATCGAGAGGGAGGGCTGGCGGGACTCGCCATTGACGTCGTTGAGTGTGACGGCAATTTGCAGTCCGTGGTGCGCCGATATCTGGGCCTGACCGTGATGCTGGAATCGGTGACGCAGGCATTACCCCTGGCTGAGCAGCTCAGTCGATCAGAACTGGCCGCGCTGCCATGGCAGATTGCGACACATGACGGGCACGTGCTGCGCTGGAATGGTGAATGGCGGGCCGGTAGTGATCAGCGCCAGGTTCGCCTTCTCGTTGGTCGTGCTGAGCTGGCTGATCTGGGACGTCAGATTGAAGAACGCAGGCAGGGCACAGAGACAGAGCGCGTGCGATTGGCCGAGCTTGAGCGTGAGCTGCAGCTCCGCCAGGAGCGGCGTGGGCGCCTCAGAGCACAGGCGCAGAGTGCTCGGGCGGGGTTGAACCGGGCCTCGGCCGAGGTGGACAAGCAGCGTAGACAGCTCGTCCAGGCGCAGCAAGGGCGCTCCGCTATAGACGCGCGGCACGCCGCGACAACGGCGCAGCTTCGAACCCTGGAGGAAGCCATCACGATGGCGGCCACGCGCATAACGGATCTTACTGCGCGCATGGCTGAACTGGGGCTCGAACGCTCACGCGCCCAATCAATGGTTCAGGTGGACGAAGGCCGCTCACTGGCCTTGCGTGAGCGCCTAGCAATGGTTCAACGCGCGTCCGCGGAGGCGACGGCTCAGCTTCAGGCGGTAGTACAGGAGCTGCGTCGCGATGAGCGCCTAGAAGTTGAGATCAGTGAACGTACTGAGGCCCTCGCCACGGTAGAGGCGGGTCTGGTCACTCGACGTGGACAACTCGCCGAGACAGCGCTCCAGCAGCGGGTGGCGATGCAGAAGGTTGATAGTGCATTACCGGATGCTGACGCCCGTCTCGAGGGGCTTATGGTGACGATGAATCAACTTGCAGGAAGACGCGCCGGGCTTGATGCTGAGCTCAGTGTGGTTCGAGCCCGTGTCCGACAGGCACAGATGGTTCGCGATGCCGCCGTCCTTGAGCGCGAGCGGACCGTTGACGATCAAGCCCGGTTAGAGCATGAGATTGCGGATGAGCTCGAGGACCTCGGTGATGATCGAACAATTCAGATGGTCCTAGCCCTGGAAGGCGGTGGTGGCGTTCCCGCGCTCAAGCCCGAGGGCGACCCCGCGGAGCTCCAGCGTGAGGTGCGTCGTCTCAAGCGTGAGCTTTCCCGCCTGGGGCCGGTGGATGATGCCGCCGTGTCTGAGTATCAGGAGCTGATTGATCGATACCAGTTCCTCTCCCAGCAGTCAGCAGACTTAGAGGGCGCTTCAGTGTCACTGACTTCAGCCATGACTGATCTCGAGTCGCTCATTCAGGGTGGGCTAGATAAGACGCTTGAGGATGTGAACCGCGCCTTTCAGCGCACATTTGAGCGCCTGTTTCAGGGCGGCGAGGCGCGACTCGTCTGGAGCATGCCTGACAATCCAGTCTCCAGCGGCATTGACATCGTGGCTCAGCCCCCTGGCAAGCGTCTGCAGCCACTGGGCAACTTCTCAGGCGGAGAACGTGCGCTCGCGAGCGTTGCGCTCGTGTTTGCCCTCTTGCAGGTGAATCCAACGCCATTCTGTGTGCTGGATGAAGTGGATGCCGCGCTGGACGAGTCAAACGTGGGCCGTTTTGCTGACATCATTCGCGAGTGGTCGCTGCGAACGCAATTCATCGTGGTCACGCATAATAGAAATACCATGGAGATTGCCGATTCACTTTTCGGAATTTCAATGGACAGCCATGGAGTAAGTCGAGTCGTGTCGCTGAAGCTCGATGAAGTGCTCGCGGCGGCCGAGGGGTAACGAGGGGCATGGTCTTCAATCGGTGGTTCAACATTGATAAGGGTGTCGAGAAGACGCGCCAGGGATTCTTCGGCAAGATTGCTGAGCTCTTCACTCAGGAATCCATTGACGACGATATCTGGGACGAGCTTGAGGAGGCGCTCCTGGGCGCGGATGTTGGCGTGCAGACTACGGATGTCATTCTGGGAAACCTTCGTGAACGTGTGGAAGGCGGGGCGATTCGTTCGAATTCCGAGTTAAAGCGAGCCCTCCAGGAAGCGCTCGTACATGTATTGATGCCCGCCGAGGCGCCCGCGGAACTGCTGGTCAACGGCCTCAACGTTGTACTCATCGTAGGGGTAAATGGTGTCGGCAAAACCACCAGCATTGTGAAGCTTGCCAATCTCTGGACGCAGGAGGGGCACCGCGTACTCCTGGCCGGCGGAGACACCTTTCGGGCCGCGGCGATCGAGCAGCTCAAAATCTGGGGAGATCGGGCCGATGTCATGGTGGTGGCGCACCAGCACGGGGCCGACCCGGGGGCGGTGGTGTTTGATGCCATCACGGCTGCCAAGTCTCGCGGGGCAAATGTGGTACTCGTGGATACCGCGGGCAGACTTCACACCAAGACAAATCTCATGGAGGAGCTGCGCAAGATTCGCAGGGTGATTGATCGTCACGGCGCGGAGAAGGTGACCTCTATTCTCGTTCTGGATGCTACAACGGGACAGAACGGCATCTCACAGGCGAAGAGTTTTCGAGACGCTGCCGGTCTGGATGGCATCATCCTGACAAAACTTGACGGCACGGCACGGGGCGGGGTGATCTTTCCGATTGTCCAGGAGCTCAAACTGCCAATCCTCTATCTTGGTACGGGTGAAACGCTTGAAGACATCTCCGTCTTCGATGCGGACGCCTTCGTGTCTGCGCTGCTCAAGGAGCCTAATCGTGTTTGAGAGTCTCTCGGATAAGCTCCAGGATGTTTTCAATCGGCTTGGCCGCAAGGGCAAGCTCTCCGAGCAAGATGTTGACGAGGCGATGCGCGAGGTCCGCGTGGCATTGCTGGAGGCAGATGTCAATTTCAAGGTCGTCCGCCAATTCATCAGCGGCATTCGAGAGAAGGCGGTTGGCGCTGAAGTTCTGGAGAGTCTGACGCCCGCTCAGCAGGTTGTGAAGATTGTTCACGATCAACTTCAGGAGATGCTGGGCGGCTTGGCTGTTGGTCTCGCCTCGTCATCGGCGTTACCCTCGGTGATCATGCTGGTGGGCTTGCAGGGCTCGGGTAAGACCACGACCAGTGCAAAGCTTGGTTTGATGCTCAAGAAACAGGGGAAGCGGCCGCTCCTGGTTGCCGCGGATCCTTATCGACCGGCGGCAGTTGAGCAGCTTGAGATTCTTGCTGGGCAGCTTGAGATTCCAATTCTGAGCGACCTCAAGAAGCGTCCTCCGGATCTTGCTCAAGCGGCGGTGGCACACGCAAAGGCCCAGGGACTCACACACGTCATCATAGACACTGCCGGTCGGCTCCACGTGGACGAGGCGATGATGTCGGAGGTGTCGGAGATCAAGCGTCGTGTGACGCCTGATGATGTCCTTTTTGTGGCCGATGCGATGACCGGCCAGGATGCCGTGAATGCCGCTACGGCGTTCAATGAGGCCGTCGGTGTCACTGGCGCGGTGCTGACCAAGCTGGATGGCGATGCCCGCGGTGGGGCGGCGCTCTCATTGCGCGCCGTAACTGGCGTGCCAATCAAGTTCATGGGTGTGAGCGAGCGGCCTGATGGACTTGAGCCGTTTCATCCGGACCGGATGGCATCCAGGATTCTGGGGATGGGTGATGTGCTCACCCTCATCGAACGTGCACAGGAAAATGTGGACACGGAGCGCGCCCAGGAGCTGGAGAAGAAGTTTCGGACCGCCACCTTTGATCTCAACGACTTCCTGGACCAGCTTCAGCAAGTGAGAAAGATGGGCCCGCTGGATCAAATACTAGGAATGATCCCCGGCCTTTCCAAGGCCATGCGTGGCGCTGAGATGCCGACCATCGAGGACAAGCACATCAAACGCGTTGAGGCGATCATTCTCTCAATGACACCCAATGAACGAGCGCGCCCAGAGATCATTGGCGGGAGTCGAAAGCGCAGAATAGCTCGCGGGAGTGGAACAACGCCAGCAGATATCAATCAACTTTTGAATCAGTTTCGGCAGATGCAGAAGATGATGAAGGCACTCTCAAGTGGACGAATGCCAGCGCAGCTTGGGGGCATGTTTCCCGGAATTCGTCGCTAAGAGCATTTCAATTCCACATAAAGCGAGTATAATGGCGTCAGCACTAAGGGGAGCGTGGTCGGGACAAGCGTGACCGATGAGACGTTTGAGGCCGCTCAACAATCGCCGACCGCCCGCCCATATTGCTCCACACAACGGTGTGCTGGAGTCCCGAGGACGCGCACGTTGCGCGCCCATCATCTCCTCCAACTTACATACGATCCTGTCAACGTGCCCGTGCACCAAGCTCGCAGCATACGAAGTCAAGACGCCGCGGGTTTTGTGCAGTTAACTCCGCGCTAAGCGATCGCTTGGGTGTAGCTCGAAAGAGCGGCGCGTAAGTAGAAAGGCGATGGATTCGATGAAGAACGCAGTGCGTCAGGCTCCTGTGAATCGACGGGTCTCCGTGGATGCTAAGCACAAGAGCGCGCTGATGCATCAGGTGACCTCACGCATAGCCACTGACCGCGAAGAACGACGCAAGCAGCTTCTAGAGATTGCTCGGGCGCGTGGCTATGTCACCGTTGAGGATATCCTGGAGATCGCACCCCCTGGCGAGCTCGATATAGATGAAATTCGCGAGATGTTGGAAGAAGCTGGCATTGAGCTTCTCGAGAGCGACGACGATGAGGACGAACGGCCCGCAACCTCTCTGGGATGGACGGATAGCTCGGATCTGAGCACTGAGTCCGTGGATACCGGCGAGACAGAGGAGCGAGTGCTCATACGGGCGCCGTTTCTTGAAGCTGAGGAGCTGGTTCCTGAAACGCCCGCGGCAATTTACCTGCGTGATATCAGTCGTGTTCCACTGCTCACTGCTGAAGAGGAAGTACAGCTTGCCAAGGAGCTCGAATCCGGCGAACTGGCGAAAGCGGCGCTCGTAGAAACTCCAGAGACGGAAACGGAGCGAGACCTTCTTGATGGCAACGTGGTCATTGGGGAGAAGGCGCGTAAGCGTCTCACCGAGTCCAACTTGCGGCTTGTGGTGAGTGTGGCGCGCAAATATATGGGCCGTGGTCTGCCGCTGCTGGATCTCATCCAGGAGGGCAATATCGGACTGGGCCGAGCCGTGGAGAAATACGACTACACCAAAGGCTACCGGTTCAGCACGTACGCGTACTGGTGGATTCGGCAGGCCGTGACGCGGGCTATCGCGGATCAGGCGCGCACGGTGCGTGTACCCGTCCACATGATCGAGCTTATTGGCGATGTCTACAAAGCTGCGCGTGACCTCCAACAGACTCTCGGTCGTGAGCCAAACCCCGATGAGATTGCCGCGCATATGGAGACCACGGGCGAGCGCGTCCGTCAGATTCTGCGGGCGGCGCGGCAGCCAATCTCGCTGGAGACGCCGGTCGGTGAAGAAGAAGAGTCCACCATTGCGGACTTTGTTGCTGACAAGTCGGCCCGGCAGCCTTTGGAAGCCGCCTCGGAAGCTATGCTCAAGGACCATGTTGAAGATGCGCTCCAGGAGCTGACGCCGCGTGAGCGGCAGGTACTGCGCATGCGTTTTGGTCTTCATGACGGGCGTGACCGAACATTAGGTGAGATCGGTGAAGAGCTTGGCGTGAGCCGCGAGCGCGTGCGTCAGATTGAAGCTGAGGCGCTCGCTAAACTCCGCCAGCCAAGATTGCGTCTGAAGTTCCGCGAATATCTCGAATGATTCTTGATCGCTGACAAATTAGAATGACGAGGCCCCCGATCGAGCTCGACCCGGGGGCCTTCGCATAGGGGTGTTGCAAAGGGATCAGTGGGTATCTGATCCGCATCCCGTAAGGGTGCGGATTCCTGTGATGCTCCCGAACACAGATAAGGAGATCCGGATGGAACCGCACCCTTACGGGATGCGGCTCAGTCACTGGTCGCATTCAGCATCCCCGAGTGTATTCAGTGGGGGCTGACCAAGCACCCATTCATCTGGTACATATAAGAGATCGTGTCACCTTCAACGAAGCCGGCTGTCGATTCACGCCCCGCGAGAGCCTCAAAGTCGGGCCCGCGGCTTGACGTTGCTCTCGTTGAGCGCGCGTTGGTTCCATCACGGGAGCGGGCTCAGGCGCTAATTCTGGCTGGAGTTGTGCGGGTTGATGGTGAAACGGAGCGCCGTGCTGCGCGTGTGGTTGCACCAGAGCGAGTGCTGAGCATTGATCAGCCGCCACGCTTTGTGAGCCGAGGCGGACTCAAGCTTGAGCATGCATTGGAACGGTTTGATGTCCAGGTTGTGGGTCTGAGCTGCCTTGACGCTGGAGCATCCACGGGCGGCTTCGTTGATTGTCTCCTGCAGCGAGGAGCCGCCCGCGTGTACGCGGTGGACGTTGGCTATGGGCAACTTCACTGGCGACTCCGAGAGGACCCCCGCGTGGTAGTGATGGAGCGCATGAATGTTCGCTATCTCGACTCATTGCCGGAGCAAGTTCACCTTGTCACCGCGGATGTTTCATTCATTTCACTGCGGCTCGTTCTTCGCACCTTGCGGCGGTTAACGGTTCCGGGGGCGCCAATTGTCACGCTGATCAAGCCGCAATTTGAAGCTGGTCGAGATGATGTCGGACGTGGCGGTGTAGTCCGCGACACGGCCATCCATGAGCGCGTATTGCGTGAGCTCGTGGAGTGGGGGAAGAATCACGGCGAGCGCCTCGTAGAGCTCACATATTCACCACTGAGAGGCCCGGCCGGAAATATTGAGTTCCTGGGACGATGGTCTGACCAGCCGGGTGACGGGCTTGCTGATGAACTGATCCGGGCAGTTGTTGAAGAAGGTCATCGAGGTGCTTCCGCGTGACGCAGATTGCCCTGGTATATCAGCCGTATAAGCCGGATTCCACAAGGATGGCTGACGTCGCTGCATCCTGGCTCGACGAGCGTGGATACAAGGCCTCGACGTTCTCAGCCTTTGACCTGGACGGCAAATCACCGCCGGCCGCGACGCTGGCCGTGGCGTTCGGTGGAGACGGCACCACGCTACGCGCGGCTCGTTGGTTCGCGGAAACGAGTACCCCGGTGTTGAGCGTTCGCATGGGGACGCTCAGTTTTCTAGGCGAAGTCGATCCGGATGAGCTTTTCACAGTTCTCCCTCACTATCTCAAGGGTGATTATTGGGTGGAAGAGCGAGCCATGCTCAAGGCCGAATTTGATGGTCAAACTGCCTTCGCACTCAACGATATCGTCGTTGCTCGCGGCGGTGCCCTGCGCGCCGTCCGAGTGGAGGTTGGAGTGGATGGCGAGCATGTGACACGCTATCTTGCGGACGGGATCATCGTTTCCACGGCCACGGGATCCACGGCCTATTCGCTCGCGGCTGGTGGTCCCGTTGTGGCGCCTGAGCTGCGTTGCATGGTGCTAACACCAATTGCGCCGCACCTAAACGTGCTTCACAGTTTGGTGGTTGGCGAGATGTCCACGATTCAGCTCACTCCATTACCGGGGCAGGATGCGCTGATCACTGTTGACGGACAGCAGGATGTGCCCTTGGCGCCAGGCATGGCAGTGAGTGTGCAACTCGCTAAGCGTCAGACTCGATTCGCGCGCCGCGGACCGCGAGGAGTTTTCTACCGATCAATCGCGGCCAAGCTGCATCGGTAGTGCGCATGCAATGCTGACTGATCTCAGTGTCAGCAAATTCGCGATCGTTGACCGGCTAACTCTTTCCTGGATGTCCGGTTTCACAGTAATCACCGGTGAGACGGGCGCCGGGAAGTCCATCATTGTCGACGCCATTGGCGCCCTGGTGGGAGGGCGCGTGTATCCTGATATGGTCCAGGCTGGAGCAAGCCGGGCGACGATTGAAGGCGTCTTTCATCTCGGCGACGAGTCATCAGCGCTTACCGCGCGCCTTGAGATTGAGGCACTCTTGAATGAAGCTGGGATCAGCCTGGAAGAAGATACTCTGATTGTGACGCGCGAGATCGTCAGCGGCGGCGGTCGAGGTGTGAGCCGAATCAATGGGCGGGCCGTTCCCCTATCACTGTTGCAGAGGGTTGGCGAGTGGTTGATCGATATCCACGGCCAGAGTGAGCATCTTTCGCTCCTTCGTGCTCGTGAGCAGCTTGATCTACTGGACCGCTATGCCCGCCTTCTACCTGCGCGTCAGGGTATGGCCTCCGCGGTCAGGGAGCTGCGGCGGTTGCGGTCCGATCGACTGGTGTTAGAAGAGGAAGCTCGGAGCGCCAGACGAGAAGAGTCGCTCCTACGCCATGAAATCGCGGAGATTGAGGCGGCGAATCTAGATCCTGACGAGGAGACAAGTCTTCAAGCCATCCGGCTGCGATTGCGCAGTGCGGAACGTCTGCAGGCCAGTCTAGGAGCCGCGGCGGCGCTCTTAAGTGGGCAGGATGAGCAGATGGGCGCTGTAGACCTCATGAATCAAGTAGCGCTACACGTCCGTGACGCGGCCCGCTACGATTCGGACATCGAGGTGGAGGCGGAGGCACTTGAGTCAGCGGCAATCCAGACAGTCGAGGTGCAGTTTGCCCTGACGAGCTATCTGGAGCGGCTGGCTGAAGACTCCGGCGAGCTTGAATCGGTTGAGGAACGGGTTCTGCTGATCGCCGATCTCAAGAGAAAGTATGGGACCTCCGTGCCGGGCATCATTGACTACCTCGAACAGGCGCAAGCGAGACTCACCCGACTGGAACGCCATGATGTCCTCATCCAGGAGTTGATCGAGCAGGAGGGTGCGGTGAGGAAGCAGGCGGAAGAGTTCGCCGCGGAGCTATCGCGGACGCGTCAAGTCGCTGCGGTGGGACTGTCAGACGCGATCCAGAGTGAGCTGAACGATCTTGGACTGCGGGGCACGAAGATTGAGGTTCGATTCACGCGATCCGCGGCGGATGACGGCTTGGACCTGCAAGTGGAGGGAATCACTGAGCGCTACGCATTTGATGAGACCGGTGCGGAGCACGTGGAGCTCCTGATTGCACCAAATCCCGGGGAGCCTCCCCGGCCGCTGGCGCGCATTGCGAGTGGTGGTGAGCTGGCCCGTGTCTCCCTCGCAATCAAGACAGTGCTCAGCCAGGTGGACACGAGGGCAACGCTCATTTTTGACGAGGTGGATGTTGGCGTGGGTGGGCGCAGCGCCGGGGTTGTCGGCGAAAAGCTCTGGGATCTCACCGCGCATCATCAGGTACTGTGCATCACTCATATGCCTCAGGTTGCCGCCTTTGCCGATCAGCATGTGCGCGTGCAGAAGAGCTCATCCAGTGACGCGACCCAGGTTATTGTAGATCCGATCCAGGGGGATGAACGCGCCATGGAGCTTGCCGCAATGCTGGGAGGAATCGACCCGGGAAGTGCTACCCTGGCCTCGGCGCGCGAGCTCATTTCTCGCGCGGACGATTTCAAAGCTCAGATCCGCCAGCCGGAGCGGTTACTAGGGAATACGCGGTGAACAGCTTCAGCGGTGGTGCTCGATTCGCGCTGGCGTTTTACGGGGTAGGAATCGGCCTGGTTGTTCTCTATCTCATCCGTGATGTGATAACACTGCTCTTCCTCGCATGGATTATTGCCGCGGCACTTCGGCCGGCGGTGGACCGATTACAGCGTTGGATGCCACGCGGTGTGGCAATCTTGATTCCATATTTATTGCTCATTGGCAGTGTGGCAGCGCTGGTGTTTCTCATAGTTCCGCCGTTTGTTGCTGAGTTCCGCTCATTGGCGGGAAATCTGCCGCGATACGTAGAGCAGGCGCAATCAACGATGACGGTGCTTGATGAATGGATGCGTTCTCATGGTGTGCCATCACCACTTGGAGAGCAGGCAGCGCAATGGGCGCGAGGCCTTGAACAGGCCGCTGGATTCTTGATTCGCTTGCCCCTGGCAGCTTTCAGCTTCATCCTGGGGACGTTCGCTACCGTGGCCATTGGTTTCTATTGGCTGCTGGCGCGGGATCAATCTGTTGACTGGATCTGTCGCACCTGCCGTCCCAAGAATCCAGAAGGTGCGCGGCGGGTTATAGATCAGGCCGAATTGCAGATGGGCTCGTACGTGCGGGGTTTGGTCTTTCTGGGCGTTGTGATCGGCGTGGTGACGCTTATTGGGCTTCTCGTGTTGCGCGTTCCTTACGCCGTGGTCTTTGCAGTCATTGCCGGCATATTTGAGCTACTGCCCACGATCGGGCCCATTATCTCGGCCATACCCGCGATACTGGCAGCGCTTACCATCTCACCTGTGCTCGCGCTTGGCGTGGCGCTGCTCTACCTCGCGGTCCAGCAGCTTGAGAACTACATTCTCGTACCGAGGGTGCATGAACAATCCGTTGGCTTGCCGCCACTGGTCATCCTCCTGGCGGTGCTCATTGGGAGCACTATTGGAGGGATAACGGGAGCCATCCTCGCCGTGCCCGTGGCCGCGCTCATTGCGCTCGTCGTTGATGAGTGGCAGCAGTTGAGTCGAGATGAGCATCAACGGAGTGAGGCTTCACCCGCGGCGAAAGCTGACGCATCAACACCAGCCCCTGATTAGCCTGACTACGGCGATTGAACCGTGGAGTCGGATTTGCTCGGATTAATAATTGCGCATGAGGCATGCTCGTCCTGGTGGCTCGGAGGGCTTCCTGGGCCGGTGCTGCGGTCGGATGCGGAGTGACGGAACGCGTGCATCAACATCAAACATCCCCGGTAGCGCGGCGGTCTTGTGCCATAGGAGTAGGCCGGTTGAGTCACAAAGGCATCACGAGCGTGAAAACAGGGGCCGAGGAGCGGTGCGGGAGAGCGAATAAACGGGCGGTGAGCCGGGGATCTTCGGCACGATGAAGGTCTTCGATCCCCATCACGGCACCGGAGATTCCAGATGCTCACGCCCACTCAACTGTACCCCCTGCTGGAGCGACTCCTCCAGTCCACGCGACTCCTCAGCCACGCGACGGCGCGTAGGCCGGTAGCCCGGCTGCTGGCCACCCTCCTGGTGGCGCAGGATCTGCGTCCGAGCGCCCTCATCCGGATCCTGTCGGCCCCCAGTGCCCGTGCCGCGCGGCAGCGCTTTGGGAGCGTGCGCCGCACTCTGCACCGGCCCGGGCTGACCTCCGGGGCGCTCTGTCCGTTCTTGATCCGCGCCGCGCTGGCCTGGGTGGAGCAGGCCGGTCGTGCGCCGGCCGCCGGGGCCCCCTGGCTCCTGGCCCTCGATAGTGTGCGCTGTGGACCGTGGGAAGTCTTCACCGTCGGCCTGGTGGTGGCGGGGCGGGCGCTCCCGCTCGCCTGGGCGGTGCTGCCGTATCCCTGGCCGCGGGGGCGCTTCCGGCCCACGGTGGATGCCCTGGGGGCGCGGCTGCTGCGCTCGTGGCCGCCCGAGATCCGGGCGTGCCTGCTGGGCGATCGGGCATTCCCGGCCAAGAGCTTCTTCCGCATGCTGGCCGCGGCGGGCGCGGAGTGGACGGTGCGGCTGCAGGCGCGCCACGCGGTGACCCTGGCGGCCGACGAGACGTGTCACCGCGTGGGCCTGTTGCTCGACGCCGCCGATCCCTACCGGGTCACCATCCAGCCAGCGACGTTCGGGGCCGGCGCCGATGCGGTGGCGGGCTTCCTGGTCATCGCCGGACGGGAGCTGGTCGTGGTGCCGCCGCACCAGCGCGGCCCGGCCAGTCTGGCGGCGCGGGCGCGGAAGGGCGCGCGGCGGCTCAAACACCAGGAGCACAAACGGGCGGGCACCTCCCAGGGCGTCAGTCGGGATGAGTGGCTGGTCCTGTTCACCACCAGCCCGGATCCACTGGTGGCGTTGGCGCAGTATGGCGAGCGCTGGGCGATCGAGGGAACGTATCGCGATGCCCAGGGCGGCTGGGATGGCCAGCATGGCTGGCACCTCGACCGCGTCCTCCCGGGCTGCGGGACGGCCGACGAGGTCGATGCACTGACGGGGTTTTGGGCATTGGGGGTGCTGGTCCAGATCGGACTGGGACTCGGGCTGAGCGCCTCCACCACCCCGGTCGCGGTGCAGCACGCCCGCTTTGGCTGGGCGACCACGGACCGGCTGAGCTGGTGGTGGCGCGGCCGTTGTGCGTTGGAAAGCCCCGACCCGCTGATCCGCCAGTGGATCCCGCGATACCTCACGATGATTGCCACGCAGCTCGAACAGGCACCCGCGGCCATCATCCCTTTCGAACGGCCGGCGGCCGCCTGCACGCCGAAGTCCAACGCCGCCTGAGGCGCGTCGTGATGCCGCTGTGACGAAACCGGCCTACTCCTATGGCACAAGACCGCCGCGCTACCGGGAGGCGCCGCTCACTCGAATGATGCACCGGTCATGAGGCATTCGCCCGGGTGGCCCGGAGGGTTGCCCTATGCCGCTGATGCGCTAGGTCGCCTGGCCCATCGGAACGGTTCAGTTCACGACAACGGACCCTCTGGCGCCGGTACTTGATCTGTTGTCGGGCAGGGATCGGGATCTCTTTGTCCGCTGAATGGGAGCCGGCCCAGTTGGCCAATGCTGGCGTTCTGATCAGGCCGGCGTCACACCCAGATTGGCGCGCCAGATCATCTCAACGCGGGCCATATCTTCTTCTGCAAGCGGGCCGGCGCCGGAGGCCTCCACAAGCTCTTCCATCTGGCTGACCTCGGAAAACCCGCCGAGTACGGTGGTGACGCCAGACTTGGCCAGGATGAAGCGGTAGGTGGCCTGGGCAAGAGTATGCTCGC
>JBJXFJ010000643.1:0-13405 GCA_046154735.1 Chloroflexota bacterium | reverse complement strand
AGTCGTCCACTGTAGAGGCCGGAAAGCAGTGTGGCCCCGGCCAGAAGCCACGCCACAATAGGGAGTCGGTGCAGGCTTGCTTCCAGAATCGCGTCCTTACTGAAGGCGCCAGCCGTGCCAGGGAGTCCGATGAGCGCCAGCGATCCTATAAGAAACCCGCCATACGCCCAGGGGAGCGAGCGGCGTAATCCGCCCAGTCGAGAAAGTTGCTCCTCCCCGTCTCGCGCGTGAATTACCACCCCAGCGGAGAGAAACAGCAATGCTTTGAACGCGGCGTGGGTGATGAGGTGAAAGAACGCTGCGAATGGCGCGCCCAGGCCGAGGGCCGCGAACATGAAACCAAGCTGGCTCACCGTGGAATACGCCAGCCCTCGTTTGAAATTGGCTTGAAATAAGCTGAGTACGCCAGCCGCGATGGCCGTGGCCACGCCCATCATGGTTGTGAGCACCAAGATCGATTCCGCGAGCGCCAGCAACGGTGATACTCGCACGAGCAGGTACACGCCCGCGGCCACCATGGTGGCCGCGTGAATGAGTGCACTCACCGGGGTGGGGCCAGCCATAGCGCTGGGCAACCAGAAGTAGAGCGGCCCCTGCGCTGATTTGGCGGATGCGGCAATCAGGATCAGTGCACCCATGAGACCTGGGCCAGCCAGGCCGGCCGTGCACTGCGTTGTCTGGAGAGTGGTGACATCCCCGCAGCCCACCGGCAGGAGCACGATGGCGAGGAGCAGCGCCGCGTCACCAATTGCGTTCGCCGTCAAGGCCTGCAGGCCGGCGTTAAGCGGACGATTACGGCTTCCCTCCCGATTGTTCCAGAACGAGATCAGGAGAAAGCTAGACAGACCAACGCCGGCCCAGCCAATAAGCACAACCGCGAGATTGCCGCCCAGGACCAGCAGCGTCATTGCCGCCACGAAAACGTCTAGAAACGCGAAGAATCGGCTTTGCCCGGGATCCCCGTGCATGTATCCCAGCGAGTAGACATACACGGCCGTTGAAACCAGGCCCACCACCGTGAGCATGGCGGCTGCCAGCGGGTCCGCCCGCAGGTGGAACGCGCCATCCGGCAGAAACGGTAGCCAACCGGCCACACGGAATTCAGCGCTTGCACCACTCATTAGCGCTCCGAGAGCCACGATAGCCAGGACAGCCGGTCCTGGAACGCTGAGCATGCCTCTGGGCCGCCCTGTGCCAGAAGCAGTCAGGAACAGGCCGGGCAGGGTAAACAGCCATCCCCAGACGAGCAGGCTACTCATCCGTGCACCTCACTCGGCTCGTCGATGTCGGCCCGATCTCGGTCTCGGAAGAGCGCCAGAGCAATCGCCAACCCTATCACCGCTTCAGCCGCGGCAATGACCAGCACAATGAGCGCCACGGCCTGGCCGGCCGCGGAGCTGTGCACCCTCGCGGCAAGGACGATCAAGAGATTTGCGGCGTTGAGCATGACCTCAATTGACATCAGCAATGAGATCGGGTTCCGTCGGTACAGCACGCCGCCAATGCCCGTGGCAAAGAGGACCACGGAGGTCATAAGGAGCAATGTCTCAGTGGTCAACGCAGCCTCGCCGGGGACGGACGGAGGACGGAAGACGGAGGACGCGAGGATACCGGTTCTTCCGTCCGTCCCCCGTCCCCCGTCTTCCGTCCATACTTCATCACTGAGCTCGCTCCTGGCGACGCCAGATCACCACGGCGCCAATGATGGCCACAAGGAGGAGTGGTGCCGTTAATTCAAACGAGACGATGAGTGAGCCAAAGAGCGCCCGGCCCACCGCCTCCACGGAACTATCGGGAGCGTTTCGAGCCAACGGGGCGCCCGCACCGATCACCGTGCCAAACGTTCCGAGTAGGATTGCAACCATGACCAACGCAGCCGACGCACGCCCGGAGCCAAGCGCTCCCTCAAGTCCTTCGTTGGGGAGCAGCGCCACCACGAACAGGAAAAGCACTACGATCGCACCAGAATAGATCACAATCTGGCCCATCGCCACAAGCTCAGCGGACAAGACGAGGAATAGCCCCGCCATTCCAAGTGAATGGCCAAGGAGCGCTAGCGACGCATGCACCGGTCGGCGAGCCAGCACCACGCCGAGTGCACCAATGACCGTAAACAACGCCACGATTGCCGCGGGAAGAAACTGTTCCTGCATGCTAGTCCCGCACTCCCCATAGAGGCGACGTCCCAAGCCGCACTTCCTCTCCCTTTGGGAGAGGGCTGGGGTGAGGGAGCGGCAAGATCCAACGAGGCGTCCGCACGGTTTGTCGGCATTCCCTCACCCAAGCCCTCTCCCAAAGGGAGAGGGAGTGAGTGCAGGGTAACGGAGCAGATCCGTGATTTTCGGCCACCTCAGTCGCGCTCCTTCGGAGCGGGAGCATCCTCGTAGGTGCTACTCGGATAATGTGTCCGATAGGTGTCCAGCAGTGTGGTGTGCACACCACGCTCGTCCGTGGACCGGTCCACGTCCGCGTGATACTGATTCCGCGGCGCAAATTTTTCTGGCTCCAGCAGCATGTCTTTGCTGTAGATGAAACTATCGCGGTCGAAGTCTGAGAGCTCATATTCCGGTCCCAGCTTGATCGCATCAACGGGGCACGCTTCCTCGCAGTAGCCGCAGAAGATGCAACGGATCATATTGATCTCGTAAGTGCGCGCAAACCGCTCCCCCGGTGACACCGGGTGATCCGGATCGTTCTCCTCCGCTTCCACGAGTATTGCCTGAGACGGGCAAGCGCCCGCACACAGCTCACAGCCAATGCAGCGCTCCAGCCCATCATCAGTCTTGTACAGACGATGCCGTCCACGAAACTTCAGGGCCGGCGGTCGCTTCACCTCCGGATAGCTCAAGGTGATTGTTGGTCGAACTGAATGTTTCAGCGTGGTCCAGAAACCAAGGGCCAGGGCGCGTACACCGTCCAGCGTCACAATCAGTCCCCTTCTATCCGAACGCGGCCACGGCGATGGCCGTGATTGCCACGTTGATTAAGCTGAGTGGAAGAAGCACCGACCAGGAGAGCCCCATAAGCTGGTCATATCGCAGCCGCGGGAGGGTTGCTCGAAGCCAGACGAACAGAAACAAGAACCCCAGCATCTTCAGCAGTAGCCAATGCGGACCGGGAAGGAACGGCCCATGCCAACCGCCCAGGAAGAGCGTGGCCGCCACGGCTGAAACGGTGATCATATTGACATATTCCGCGATGTAGTACATCGCGAAGCGCATACCACTGTACTCTGTGTGGTAACCGGCCACCAGCTCCGTCTCCGCCTCCGGGAGGTCAAAGGGTGCGCGGTTCACTTCTGCCACCGCGCCAACTGCATAGAGGATGAAACCCAGTGGCTGGAGCAGAATGTACCAGACCGAGCGAGCTTGCGCGTCCACAATCCCACCGAGCGCGAGGGTCCCGCTGATCATGACCACGCCGACCACGGCCAAACCCAGAATGAGCTCATAGGACACCACCTGAGCCGCGGCCCGCAGCCCGCCGAGCAGCGAGTACTTGGAACCCGAGGCCCAGCCCCCAAAGACGAGCCCGTACACTCCCAGACTGCTCGCGCCAATCAGATAAAGCAGACTCACCGGCAGCTCAACCACCTGAAGATCAATGGACATCCCGCCCAGTTGAATGGGGGGACCCAAGGGGATGACCGCGAACGCGGCCAGGGCCGCGATGAGCGCCAGCGCGGGAGCAATCGGATAGAGCAGCCGATCGGCCGCGCTCGGGACTATGTCTTCCTTAAAGAACAGCTTCAGAGCATCTGCGAGTGGTTGTAGTAAACCAGTCGGCCCTGTGCGATTGGGCCCCAGGCGTACCTGGAGGCGACTAATCACCCGCCGCTCAAACAGCGTCATATAGGCCATGCCGGTCAACAGCATGAGGATGAGCGCCGCAGAGCGGATGATATCGATAGCGAGATCAGGCACGGGAGGGAACCTGCCGGACCTGACTGAAAGCCTGCGCATAAGCAGGATGCTCGGCCGCAATCTCCGCGCGAATAGAGAGCAGGTCAGTCGGAACAGAGACATTCAGTTTGCGGGCAAGTCGCGTGGCAAGCTCCCAATCCGCCAGCGCCTGGCCCGGCGCGCCAGCGCCAGCCGCCAGGATCTGAATTCGTCCTTCCAGATTCGTAAATGATCCACTCTGTTCATACGGGTGGGTCAGCGGTAACACAACCACCGCATTGCTATCATCGCCAGTCCCGGAGCGATACGCGGTCTGCACTGACTCGCCGTTGAGTGGTCGAGCCCCGGTGAGGCCATCGCCAAACCGGAGGGTGCAGGACGAGGCGGCGAATGACGCGATCTCGGGTGCCAGATCCTGGAGGCCGCGGGCATTGGCCCCGAATGATGGGATGCCCACTGGTGCAGTGCCCCAAACAGCGTCCAGCCACTCTGCCAGTTCGCGTACTTTCGCGAGTGCCTCGATGTCTTGCCCAATCCGCGGCCCCGCAAGAACGGAGGCTGCTCGTCCCCGGAGAATTGAGCCGAGGCTCTCCCCAGATTGTCCCTGCTCGGTGCTCACGGCGCTTGAATTGGTCATGAGCAGATGTATTGCTGCCCCTTCCGTGCCTGGTTGAACGCGAATCCAGTGCGCGGTATCCCGCTGAAGCCCGTTTTCAGGACCAATCACCACGAGCTTCGCTCCGGCCTCGACAGCTTTCCGAATCCAGAGCGCAAGAATCGGTAGCTCCAACCAGGGATCTAAGCCAATGAGAATAATCAGCTTACAGCCCACCAGTGATTGCATGGTGCCCTGCATCATCCAGGGGTTGGGAGGCAAGGCCAGCGTCTCACCGTCCAGCGCGGCATTCATCTGCTTGAGAATCCAGATCGCCTCGTTGGACACTTCCGGGCCAATGGCCATCCGCAATCCCTGCTTGCGGATGACCTCTGCCGCGCGATCCAGCGCCTGATCCCAGGTGGAGGGCTGAAGCTCGCCGCTGCTTCGATCCATCGGATCAAGCTGGCGCCGCTCGCCAAGGGGCGGAAGCGAATCAAAGCGGCCGGCATCACAGAGCCACTCGTCATTGACAGCGAGATTCTCTCTTGGAATCAGGCGCAGCACGTCGCCACGGCGGCTGTGGATCTCCGTATTGCAGCCCACGGCGCAGCCCGCGCACACTGAGGGTGTGCGCTCAAGATCCCAGGGGCGGGCGCGGAATCGATACTGCCGGCTGGTGAGCGCGCCCACTGGACAAATGTCAATAGTATTGCCGGAGAAGGGTGAATCGTATGTCTCTCCCTCCAGCGTACCAATGACGGTGCGCCCGCCTCGATCTATTGCGGCCAGCGACTCATCGCCCGGGATCTCCTGGTGGAAGCGGACGCAGCGATAGCACATGATGCAGCGCTCGCGGTCCAGCAGGATGCGATCGGATAGCGGATAGGCCTTCTCCGCGCGACGCTTCTCTTCGGTGAATCGGCTGGTTCCCAGTCCAAAGTTAAACGTATTGTCCTGCAGCGGGCACTCACCGCCCTTGTCACAAATGGGGCAATCGAGCGGGTGATTTGCCAGCAAGAGCTCAATGACGCCGGTTTGTGCCGCAGTGACCTGGTCTGACTTTGTGTTTATCACCATGCCGTCTGCTACGGGTGAGGTGCAGGCAGTCTGGAGGCGCGGCATCTTCTCGATTTCCACCAGACACATGCGGCACGCGCCCACCGGCTTCAACTTTGGGTGGTAACAGAAGACGGGGATCTCGATGCCCACCTGCTTGGCAGCTTCAACCACAAGCGTGCCCTTGGGTACCTGCACCTCGCGCCCATCAATGGTGACCGTAATCAGGTCGCTCAATTCGCCCAATCCTCGTAGGGACAATGGCCCAGCTCAAAGTGCTGCAAATATTCGTCTCGAAAGTGCTTGATCGTGGCGGTTACAGGGCTCGTGGCAAAGTCACCCAGGGCACAGAGCACCTTGCCGCTTATCTCGCCAGAGAGCGAAAGCAGTAGATCCAGGTCCGCCGCGGAGCCCTGACCGCGCTCCAAGCGTACTAGCACCTTGTGGAGCCACATGGTGCCCTCGCGACACGGCGTGCACTTGCCACACGATTCGTTGCGGAAAAATTCCACCATCCGAGCCGCCGCACGCACGATACAAACGGACTCATCCAGCACAATGAAGCTCGCCGAGCCCAGCATGGATCCGGCCTCGCGGATGCCATCGTAACTCAACTTCGCGTCCAGCGCTGACTCCGGCAAAATGGGCGCGGAGGCACCCGCGGGCAACACGCCTTTCACCCTGAGGCCGCCGGGCACACCGCCACCGTAATCCTCAATAAGCTCGCGTACAGTGATAGCACCCAGGGGCAGCTCGTAATTGCCGCGACGGTTGACGTTGCCGGAGAGGCAGAAGATCTTGGGCCCCGTATTCTGGGGCGGCTCGCCAATAGATTGGTACCATGAGCTCCCGCGCGCCAGAATGTGCGGCACATTGGCCAACGTTTCAACATTGTTGACGCAGGTCGGCCGTCGATAGAGGCCTTCTACCGCGGGAAACGGCGGACGCGATCGCGGCATCGGTCGGCGCCCCTCGAGCGATTCTAGCAGCGCCGTTTCTTCTCCGCAGATGTACGCGCCGGCGCCACGGAAGACATGCACAGTCAGGCTTGTTCCCGTACCCAACATCCCGCCGCCCAGGAAGCCCGCCTCAAGCGCATCGAGAATGGCTGCTTCCAGCCGGTCCGCCGCGACAACGTATTCACCACGAATGTAGATGAACGCCGTCTGCGCGCCAATGGCATAGCAGCAGATCGCGATCCCCTCGAGCAGCATGTGCGGCTCGGTCTCCATGATCTCACGATCCTTGAATGTGCCTGGCTCAGACTCATCCGCATTCACGGCCAGATATTTGGGACCCGGATCGCGCGGAACAAAGCTCCATTTTGAGCCAGTTGGAAACCCCGCGCCGCCTCGACCTCGGAGGCCAGACGCTTTGACCTCATCAATCACTTCATCAGGGGTCATCTTGGTAAGGGCAGTCTCAAGGCCCTGGTAACCACCGCGGTCGCGATACTCCTGCAGCGAGAGTGGCGTGCGGCGCCCTTGATTGGGAATGAGTACGGGCTGATAGTCAATCACCGAGTCAACCCTCAGCCGCCCCGGAGCCGCCCGCGTCCCGGGCATCTCCATCGAGATTTGCACCACCGCGTGCCGCACCCGCCATTTGCAGCCCTCCGCCCGTTGTCCGTAGCTCGTCCCGCACGGTCTCCACGAGCCGACGCGCTGATTCGCGGTCAAGGTGCTCGTGATAGTCGTCATTTACGCGGCACATAGGTGCCCTGTGACACGAGCCAAAACACTCGGCCGTGCGCTCTAGGCGAATGCCATCCGCCGTGGTCTCACCCGGCGCAACGTCCAGATCTTCACTGAGCCAGCGCAGCAAGCGCTCGGCCCCGGCTACCGCGCAGGGAAGCTGAACACAGACTTCGATATAGACGCGGCCATGATTGTCCGTATGCAGCATGGAATAGAAGTGTGAGAGCTCAGCCGCCGCGGAGTGCGGTACGCCCACTAGGTCTGCCACCCGCGCGATCGCCTCCGCGGGAAGCCACCCAAGCTCCGCCTGCGCGTGCTTGAGCGAGGGGAGTAGGGCGGTGCGCACATGAGGAGAATACCGAGCCACCTCGCCGCGAATCTTTGACTCTGTCAGTTCAGATAGGATCGCCATCGGTTAGCGGTCGATCTCCCCTAGAACCGGGTCAATGCTGGCAATAATGGCGATCAAATCAGCCACGAGACCGCCGCGCGCCATTCGTGGCAATGCTTGCAGGTTGGCAAATGAGGGCGCGCGCTCGCGAACTCGGACGGCTTTGTTTGAGCCGTCACTGACCACGTAGAAGCCCAACTCACCGCGTGGTGACTCCACTGGGATGTAGGCCTCGCCAGCCGGCGGGCACATGCCTGTGGTCCACAATTTGAAATGATGAATGACGGCCTCCATGGAGGTGCCCAGCTCTTCTCGCGGCGGTGGCATCACTTTGCGATTGGCCGTTTTCACCGGCCCTCCCGGGAGCTGTCCAAGAGCCTGTTGACACAGCTTCACGCTCTCACGCATCTCCGCAATTCGCACAAGGTACCGATCATAGGAATCGCCGTGGGTGCCCACCGGCACAGCAAAGTCGAACTGCTCATATCCAGAATAGGGTTGGGCCTTGCGAATGTCGAATGACACACCACTTGCCCGCAGCATCGGGCCGGTCACCCCCAGGCGTATCGCCTGGTCCGCATCCAGTTTCCCAACACCCACCATGCGATCACGGAAGAGTGGATTGTGGGTCAGCAGCGCCTCGTACTCATCGATGTGCTTTGGAAGCGTGGCCAAGAACTGCTTCACGCCGTCCAGCCAGTCATCGGTGAAATCATCCGCCAGACCGCCGGGCCGGATAAAGCTGGTCATCATTCGGGCGCCCGTGAGCGACTCGAAGAAATCCAGCAGGACCTCACGCTCTCGAAAGGTGTAGAGCAAGACTGAGCTGGCGCCCAGGTCGATTCCCGTGGTTCCCAGCCAGACGAGATGAGAGTTGAGCCGCGTCAACTCTGCCAGAAGCACTCTCCCAATCACTGCGCGTTCGGGAATCTCACACTGAAATAGCGCTTCCACGGAGAGTGCAAATGCTAGATTGTTGCCCATCGGGTTCAGGTAATCGAGTCGATCCGTCACGGTGACCGCCTGGAGATACGTCAGATGCTCCATGGTCTTTTCAGTCCCCGTGTGCAGGTAGCCGATAATCGGCTTGCAGGCGACCACGATCTCGCCATCCAGCTCAAGCTCAAGACGGAGCACCCCGTGCGTTGATGGGTGTTGGGGACCCATGTTGATCTTGAGCGTGTGTGGCGTGTAGCGGGGCTCGTGCGATGAATCGGCAGAAAGCGGCACGCTTGACGGCGGAATGATCATGTCGGGGCGCGTCTCAACGCTCACCGCTTATCCCTGGAGAATTCCACGGGCTCTCCACCCAGTGATACGTCCCGACGCAGGGGAAAGCCATCCCAGTCATCCGGCATGAGGATCCGCGTGAGCGCGGGATGGCCTTCAAACTGCACGCCATACATATCAAAGGCTTCGCGCTCGAACCAGTCTGCACCCTCAACTTGATCCACGATCGAGCGCGCCTGCCCCGAAGTGCGCGCCTTAAGGCGCAGCCAGCACTGCTCATCCATTGAATGAAAGAGATACTGCAGCTCAAAGCGGTCCGTACGCCCGGGTTCATCCACCACGGTGAGGTCGATAAATCGGTAAAAGCCGGCCTCAATAACGGCGCTCACCAGAGCCGGCATGGACGCGATGGGAGCTCGGACAAACTCAATGCCGTCGGCCGAGGCCCCGCGCTCCGTATCTGCGAGTGTCTTCGACTCGAGCGCTCGGTCAAGAGTCTCACTCATGAACGCGTGACACCCTCGCGGACGCGCCCTTGTAATTTGATGATGCCGTCAAGCAGCGCTTCCGGCCGTGGTGGGCAGCCGGGAATGTACACGTCGACTGGAACAATCTTGTCCACACCCTGAACTATGGCGTAATTGTTAAAGATGCCGCCGCAAGATGCGCAATCACCCATGGCAATGACCCATTTGGGATCAGGCATTTGATCGTAGATCTCGCGCAGCACCGGCGCCATCTTCTGCGAGACGCGCCCGGAGACAATCATCAGATCGGCCTGACGGGGACTGGGGCGAAAGAGCTCCGATCCGAACCGAGCAATGTCGAATCGTGCCGCGGAGGTGGAGATCATCTCGATTGCGCAGCAAGCCAGGCCAAACGTGACCGGCCAGAGTGAATGCTCTCGGCTCCAGCTTTCGAGCTTAGACAGCAGAAATCCGTGTGAACCGTCCTTCTCGTGCATAGGCAAACTCTGGGCAGACACGATTACCGCCACCTCAGCGCGCCGCGCGAGCGGGCGTAGATGTAGCCCACGCCCATGACCGCAAAGAAACCGGAGAACGCCAGGACGCCTGTCCACCGGAGCTCACGCAGAAGGACCGCCCAGGGGTAAAAGAAGAGCGCCTCCACATCAAAGATCAGGAAGAGCATCGCCACCAGGGCGAAGTGAATAGGCCAGCGTGCCACGGTTGGCTGCGGTTCGGATACACCGCATTCATACGGACGGGACTTCGCCTCCGAAGGGCGTGATGGAGAAAGGCGGCCGATAACCAGCAGTAGAAAGCCGGCTAACAAGACCACCAGAGCAAGATACACCAGGAGCGAAGAGTAATCGGTCACTGTGATTGCTACCCCGGGTACCAGGCGTCATTGCCCGGCCACCAAGCCAATTTGGCTCGGAAATACGCGAGCCTCGCGCTCGCACAAGGGCTCAAACCATCCGCGAGGGGCTCACGGAAGTATACGAGCCACCCCGAGGACGGGTCAAAGCGCGACGCGTCACGGAGCTGACTCGATGTCACCGACTCGACCTCGTTCGCGTGTGAGCTCCGGACACACCGCTGTGGATATCCTTAGCAGCGGCGGCCCAGTAGCGGCGGCCCCGTCTCGCTCCGACTTTCGGACACTCTGTGATTCCGAATCATGCATCTGGTTCAACCACACAGCTCAGCGATCTCGGACGACACCGCTCGTATAGTGTCCTCAGTTCCATGCAACGTGAACTGGACTGGCTCAGGGAAGCCGAATCCGAGCTTGCCGCGGCGCGCGACCTGGTTGCCACGGGACACTGGGCGTGGTGCCGCTTTACGTCACAGCAGGTTGCCGAAAAGGCGCTCAAGGCCATCTGCGAAGCGCAGCGGCTCAATCCATACGGCCACAATCTGAACATGCTCGTCCAGGTGATCGAATCACTGGGACCAGTGCCGCCTGAAGTGACCGATGGGAGCATCCGCCTCAATCGGTTTTATATCCCGACGCGCTACCCAGACGCGTTTGACCAGGGTGCACCATCAGATCAGTACTTCGAAACCGATGCGAGACAGGCCCTGAAGGATGCGGAGGTCATCGTTAGCCATGCTCGAGATGCTCTCCGATCGACCTAGAATTCAAGATCTCGAACGGTTCTTGAAGTTGATGATGGATCACCGAAACGATCTCGAGTTCGTTGTGCTTTTTGGATCGATGGCACATGGCAACTGGACGCGCTCCAGCGACTATGACGTGCTCGTGGGGCTTCAGTCCGAGGATGGGCAGCGCATCATCGATCGGATGACAGCCTTTGATCAGTACGTTCAGGGGAATATCGAGGTGTTCCCGTATGCTCGCAGTGAGTGGCAGCGCATGATCAGCCAGTATCATCCGCTGTATCTGGATGCACTGGATTACGGCATCGTGCTGTTAGATCGTGGGCGCTTTGCCGACCTCCGCCAGCAGTTCCTGGAATGGAAACGAGATGGCGTGGTAGAGCCGCTCAAGCACGGGGGTTGGCGCATCAACATCCGTGGAGACGATGACTAGCCACACTTTGCAACGCGGCCGTCACTTCCTCATCGGTGACCTGACGAAAATCACGGTACCACGCGCCAACGGCACCAAATGGCTGAGGTGTGGCAAGCACGAGCACTCGGTCGGCCTCACGCTCTAGCCTCTCAAGCGTTGATTGCGGACACACCGGGACGGCCAGAACCAACCTGGCCGTCTGCTCAGCTTTGATGGCGCGTAGAGCGACCAGAGTCGTGGCCCCGGTAGCCACACCATCATCCACCACCAGCACACGTACGCCACGCAGATGCAGATGCGTTCGGCGGGGACGGTAACAGTCCAGACGGCGATCGATCTCCAGTCGCTCTTGCGACATGATGTGCGCAAGGATTGAAGGCTCCACCTTAAGTGAGCTCACCACGGCTTGGTTGAGCTCCAGATGGCCCGTCTCGGCCAGCGCACCGAGGGCCAGCTCAGGCTGATCGGGCGCACCGAGCTTGCGGACGAGAAACACATCCAGCGGAAGATCTAATGCACGGGCTACTTCCGCGGCGACGATGACGCCCCCCCGAGGAATTCCCAGCACAATGTCAAAGCCTACGGGATCATTGCCTAGAAGCGCGGCGACCAGCCGTCCGGCCTCGACTCGGTCATCAAACGGAACCGTTCCAGACTCGTGCATGATAGTAAGCGCCGTTCGCGAGGAATCGGCCCTCAGGCGAACGGCGGCTCAGGCATCGGCTCCGGATCGGAATCAGGCTCCGGCGCAAACGGGCCGGGGGGATCTTCCTCAATGTCAATCTCGCGCACGGAACGCTTCAACATGGTCGTTCCAGCCTTTCGCCGCTCAATGCCGCGGCATGGTCATGTTTCATTCTACCGACGCGAGACGCTCATCCAAGCAAGAGTGAGGCCCGTTTGGACCCCATTTCCTCGTCACAGCACCAGCAGGAGGTCAGCCTACCTCGGCAGTACCGTTGTGGCACGCTAGATTTCCTCGTCCTCAACGTCGTCCGGTGGGCGGATTCCTAATCGGCCCACGAACCAGAACAGCACAAAACCCAGAACCACGTCAAAACCGGCAATAAGCGCGCCGTATAGCACGTTCTCCGTGCCTACTAGGACGGCGATCGCGGCGATTAGCGAGATGGTCGTCCAGGTGAAGACGACAAAGGAGCGTGCATCCATCTAGCCCATCCTCGCACAGGACACGGCGGTGAGGCTACGGCGTTGGCTTAATGAGCCACATTGAATCGTGGACGCCGCCGTTCATCGGCACGCGTAACCAGCATCAATGCTGAGATTAATTTGAGTCATCTTCAATTTCCGCTGTTGCGGAACCGGTGCCAATGGTGGCATTCGCTGAAGGATTTGAGATCACTCCCCTGAACGTCTCGTTTGACTCGACGGGAAACTCAAAACAAGTGGGTCTGGTGTCAAGAATCAACGTTGTCAACGGTGGAAAGGTGAGCGTCCTCGTATCGGTAATGTAGTCCACGTTGGACTGGCCCTGTTGAATCGGGCAAGCGAGTCCGCCGGTTGCGGTGATGTCCTGGTAAGTGAGATCCACGCTCACAACTTCGTTGATCGCTGATGAGAGAGTGATCGCAAAAACCACTGGGGTCCCCTCTACTGCCGGCGAGCTGTTCTGCGCCACCGCGATATTCACGACGACTCTCGAGGCCGGGGCGCTCTCCTCGCGGAGCGTCTGCTGGCTGGCAGGCCGCGGCGTGGACGTTGCCACCGGGTCGTTCTTCTCCCGTGACTTCTTCGGCTTGTCATCGTTCTTACAACTCACCACGCTGGTGGCCTGATAGACGCCCCCACTACTGGAGACTTCCACGCAGATGAAGTCGTCTTGATCAAGGGGTGGGAGGGATGCGGAGATCCAGGACACGTCAATGCTCACCTGCTGGCGACTGCCAAAGTCGTCCGTCCACAAGGTGAGCGCATCTTCAACACGGCAACGAGACTCAGAACGCCGTCCGCAATCAACCCAGCCGGTGAATACGAATGACTTATCCTCGCCTTGCACCGATGGCGCCAA
>JBJXFJ010000636.1:0-5246 GCA_046154735.1 Chloroflexota bacterium | reverse complement strand
GTTCCCGGCCGGCTTCGGCTGAATACACAGCCTCGCGCCTCTCGCCTCTCGCCTCTCGCCTCTCGCCTCTCGCCTCTCGCCTCTCGCCTCTCGCCTCTCGCCTCTCGCCTCTCGCCTCTCGCCTCTCGCCTCTCGCCTCTCGCCTCTCGAATACGATACCCTCACTCCTGCCGACGCATGGTCTTCTTCTTCGAGCTCCAGATCTTTGTCATGCTCCTGCTCACCATCATCCTCGGCGAGGTGGTGGGCCGCGGAGCGGCCGCTTTGCTGTGGAGCGGGTTCACGGTGATTTCCCACATCGCCGAATTCTGGGCCCGGAGGCATTTCGCCAATGTTCCCAGAGAGGCCCCGGCCGCCGGCCATGAGGAGATCGGCGATCGATGGGCGCGCACGCTGCTCTATAGCTGGCGACGCAGCAATACCCTCTTGCTCATTGGCGCGGCCGTCTTTGGCGTGTGGTACCTCGCGAGCGGCTGACGGCAGACGGAGGACCGACGGAGGACCGACGGAGGACGGAAACGAGGATACCGCCTCCTCCGTCCTCCGTCCGTCGTCCGTCGTCCGTCGGTCGTCGGTCGTCGGTCGTCAGCCCGTTGTCCCGCCCAGCACCACCATATTTCCAGCCAGCGCACCGGCCAGTACCAGGGTCGCCACCACGTAAAGCAGGCCGGTGGCAGCCTGGAGGGCTCGGCCGCGCGGCCATTCAATGCAGCAGAGGCGCGCGGCGATGGTCACACCAATGGGGAAGACCCCAATGGCGAGCAAGCCAATCCAGAGCAAGACCGGATCTCGCGGTCCAAGTACGATGGTCTCCGGGTGGAACGCCACATACCAGGAGGCAACGCCTGTCAGCATTACCAACGAAATGATTGTCACATCGCACAGCAGTTTGAGCGGGCGAGCGGTGAGCCGTGGCGTCATCAAATACCAGTGGCCCAGAATGAGCGCACTCATCGACCCGCCCAGGGCGAGCGCCGAGACAATCGATACAAGAGCCGTCCAACCAGGCCCAAGGATGGGACTAGGGCGATCGACTCCACCCAGGATTAAAGCCACAACGCCAATACCCGCAAGTAGCCCGCCTGTAATCAAGCGAGCTCGTCCTCGGCGGAGCCAGTGCTGCAAAAACACGAAGAAGGCGAGTACCGCGAATCCCTGAACAAGAAGTCG
Source organism: Chloroflexota bacterium (assembly GCA_046154735.1). Lineage (GTDB taxonomy): Bacteria > Chloroflexota > UBA6077 > UBA6077 > JACCZL01 > CAVXYC01. The sequence continues at coordinate 4,076 of JBJXFJ010000636.1, read as the reverse complement.
CTCAGCGCCGCCCACACTGACCCCCACCATGAGCGCCACGAGGGCCCCGCAGGCGGCGGTAACCGCATTGATCCGCAGAAACCCCGGCGTCACTTCGCCACGCAGATCGGTGATCCACGATGCCAGGTATAAGCCGACTGCGAATTGGAGTGCGCCTGAATACAGGGACGCAACGGCGGGATGCATACTGAGGCGAGCTCCGTCTTATGGATTCCGGGGTGCGAGAGTACCGCCTCGATTCCGTTCAAGAACAGGATAGGCGGTCCGCACGCTCAGCGCCAGAATCACGTTCAGCTTGCGGCCCCTTCAGCCGCGAAGCTCACGGGAGATCTTCATTAATCCTTCGGCGATCGTCCTCCGTCCATCATCTATGCGTTACCCACATCTCTTGTGATGTGGGCAAGGCAGTGTTCCGCTCGATTCCTTCGTTCCTGCCTGAATTCGGGCTCCGATGCCCGCTCAGGATGGCGACAACACCGCGGCTCGTGCGTGCTCGCCCCCCCCCAAACTTCGTCGAACGACAGTCCGAATGACCTCGAACCGCCGTGGAAACGGTGAGGTTGTCCACAACGGATGCTGTGACTCATCAATTGACCGGATTTGCGGATGCCGTAGGGGCGACTGGCCGGTCGCCCGCGCCCCCACCCAGAACGCTCAGCGTTACTTGATGCCTGCGTTCCTGCGTGAATTCGTCCGATTCGGGCTCCAATGCCTGCTCAGTATGGCGACCACACCGCGATTCGTGCGTGCCCGGCCCCCCCCAACCTCGTCGAACGACAGTCCGAAGGACCTCGAACCGCCGTGGGAACGGTGAGGTTGTCCACAACGGAGGCTGTGACTCATGAATTGACCGGGTTTGCGGGTAGCGTATGGGTCCATCCTAGGGTGCGCCGATGAAGTCGTCGATCTGAATAGCCGGCATGGTCATGACGCGAATGGTGCCCCTGGATGTGAGGATGGCTGAAACACGCGCCATTGTGACGTTGTCCTGTGCCTCCACCACGTTGATGAAGTCATAGGGTCCCATGGTAGCCCACTGGCTGAGCACCCGCACGCCCATGGACTCCAGTTCCTGATTGACCTCGCGAATACGCCCCGGGTTCTTCTGGATGGTTTTCGCTCCGTCATCGGTGAGCGTACTCAAGAGAATGAACGTTGCCACGCTGGCCTCCCCTTGGACCGTCTGGGTCCTCCCAGCAATGTTGTCACGCGCGATCTCGGTCCGCAACTGAAGTGACAGTGGCCGGCGGAGATCCCCGCAGCACAGGAGCCGGACTCTAACGGGACGCGGGGCTGTTCGCCGAGTGAACCTCTAGCTCACGGATACGCTGAATCTGACGAAGATTCCACTCATCCTGTGCTGGCGCCGTGCTGAACCAGGCATCAAGGATCTCCCGGGCAATGGCTTCTGAGGTTGCCCGGAGGCTGAGCCCCAGGATATTGGCGTCGTTCCAGACTCGCGCGCCACGGGCGGTTTCAGCATCCTGGCACAGCGCCGCCCGTGCACCTGGCACCTTATTGGCCGCCATGGTGGCGCCTGTGCCCGTCCAGCACATCACGATACCCTGGTCTACCGTGTCATTGGCCACAAGCCTGGCCACGGCCGCACTCACCTCGGGCCAGTCTCGCTCCTCACCCAGGGCCGGACCGAGGTACGTCACATCATGGCCGCTCGTGCGTAATGCATCCAGTACGGTATCCACCAGATGGGTGCGCTCATCCGCACCGACAGCCAGGTTCATGCTTCGCTCCGAATCTAGGCGAGCTCCCGGGTACTCGCCTTCCAGGGGCCAAAGATCTCCACATCCACTCCCGACGCGTAGTGCGTCACCAGCGGCGGGCCGGTGAGCGCGGGCAATCCCACGGCTGCGCAGAGATCCTCCCGCACCTCCAGCACCGCTGCACGCTGCACGGGATAGGGCTGATGGTGCACCTGCATGGTCCATAACACTCCGGCGCGCTCTACGTGCAGAAGATAGCGCTCAAGCAAGAAATGCTCCAATGTGCCCGGCGCTGTCGGCCCCTGCAGGACCCCCACCTGATAACGCATGAACAGCTTCGGATAGGGCGTCGTGGCGCGCTCAAGCGTAGCGTTGATGCTCTCCCCCTGCTGGAGCAAGGCCATGCGCGCGAGGTGATACGGCAGCCCGGCCTGTCTGCGCGCCACAGCGACGGCAATGCGAGATGACGCATCAAGTGAGAAGAAGTACACGCCGGGGTCGCGCCCGTCCACATGCACATAGGTTCGCAGATTCGTCTCCAGAAAGCTCAAACCCAGCGCAGCAGGTGTGCGCGCGCCACGAATCGCCCGCATCTCAAACGGCACAATTCCGATGTATGCGCGCGAGTCATACGTGTCAATCTCTAGCGAAGGGGGCACAACCTTCCGCAGAACATCCACATCCACCGCCCAATGAGCAAAGAGGAGCCGGCGCCAGCTCTGGCGACCAACCACCGGCCGCAACGGTCGTCGCGTCGGCTGAATCCGCTCGATCAATTCACCCATGCGCAGCGCGCCTCTACACATGCCTTCGGCGCACATGCTTTCGGCTCGGTACCCATGTACTCGTCAATGCAGTACGGATGACTTAGCACACTGCCCCACCCAGCACTCAACGCCGGACCCACCGCGGCGTTACCTTCACTGAAGCGTAGGCTTACCGAGGCCTGGCCGCCCCCTGGCGATTGTAAAGGATGGCTCATGAACGACCGGATGCTCTCACAGGACGAGATCGAAGCGCTCATCGCATCGCTCGCCGGTGATGATGAACCGTCCGCAACCGCTGAGCAGCGACCAAATCAGTCCGCCCCAGAAGTCCAGAAACCAACAAAGTCCTACGATTTCCGACATCCGGACAAGTTCTCGCGAGAGCATATGCGCACCTTTCAGGTGCTGTACGGCCACTTTTGTCGCAATTTCGCGGCGTCGTTGGCCTCGTTCCTGCGCACCGGCGTTCAGCTCCACGTCACCCTGACCGAGGAGATGACGTATGACGAGTATATGCGGTCACTGGCCAACCCCACCCTGTTATACGTCACTGGCATGGCACCACTCTCTGGGCAAACTGTGGTGGAAATGAATCTTTCAGTGGCCCGGGCGATCCTTGACCGTTTACTCGGCTCCAGCGGGCTCCTGCCGCCGAGACAGATGGAGATGACGGAGATTGAGCTGGGCTTACTCCAGAAGGTTGGGGCGCTCCTTGGTAACAGTCTCGCGGAAGCCTGGCATAACGTCATTGACCTTGAGATTATGGTCCAGGAACCCGCCTTCGCCCCTGATTTCGTTCAGGTGACCCTCCCGGGTGAGAGCACCGTGATGATTGTGATCGAGGTTGGCCTGCTCAACGTTACAGGAACTATGAGCATGTGCTTGCCTCACCCCATGCTGGCCCCGATTATGGAAAAACTGACCGCGCAGTCCTGGTCCACGGGCTCCTCGGCTGCCAGCGCGGGGGATAAGTCGCTCAATCTTCAAGGGCCTATCGGTGAGGTGGAGATGCCCATCGTGGTGGAGCTCGGCCGGCGCACCATGAGCATGCGCGAACTGCTCGGACTGCATGAGGGACAGGTCATTCGGCTTGATACCTCGGCCGGCGCTGACTTACCGGTGCAGGTAGGGCGCAATATCAAGTTCGAGGGGCGCCCCGGACTGCTGGGGAAAAACATCGCGGTTGAGATCACCCGCCCGCGGGCTTGAGAGGTGAATAGGTGATCGATCCAGCCAGCTTCATTCCACCAGACGAGAGCTCGATACCCGACTCATACGTACCCGGTGGGCCTGTTCAAGACGTCAGCCCGGTGCTCTTCGAGCCGCTTGGAGGCAGCGGGGCTGACACCGGCGCGTCGAATCTCGAGTTCCTGGGCGATGTCTCCATTCAAGTTTGCGTGGAGCTTGGCCGGGCCAGCCTCACCGTGAGCGAGGTGCTGGGCCTCAAGGTGGGATCTGTGGTGGAGCTGGAAAAATTGGCAGGGGAGCCAGGCGATGTGTACATCAATGGCACCATGGTTGGCCGGGGTGAGATCGTTGTCGTTGACGACCGATTTGGGATCCGCGTCTTCGATGTCGTTGACCCGCG
>JBJXFJ010000624.1:0-10178 GCA_046154735.1 Chloroflexota bacterium | reverse complement strand
TGTCGTCGATGTTGCAGCCGCCGCCATTGTCATTGTCGTCGTTATTGCCGCCGCCGTTGTCATTGTCATCGTCGTCATCACCGCCGCCGCCATTGTCATTATCGTCGCCGCCGCTGCTGCCGCTGCTTCGGCTTGACGATCGTGCCGGCGCCGCATTGCCCAGCGAGGTCATGGACGTTGCTTTGAAGATTTTTGTATCCGTGTCGTAGTTACCGGTAATTGAGAGGATCTCACTGGGGATGACCAGCGCTCCCTGGACCGTTTCAACAACGAGCTGCTCGAGCGTCGCTGGATTGGCTATTGCCGGCCGCTCCGCATTAAAGCGGACTACCGGCCCCACCACCACAATCGTTCCTGGCACAACCGTGGCCGTGAACGACTCTACTGGACCAATCACGGCCGATGGCGCCGCGTCCGCGCGTGTAGCAACCGAGGCCGCCAGCCCTCCCACAGCCAGGAAAAACACGAGCGCGAGCGCAATTGCCCCGCGCACCTGACGACTATTTGCACCTATTTGAGCCATATCCCACATCTGCCACAACCTCCATGTCCATATCGTTTGAATTACCCGCACCAGGCAGTTACCTGCATTCATCATAGCGGGCTTCCGATATGCGAACCAGCCAATTGCGCTTATCGCCGGCGATCTTCAGTAAACAGTCAGGTTCAGCCCGCCCACCTACTATGCAGAACGAACCCCTCTCGCGACCGGTCTCGAAAGTTCGGCATGAGACTGTCTAGTGGGTGCGCCAACGCCCAGGAGTCCGATGGCAAGAAGTATGCCCATCGCCGTGGCAGCCTGGGAAAACCCCATGAGATAGCCTGGAACGCCCGGCATGGCAGCCAGAGCGCTGCTGAGAAATGCGCTGGACATACTTACGCCAATGGCGTGACCGAACTGTCGGGTGAGCTCAGTGAGCCCACCAACGAATCCGCGCTGGTCCGCCGGAGCCAGCCCGATGACATAGGTATTGTTGATCGAAGTGAATGCGCCGAGCCCAGCTCCAAGCATGGCGCTAATCGGGAACATGAGCGCATAGGGCAGCCACGTCCCAAACTGCCCCAACAGGAGGAGTCCGGTGGCCATCATGCCCATGGTGACGAGCGCTAGGACAAATGACGGTCGGCGCGAGTAAAGCCAACCGCCAAGCACTGCTGAGAAGAGCATGAACACCTGCTGGACCAGCACCAGCCGACCGGTATCGCTTGGCGCCATGTCTCGTCCTCGCTCCAGTAGAAATGGCAGCAGCACGCTTGTGGCCAACATGCTCATATGGGCCAGTCCATTCGCGGTAATGCCACCGGTGAGCTGCCGGTTCTTTAGCAGAGAGAATCGCACCAGGGGATTCCGCATGTGGAGCTGGCGATAAACAAACGCGGAGAAAAGAGCCAGGCTCACGATATGCATCGAGACGTGATACGGCGCTCCGGCCTCAAATGTCTCCGGGCCATCGTGCAAATGGTTCATTCCAGTGAGCAGGAATCCGACTGCGCCAAAAAGCGTAAACGCACTAAGCCAGTCCACACGCGCCGGTTCTGTCCGACGCGGAACCAGATCGTAACGGGAAGCAATGAAGGCCGCCGCTATGCCCACAGGCACCGGGATGAGGAACGCCAGTCGCCAGCTTGCTCCCTCTGCCAGCAGCGTGCTCATCCAGACTCCAGCGAGCGAAGCGAACCCGGACGTCATCGTGAGCAGGCCCACGGCCATGGCTCGGGAATTGCCCGGAAATGTCTGCGCAACGATGGCCAGCGTGCTCCCCAGGATCAGTGCCGAGCCTAGACCCTGAGCCGCGCGCGCGGCGAGCAATGCAGTAAACCCAGGCATCAGTGCAGCGATGACGCTCGCGGCCGCAAATATCAACGTGCCCGTCCCAAAAACTCGGCCATGCCCTACGGAATCACCAAGGCGACCGGCGGTGAGAACGGAGCCCACGAGCACGAGGAAGTACGCATTCATCACCCACGCACCTCCCTCAACCGGGACATTCAGGTCATGCGTGATAGTCGGCAGGATAGCCGAGACCGGCGCCATGGACCAACCAGCGATGAAGTATCCGGCGCAGACCGTGGCAAGCACGGCCCTTGGTGAGAGTGATGGGTTCATAGGAGCCATTGTGGCACACGGTTGGGCGTAGTAGCTACGCCTCCAGCGCCAAGAGCAGGACCTTTTCAAAGTCGAGCCGACGGCGGGACCGTGTAGCACGGGGCCTTGCGCCCTGTGCCTGGGACGCAGGAGCCGCAGATCGCCATCACGGGTTCGGGAATTCCAGGCACAGGGCACAAGGCCTCGTGCTACGTCGCGGACTACTCCGAGCAGGACGACGAAAAGACCCTGCCGCCAAGAGGCACCGAATCCGCCATCGACGCGGTCAGCTCTCCACCGACCGATAGCGCGACCTTCAGACCGGGAGTCCGACCGCTACCGGTTCCACCTAATCAATGAGACACCTCTGTCTTCTCCGGCTCTAGTACAAATTGGCGGATGTAACTCGAGAGTTCTGGGGTGGTGTCGGGTACCACCCCGCTATCCACCGTGCGACATCCGATCCTCTGTACTAGTCATATGTGCGTGGCCATGTCATTCCTATCAATACGATGCAGGATTCTCACAGGAAGCATCGCGGACTACCTGGATTGGCATCCAAGGCTTCGGCACGCAAACGGTCGCCGTCGCCGTTTGGCACTCACTCAGTGAAAGCACCGAAGCGTGGCAAGTGGTGAGCGACCGGCTCAATTTACAGGTTGCCATTTACGTGAAAGCGACACGATCCTGCCGTCCGCGTCGGCCATCTTGACACACGCTACAATACTCCGCCGTGTACTCACTTGCCGTTCTGGAGGTGCTCCCTTATGACCCGTTCACATCACGTTGTCGTCATCCCGGGCGACAGCATTGGCCCGGAGATCGTTGACTCCGGACTACGAATTGTCGAAGCGGCACGGGAACATGTGGGCGGGTTCGAGCTCCGAATTGACCAGCATTCCGCCGGCGCTCAGCATTTCCGCGAGTTCGGTCGCAATATCGATCCGGAAACATTGGAAGCGTGCCGTACCGCGGACGCCGTGATCAAGGGGCCGGTGGGACATCCGGACGTGCGCAACGCGGATGGCACAGAGGCTGGGCTGCTGGGCGGGGTGCTGCGCCTGGGGCTGGACTTGTTTGCCAATATCCGTCCGGTGAAGCTCTGGCCCGGCGTGAAAGCGCCGGTCACCTGGAAGCCGGGCGAGATCGACTACGTGATTGTGCGTGAGAACACGGAGGGGCTGTATGCCTCGCGCGGGCTTGGGGTGTCCAATAACTATGCCGCCTCGGACATCCTCTTCATGACACGTCACGGGGTGGAGCGCGTCTCGCGGGCCGCGTTCGAACTGGCACGCAAGCGTCGAGGTGCGCCTTCGGACGGTGCTCACCGCGTAACCTGTGTAGATAAGAGCAACGTGCTCAAGAGCATGGCTTTCTTCAAGGCGATCTTCCTGGAGATCGCCGAGGAATATCCGGACATTGAACACGAGACGATCTACTCTGATGCCGCGGCCCAAGCGCTGGTGCTCAATCCGAGTCACTTTGATGTGCTGGTCATGGAGAATTTTTTGGGTGATCTCCTGAGCGATCTAGGCGGCGGTACTGTGGGCGGCATCGGCATGTGCCCGTCCGGCAACATCGGTGCGGACGCGGCGGTCTTTGAGCCCATCCACGGGAGCGCGCCGTCACTGGGCGGACTAGATCGGGCCAATCCCATCGCCCAGGTGCTCTCATTCGCCATGCTCCTGAACCACCTAGGTGAGGCGGACGCTGCCGCGGCCGTGGAACGGGGCGTGGGCGCCGCGCTGGCCGACGGCTCACTCACGATCGCACCAGATGGCTGCCCTGTGGGCGGCACGCGCGCCGCCACCGCCGCCATTATTGACCGCATCGCCTAACAACCAATATCAGAGCCGCATCCCGTGAGGGTGCGGTTCCCCACGCGATCAACTCACCACCGGCATCGCTCACGGTCGCGGCTCGGATCCCGGGGCTGTGGTCGCACCCGGTGACGGAGAACACTATGGGAGGAACCGTACCCTCACGGGATGCGGCTCTGCTGATGGTTAGAAGACCCGCACGCCAAGCGGCGCATCGCGCTCTGGCTCCAGCAGGACCACGTGTCCGCTTGCATCGGGTACACCTAGCACAAGCACCTCAGACTTGAATCCGGCTACCCGGCGCACCGGCAAATTCACCACGGCGATCACCAGACGACCAACCAGGCTTTCCTGTGTGTAGTGCTCCGTGAGCTGTGCGCTGGGTTGCCGAATGCCCAGGGCTCCGAAGTCAATGCTGAGCTTGAAGGCCGGTTCGCGTGCCTCCGGAAAATTCTCGGCCGCGATGATACGTCCAAGGCGCATGTCCAACCGTTGAAGATGAATCAGTCCGTCTTCACTCATTCATCAGCCTTGCAGCCACGGATAATCCGATGGTTTCTTACCCAATTGATACACTCAAGGTACGGGATGAACAGGATATTGCCATGATGCTGCACAATGACGAGAGCCATCAGCTCGCGGTCCAGTCTGGAGAGATCCAGGGCGACGCGCTCTATGAGGGTGACGGATTCGATATCGATCTCCTCCACCTACCTGATGAGGCGCATTACTTTGCCCTTCGATCACATGATCGTCTCGTGAGCATCTGGCTGGAGCCCGGACTCCTGCGTGAGCTTGATTACAGCTTGGAAATGGCATTGGGCGGCTCGGCGGAAGCCGGGGATGAGCGCGTAGCCGTACAATTTGTTCCGGGCGATCCGCCGTTCTGGGATATCGAGATCAATCTCGGTGACGGCGCGGTGCCATTCATCACTATGGCACTGGACGCGGAAGAGATGGAAGAGCTGCATATCGCCTGTAAGACCACTCGCCCGGTGATGGTGGATTTACCCGTGCCAATTCAGATTGAGGACGCGGAATAGGCCTTCCTGGCCCGGCGCATGCTCGTGCTTTTCATCCGGGTCAGGCGAGTGGCTTCCATGAGCTGCGAATCTCAGGGATAGCTCCCTCTGCAATGCGCTGCAGCGCGTCCCAATCTCCACCCTCGAGAAGAAATTCTGACGCGCCAATCTTTGCGTAGCTAGCCACGGCCTGCTTGAATCGATCCGGCGAGCGCAGTGCATCCCCGCTCAGCGTAACCGACCAGCGAATCTCAGCCGGACTTCGACCGATCTCTTGGCAGTACCGTCCCAGCAACGCCCCGCGCTCGGCAATCTTCTCCGGCGGACCAAACGTGTGCCAGGCATCCCCATAGCGAGCCACCGAGCGCAGCATCCGTGTTCCCGAGCTACCCACCAGGATGGGAACGCGCGGTTTCTGCACAACTGACGGTGAGAAGGGCGCCTTGTTCAGCGTGTAGTAAGCGCCCTTGAACGTCGGATGATCCTCGCGCATAAGCGCATCAAGAATTGCGATGGACTCCTCAAAGCGGTCCACGCGCTCCTTTGCCGAGGGAAAAACGATGCCGTAATGCTGGTGCTCCTGCTGATGCCAACCCGCGCCGATGCCCAGAATAAGGCGACCGTTGCTGATGTGATCCACTGTTACCACCTGCTTGGCGAGTACGGCCGGATTGCGGTAGGTGGTGCTGGTTACCAGCGTGCCCAGCCGGATCCGGCTGGTCTGTGCCGCGATGCCCGCCAGGAGGGTCCAGGCCTCCATCGACAGCCCGTTGGTATCACCCGAGAGCGGGACAAAGTGGTCCCAGTTCCAGGCCGTATCAAACCCGAGGTCTTCGGCGCGTTTCCACTCGTCAAGTATCTGGGTCCAGGTCCTGTGCTGCTGTGGAAGCTGCACCCCAAAGCTGGGGGATTGCGCCATGATTGCTCCATCTTTCTGAACATTAAGTCAGCGTTACGTGCCTAGCTCGATCCCGCCGGCAACACGCGCGTTCTTGATCAACACCTTACCACGAGCATTCGAAGCTGGCGGCAGGCAGGGATTCCTCACCCCACGGCTCTAATGGGCTATGCCCAGAACCTGGGTGATGTGCGCGAAATTTGGAGCGCGGCGTGCAAGCTTCATGCCCTGTAGGTAGGCCACGAGGCGCGGCGCGCGACACGGAGCCAGACTGGCATCGCTTTAAACGCGCTGCAATGGAGCAAATGCCATAGACAACTTCTTGGTTATGTTGCCCTTGAAGAGCACTTCCACCTGCTCATCATCACCGGTCATGCGGCTGTTTACCACCACGCCATCTCCAAAGGCCGGGTGAATCACCCGATCTCCAGCTTTAAACTGCTGCTCCGTCACAGTGCGTCGGGCGGGAGCGGATTCTTCACCGTCAACCTCGTCAAGCTCATCCAGCTCTCGCTGGCGGGCCGCCGGGCGGATGAGCACCGAAGGGGACCTTGGCGGTTCCTGAGCACGCCGCGGTGGACCGGCCGAGTCAGCCATCCATGATGGCGCGTACGAGCCCGCCGATGCCCCACCGCCGGAGGTGATTTTGAGCAGCTTCGAGGGGATATCAGCCAGAAATCGGGACGGTTCACTGGGCCGGCTGGCGCCCCAGAACCCTCGTCGAAACGCATGGACCAGATAGAGGCGCTGCATGGCCCGCGTGATGCCAACGTAGAACAGCCGCCGCTCTTCCTCCATCTGATGAAAATCCTCGAGCGATCGAGAATGCGGACAGATGCCATCTTCCATACCAGTGATAAACACCGTGGGGTATTCAAGCCCCTTGGCCTGGTGCAGCGTTATGAGCGTGACGACACTTGCGTCCGGCTCCATAGTGTCCACATCCTGGACCAGCGAGACTTCCTCGAGCAGCGCGGGAAGTGACTCCTCCGCCAGCATGCCCTCGTAGTCCTCAGCCTTTGTTCGCAGCTCACCAACGTTACTCCAGCGGTCTTCACCCTCCTCCGAGCCATCACGCAGGAACCGCTCATACCCGGTCCGTTCGAGCACGGCATCAATGAGATCCACCAAGGTCATGTTGGCGCGATCCGTCCGGAGCCCAACAACCAGATCATGGAACGGCAGCAGCCCCTTGAGAGCGCGAGTGGCAAAGGGTGCGCTGCGGGTTCGCTCATCCTGGGTGGCATTGGGCGCGGCAAGAAGCTCCAGGGCTTGAAATGACGGCATCCCAATCTGACGCGACCAATTGGCCAGATCCGTCATCGTTTTCGTGCCAATTCCGCGCGGAGGCACATTAATCATGCGCTCAAAACTCACGATGTCATGTGGGTTCTGAATGAGCCGAAGATAGCACAAGAGGTCCTTGATCTCTTTGCGCTCATAGAAGCGCGTGCCGCCCACCAGCCGGTAGGGGATACCCGCCCGGACCAGCGCATCTTCCAGGGCTCGGGACTGCGCATTGGTGCGATACATGACAGCGATGTCGGCGAGTGAGGCCTCTCCCTGATGCACCAAACGCGAGAGCTCGCGAATCACGTACGCGGCCTCATCGCGCTCATCAAATGCGTCGTGGAGCACAATGGGCGCGCCGGAGGGATTATCCGTCCAGAGATTCTTGGGCTTGCGCAACGTATTGGCGGAAATAATGGCCTGGGCGGCATCCAGAATCTTCTGGGTGGACCGATAGTTCTGCTCCAGCGTGACTATCTTTAGCCCGGGAAAGTCGTCCTCAAAATTCAGAATGTTGCGGATGTCGGCTCGCCGCCAGCCGTAGATGGATTGGTCCGGGTCGCCTACCACGGCGATATTCCGATCACGCGCGGCAAGGATCTTGACGAGCTGATACTGGGCCACGTTGGTATCCTGAAACTCGTCCACCATGATGTAACGGTACCGATCCCGGTAGCGCTCCAGCGTCTCTGGCGACTCCCTGAAGAGTCTCACGGTGGTGCCAATCAGATCATCAAAATCCAGCGCCAGACTCTGATCCAGCATCTGCTGGTAACGACGATAGATCCTGCCCACCTGCTCTTCAAATGGCCCCTTGGCATGCTCCGCGTAGCGATGAACGCCTACGAGCTCACTCTTGGCCGAGGAGATGCCGCTGAGGAACGAGCGCGGGTTCAATCGCTTCTCGTCCAACTCCATCTCCTTCATGATCCGCTTGACCAGGTCCATTTGGTCGTGGTCGTCGAAGATCACGAAGTTGCGGTCCACTCCTATGGCCTCGCCATCGCGTCGGAGCCAGCGGGCGCACGTGGAGTGAAACGTGCCCATGGTCAGATACCGGGCCCGCGTCTCGCCCACCAGGCTCTCGATGCGTTCACGCATCTCCTTTGCAGCGCGATTGGTGAAGGTAACCGAGAGGATATTTGCCGGGTGGATCTCCTGATCCATCATATGAGCGATACGGTGCACGATCACCCGGGTCTTCCCCGATCCCGGCCCCGCCAGAATCAGCACCGGCCCATCAATCGTGCGCACGGCTTCTTGTTGAGCTGGGTTCAGACCTTCAATCGAGAGCACGCGGCGCCAGGCCTCCAAGGGGGTGGGGAACGGTTAGAGTATATCCGAGAGGCGAGAGGCGAGAGGCGAGAGGCGAGTGAAGTGCTTACTGTCTAGCAGTTCCCCGCCGAATTCGCTCCTTCAGCGTGGATTGCATCGCGAATAGCATTTTCTGGCACTCATCGATGAGCATCTCAGCGCGCTTAGCAGCATCGTCAGTACAGTAGCCAAGCCTTGATGCGAGTAGCAATTGCGTTTGTAATTCCGCGAGAGATCCATCGGCGATGCTAAGAAAATGAATCAACTCTCGCGTCGTTCGACGAGCATATCCCTCGGCAATATTTGAAGGGACCGAAACAGCGGCACGACGAAGCTGGCTCGTCAATCCATAGATCTCTTCACGCGGAAAAGATTGCGTGATCTCATACACCGCCACGGCAAGATCCATCGCACGCTGCCAAACGTGGAGCTGCCGAAAGTCCCTCACCGCGTTCGAGGGCATGGTCCACCTCGCCTCTCGCCTCTCGCCTCTCGCCTCTCGCCTCTCGCCTCTCGCCTCTCGCCTCTCGCCTCTAGACCCTTACCTTCACCTGCGCCCGCTCCTCTTGGAGCATCCAAATGGCGGACGAGTCTTTGGCATCCCAGCCACGCGAGAGCCCCTCTATGAGCGCCTGCTCCGCGAGACTGGAGACGTTCATCGGCACGTTGTACTCACGCGCCAGCTCCGTGGCGAGGCCGACATCTTTTCGAGCGAGGGCGAGGTAGAAATCGGCCTGGTCAAAGCGGTCTTTGAAGATAATGTTGGGCAATCGATGCTTGAGCAGATTGCCCTGGCCAAAGGCGGCTCCCTGGATGGCTTCCAGGAGCTTCTCCGGTTTCACGCCGGCTTTCACACCTAGCGTGAACACCTCGGCCATCGCCACCGCCGTTGCGTAGCTCAATGTGTTGTGGCAGAGCTTGGCAATCTCACCCGCGCCAATGGCGCCGATGTAGCTCACCTTGTCACCCAGCGCCAGGAGCGCGGGGCGAACCCGCTCATACACATCCTCATCGCCGCCCACCATCACCTGGAGGGTGCCGCGCTCCGCGCCGCCCGGGCCGCCACTCACCGGTGCATCGAGGACGTGGATGCCCTGGGCGCCCAGCTCCGCGTAAATCCGCCGAATCAGCGTGGGTGAGCTGGTAGAAAGATCCGCATAGACCGCGCCCAAGGCGGCACCTTGCAGAATACCGCCCTCGCCCAGCGCCACTTCCTCTACCTGCTTCGGTCCCGGAAGAGACGTGAGAATCAGCTCCGCGCCCTGCGCTGCCTCGGCCACGCTGTTCGCCCAGGTTGCGCCATTGGCCAGATGGCTCTCCGCTGCTTCTTTGCGAACATCGTGCACCACCACGTCATGCCCGGACTTCTGCACGTTGGCGGCCATGTGCCGCCCCATATTACCTAGTCCAATAAATGCAATGCGCATGGCTGCACTCCTCCACCTTGAGATACGCGCACCAGTGTACTCCGGCGCGGCGCGCAATTGAGCTGGGGGCAAAAGGCAAAAGGCAAAAGGCAATAGGCAAAAGGCAAAAGGCAAAAACAGCGTCCCGCTTGACGGACTCAGGGTCCAGTCTCCAAGTGACCGAGACACTGTTTTTGCATTTTGCACTCTCGCGTCTCCGGCGGGATCGCATCGGTGACGGAACCGGGGACGCGCACCAACTGAATGTGGGATCAGGGCGCCAGAGTCAGCGACACGGCCGGGATCATGCTGATGCCGGCCGTGAGACCTCCGCCTGCGCCC
>JBJXFJ010000623.1:0-13215 GCA_046154735.1 Chloroflexota bacterium | reverse complement strand
CCGCTTTCTCCTACGATAGCCAGGCGTTCCCCGCGCGCCATTGAGAATGTGACATCGCTCACGGCGTTCACATCGCCCCGACGGGATGCAAAGCTGGTGGTGAGCCCCTGGACGGAGAGCACGGGATTCTGATTCATCACCTGCATCAGCGGACCCGCAGGCTAGGCGAATGCCATCTGAGATGAGGTGCAAGCCAATGGCAACCACCAGGAGGACCAATCCAGGGAAGGTGGAGATCCAGGGGCCGTCCAGGAGATAACGCTGACCTTCTCGAATCAGATTCCCCCAGGACGGTTGAGGAGGAATGATGCCCAGGCCCAGGAAGCTCAGGCTGGCCTCCACCACGATGGCGTTCGCGGCGTAGATGCTGGCCACCACGAGCATGGGCGCCACGGCGTTGGGGATCACGTGGCGGACCAGGATCCACCAGGTGGGTGCAGAGACCATGCGCGCGGCGTCAATGAATGATCGACTCTTCAATTCAAGCGCGAGCGAACGCTGGAGCCGCACGGCGCGCGGAAGGTCGGAAATGACAATAGCCGCGATGACCTGCACTACGCCAGCGCCAAAGAATGCCACCAGGGCGATTGCCAGGAGGAGTCCCGGGAACGAGAGTAGAACATCCGTTACCGTCATGATCACGGTGTCCACGGCGCGGCCGGCAAACACGGAGACTGTGCCAATGATGATCCCGAGTCCCACCGCGATCAAGGCCACTGAGAAGCCCACGGTCAGCGATATACGCGCCCCAGCGAGCGTGCGACTCAGAATGTCACGGCCCAGCTTGTCCGTCCCGAATGGCGACTGAAGCGACGGTGGATGCATGCTAACGGATGGATTTGTCTCAAGATAGTCCGGCAGTGGTAAGAGTGGCGCGGTAAATGCCAGCAAAATGATTGGCAGGAGTAACGCCAGGCCGCCCGCGATCATGGCGTGCTCCCGTACGATCCGTGGAACGGGCAGGATGCGGCCCATGTGGAGTTTCCAGGTCTGGGGCCGAGCGGGAATGACCCGCACCGCCCGTGCTTCGGACCGGGCCGGGGATTGAAGGGTCGCCGCAGTTTGACTCATAGTCTCACTCTCGGGTCTACCCGCGTATAGAGCAGGTCAGTAAGCAGATTGACAAAAATGAATAGCGAGGCGTAGAGAAGAACGGCCCCCTGCACCACGGTGTAGTCACGCCCGTTGATGCCGTTCACCAGGAGCGTGCCCATGCCCGGAAGCGCAAAGATTGTTTCAACAATAATCGTGCCTCCCAGGAGCCGACCGAAGCTAAGGCCGGCCACGGTGACCACCGGTAGCGCCGCGTTGGGAAGCGCATTTTTGAACAGGATCGCCATTTCGCTGGTGCCCAGGGCTCGCGCGGTGCGAATGTAGTCTTCATTCATCACCTCGAGCACCGACGTGCGGGTAATGCGTGCCACCGTCGCAAGCTGCCCGATGGCCAGAACAATCACCGGCAACGCCAGCCGTCGCGCGAGCCCCATAGGATCGTTGTAGTCCAGGGTCCCAGTGGCGGGTAGCCAGCGGAGCTGGAGAGTCAGCAACAGCATGAGCAGGAGGCCCACCCAGAAAGAAGGCATGGTGTCAATGAACATGGCCGTGGTAATGAGCCCCTGGTCCAGAGCGGTGCGTCCACGTGAAGCCAGGTATGCCGCAACAGTGCCCAGGGGTACGGCCAGAATGAAGCCAACGACGAGGCTCATAATGCCCACTATCAGCGTGACCGGCATGGCTGAGCTCACAAGCTGCATGACCGGGAGGCCGCTGACAATGGAACGACCAAAGTCAAGACGCAGCACACTGGTCAAGTAGTCGATGTACTGTTGGAGCATCGGTTTGTTCAAGCCAAGCTGCTCACGCAGTGCCTGCAGTGCTTCTTCACCGACGTTCTCGCCGGCGATGAACGCGGCCGGGTCGCCCGGAAGTAAGCGCAGCATGAGAAACACCATGGTCACAATGCCGATTACCGTGGGTATTAGCTGACCAAAGCGTCGGGTCACGTAAAGCGTCATCAACATCTTCCTTCAGTGATGAGTAATGAGTGATGGGTCATGAGTACGGTACGGCCGACTCATCACTCATTACCCATCACTTATCACTTGGCAAGCATCCGCACGTCATAGAAGTTGACCTGGCTGAGCGGATTGATGGCCACGCCGTCTACCCACTTGTAACCGGGCCAGTACACCACGGAGACAGAGTTCGGCATGTACGGGAAGTCGGTCAGCGCTATCTTCTGGATGTCGGAGTAGAGCTGAGCTCGTTTTGCGGGATCCGTTTCCGCGCGAGCCGCTTCGAGCTTCGTGGTCAGCTCAGGGCTGTTGTACTTCGCGGAGTTCAGGCCCTTAGGCGCGAAATTGTCTGGATGCAGGTAACTGAACAGAATGGTGTCAGGGTTCATGGCTGGCAAGAGGCGTGTGGCAACCTGGAAGTCAGCCTGATTCCGCCGCTGATTGAACGTGGGCGTATCAACCAGCTCGAAGTCAAGGGTGATGCCCACCTTGGCGAGATACGATTTCTCGAGCTGCATCGCTTCCGTGACGCCACCTGATGAGGTGGTCAGGTTCTTGGCCGTGAATCCTCCCGCGAGGTTGGCCTCGGCAAGAAGCTCCTTGGCCTTCTCCGGGTTGTACTCATACTTCGGATGTTCGGGGCTGTAAATATCCATCCAGTCATTCACAAAATTCGTGAATGGTGAGCTGGTGAACGGTGTAGTGGCTTTGATAATTGCCGGGCGATCGAGAGCGTGCGCCCAGGCCTTTCGCACTCGCGCGTCGGCGAATGGCGGGTGGACCGGATTGAACATGGTGATGGAGATGCCGCCGCCGGCTTTGTTGAGCGTGAAGCGGTCGTCTTTCTCCAGGCGGGTCAGGGTCTCCTGCACGGCAACGCGCATGGCCAGGTCCACTTCGCCATTCTGGAGGGCGATGGCGGCGGTCTCGTCATCCTTGATGATCGGGAAGGTGATTTTCTCGAGCTTGGCAGGGCCACGGAAGTAGCCATCATGTCGAACGAGGACAATCTGCGCACCTGGCGCATAGCTCTCCAGTGCGAAGGGGCCGGTGCCTACGGGATTCCACTTGTACTGGTCGCCGGCCTTCTCAATGGCTTCCTTCTTGACGACCTGCCCCTGGTGATAATTGGCCACTTGATGCAGGAAGTTGCCGTCGGGATTCTTAAGCGCGATCACTACCGTGTAAGGATCGGGCGTTTGAATGGCCTCAACATTGTTGAACTCTGCTCGATACGGTGAACCGGTTTCGGCGCTCATCATGCGGTCGTATGAGAACTTCACGTCCGCGGAGGTCATTTCTCCGTAGCCCTTTTGCCACTGAACGCCCTTACGGAGCTTGAACGTCCAGGTCTTGGCG
This sequence comes from Chloroflexota bacterium, assembly GCA_046154735.1. Lineage (GTDB taxonomy): Bacteria > Chloroflexota > UBA6077 > UBA6077 > JACCZL01 > CAVXYC01. The sequence goes on along the minus strand of JBJXFJ010000623.1, from coordinate 9,841 downwards.
TCGGGTGATGTCTCCCATGACTCGGCAAGGTCGGGAATGATCTTGGCGGTCTTGCCATCGTATGTGGTGAGTCCGCTGTAGATATTGAAGGCGATATTCTCCGTCTCGATGCGGAAGAGTGTGGCCGGGTCAAACCCTGATGGATCGTCGTAGAATCGGACTTTCAGCGACTGATTGGTCGCCAGCTTCGCCTCGGCCGGTGCGGGAGCTGAGACCGCGGCGGCAGGCGCGGTGCTCGCGGGTGCGCCCGTTGACGCTTTGGGCTCGGCCGTAGGTTGACTGGCCGATTGTGGGCTGCCACAGGCCAAACTCAGGGCGAGTGCGGTGACGGCCCCAATGATGTGCAGAGACTTACCAAACGAACGCTGAAGCATGGAATGTTTCCTCATCGTGTGAACAGCGCCGGGCACAGGGTGCTCGGCGCTGTTCGATTCAAAGCGGGCGGGTTCAGATGCCCACCAGCATCTTTTTCTTCGAACCAACCGTTGCAAAGTACTCAAGGGCCAGATCCAACGTGATCACGTCGGCATACTTCTGGTGCATGTCGAACAGGTTGATCCAGTGGGAGGCTTCCGTCCGATCGAAGCAACAGTCAGCAACCACGCCCATATTGAAGCGGTAGGTGGCGCCGTCTACCACCGACGCACGGACGCAGCCACTGGTGGTTTCACCGCAGGTGATCACGGTGTCAATATCCAGGTAATTGAGCTGGAAGAGCAGCGGGGTGCCATGGAATCCGCTGGCCGCGGCCTTCTCTATGACGAGGTCGCCAGGCTGGGGCGCAATCTCAGCCACGATCTCATTGGCCTTGGAGCGGATCTCCGGAGGGAGATGATCCAGGCTGCGGCGCTCACGCTTCTGACTGGTAATGCGGCCCGCCCAGTGACCCAGGGGCTTTCCCTCAGTGCCGTGGAGATAGATGACCGGCACGTCCGCCTCGCGGGCCCCAGCGATCAGCTCAACGGTCTTGTCAATGGCTTCCCAGCCCTCAAGGCCGCAGCTCATCGGCCAGGACTTGATGGATTCCAGAATGGGCTCTCGTTCAGTACCCAGTACGCTGTAATAGTCGTCCACTACGAGCAGGGCGGGTCGATCACCAAATCCCCAGTCCGCCTTCTTGCCCCAGGACTTCATATGCTCCATGTCTCGTTCGGTGAGGAACTCTTCCCACTTGGCTTTGAAATCCACAGTCTTTGCTCCTTCAGGTGTTTCAAGTGACCCGGTGTTGCACGTCGTGCCCATAGCCTACGCAACTGACTGAGAGCCACGAACCGGCTGGCCGCACAAAAATTCCTGTCCCAGAATTGTGCGTCTGGGTGGTAACCCATCTGAGCAGGGGCAATCCGCGTAGGATGGATGTAGCCTCAGCGTCCCTAGGAAGGAGGGCAATCATGTCTACTTCAACTGAACCGACGGTCGTTCTGATCCACCCCACCGATCAGACCGTGTCCAAGCAGGGCATTCCTGGCTTTATGGGAGTCTCAGGGAAGACTGCCGGGAGCCAGGGCATTTCCCTGAAGGTCATTGTGATACCGCCTGGCGGTAAGGCCACCCCGCATAGCCACGTGGGATACGAAACGGCCATCTATATGGTGGCTGGTCGTGTGGAAACGAAGTATGGCGATCGGCTGCAGGAGTCGGTCATTACCGAGGCCGGTGATTTTCTGTTCATCCCGGCTGGTGTGCCGCATCAGCCCTGTAATCTGAGCATGACTGAGGAAGCCCGTGCTGTCGTTGCTCGAAACGATCCGGCGGAGGAGGAGCACGTAGAGACGTTCTCCGCATCTTAAGCTCGCCATCATGGATTCGTTTGCGTCGGACCTACCATTCATCCGGATGACTGGGGATATCCGGAGCTCTTGGCGACTGCTGACTGGGCTCGGGTGTGCGGCGTTCTTCGCCGCGCACCCGATTCGCGGAGTTCCAAGCACAGGTATCTGTAGCAGCCATACGCAGGGGCGGGCATTGCGCGACCTAGGTCTGTCAGCCATACTGGCCGACAGGCGTTTGTTATCCCAGGGGGTATCGAGGCTGCCCTGTGAATTCTGAGCCCGGCGGTGCGCGTGCGACTTGGGTACACGATAACGTCTTACCCCCCGGCGATCGGCGGCGCGCAGCTTCACGCCCATATGCTGGCCCGGCACCTGGCACCGTCATCCATCGTCACGGTTGCCAGCATGTGGTCAGAGCATCGGACTGACTGGCTGCGCGGAACCACCATCTCCGCGCCGAGCGAGACCCGGTGTTACGATGTGGACGGCATTCCGGTCACGCGAATTGGACTGACTCAACGGGAGCGACTCGGCCTGCTGGCTCCAGTTGCTGGATATCTGCTGGCGCAGTCCTGGGCTATCAATGCCATTGCACGCACGCTGGTGCCCCACCTGCGATTGGCCCTTGCAGATGTGGACCTCATTCACAATTTTCGAATTGGACGTGAGCCAATCACCTATGCCACATGGCTGCTTGCTCGAGAGCTGGGGGTGCCATTCGTGCTGACGCCATTTCACCATCCGCGCTGGGGTGGCTGGCTGCACCGCGGCTATCATCGGCTGTATCGCGCAGCGGATGCTGTGCTTGCCATGACGCGGGCAGAGCGAGAAGTTCTGGTGGGCCTCGGCGTTGCGCGCGAGCGGATCACGGTGCTGGGCCACGGCCCGGTGCTGGCGCCGGAGCCGCAGCCGGAGCGCTTCCGAAAGAGCACCGGCATTGCGGGGCCATTCGTGCTCTTCCTTGGTCAGAAGTTCGCATATAAGGGTCTGGATGCGCTCCTTCAGGCGGCGCCGCGAGTGTGGGCACGGTATCCAGAGCCGCGATTTGTCTTCATTGGTCCCAGAACGTCACACTCACGCAAGGCATTTGCAAACTACTCTGATTCGCGCATCGTGGAAATGGACGAGATGTCGCTGGTAGGCAAGACGGATGCACTCGCGGCCTGTACCCTGCTTTGTGTGCCCTCATCTCAGGAGAGTTTTGGTGGCGTGTATACAGAGGCGTGGGCGCTGGGGAAGCCCGTGATCGGAGTGGATACCCCGGCCACACGGGAGCTGATTCATCATGGCAAGGACGGTCTACTGGTATCTCAGACCGCGTCGTCAATTGCCGACGCGATCCTTGATGTGTTAAGCGATCCGTCGAAGGGGCAAATGATGGGCACCCAGGGTCGGGCGAAGGTGGAGCGGCACTTCCTCTGGCCACGGATTGCGAAGCGCGCGGCCGCGGCCTACGACGAGGTGCTGACCCGCCATGGCGGGTTGGCGGAGGCATGACTGCGGCTCGGTTCAATGTGATCGGTGTTGGAGTTTCGCTAACAAACTTGTCCGAGGCCGTCGCAACGATTCTAACATGGCGCGTCGAGGGTGCACGTGAATCAATTTCCACGTGCACTGCCTATACATTAGTGGAGTGTCGGCGTAACCCCGCGCTGCGATCCAGGATCAATAGCGCCGGCCTCGCCACGCCGGATGGTATGCCGCTGGTCTGGCTGGGGCGTCAGCAAGGCCACCATAAGGTCTCCCGTGTATACGGGCCGGACCTGATGCTGGCCGTGTGCAAGGCGGGACTTTCGGTTGGGTTGCGACACTTCTTTTACGGGGGTGCACCTGGCGTTCCTGAGCGGCTCGCGGCGCGACTCCAGACTCGCTTTCCAACACTTCAAATCGCGGGAACGCTGTCACCGCTCTTTCATGCGCTAAGCAACGCTGAAGATGCCGCGATGGTTGAACGAATCAATGCGACACAGCCCGACGTGGTCTGGGTGGGGCTCGGCACGCCGAAGCAAGACTTCTGGGTTGCGGACCATCGCGGGCGGGTACACGCCACGGCTCTCATTGCCGTTGGCGCGGCATTTGACTTTCTATCCGGTCGGGTTCAGCAAGCGCCCCCCTGGATTCAGAGATGCGGATTTGAATGGCTGTTTCGTCTGGTTCAGGAGCCACGTCGGCTCTGGCGGCGCTATCTGGTGGACAACGCAATCTTTCTCTTTCACGTTGGACTCCAACGGGCGGGCATACGCGAATATCCGATTGAGACCGAGGCATACTGAACGATCGAGTAGGATTCCACGATTGACGAAGGACGGAGCTGCATCCGTCCTTCGTCAATTGTCCTCCATTGGATCAAGGAACATTACATGGCAAACGTGCTCGTTACCGGCGGGGCCGGATTCATTGGGTCGCATCTAGTTGATGGTCTGCTTGCCGCCGGCCATCAGGTTCGGGTCGTAGATGCGCTGGTAGGGCAGGTTCACGGTGAGGTTGAGCGCCCCGCGCACCTGGCGATTGATGCCGAGCTCATCCACGCTGATGTAGCCGATACGGAGCGCTGGGCGCACCTTCTGGACCGGACCGATGTGCTCTATCACCTGGCTGCTGAAGTCGGTGTGGGCCAATCGATGTATGAGATCCGTCGGTACACGCGCGGGAACACGATGGCCACGGCCGATCTTCTGGAGACGCTCATTGGTCGCCGTGGGAACGTGCGGAAGCTCATCGTCGCGTCATCGATGTCGATCTATGGCGAGGGGCCGTATCAGTGTGCCGAGAACGGCCGCGTGTATCCAACGCTTCGGCCGGAAGCGCAGCTAAAAATGCGTGATTGGGAGCTCCATTGCCCGGCTTGCAGCCAGCCGGTGTCGCCTCTGCCCACTGACGAGGCCAAGCCCCTGGCGCCGACCTCCATCTACGCGATCAACAAACGCGATCAGGAGGAAATGTGCCTGGCCATAGGCAATGCATACGGCATTCCTACCGTGGCATTGCGCTTCTTCAATGTCTACGGGCCGCGTCAAGCCCTCTCAAATCCGTATACCGGTGTCGCCGCGATCTTCGGCTCACGTTTGCTGAATCGTCGCCCGCCGGTGATCTTCGAAGATGGTCTACAGACGCGCGACTTTGTGCATGTGAGCGACATTGTGCAGGCGCTCATGCTAGCCATGGAGAAGCCGGAAGCCGACTACGGCGTCTTCAACGTGGGCACCGGCCGCCGGCTCAGCGTGCGTGACGTTGCAGAGCATCTGGCCGGCGCCATGGGACTGTCCATTGAGCCTGAGATCACCGGGCAATTCCGCGCGGGTGATATCCGCCACTGCTACGCGGACATCACCAAGATACAGTCCGCACTTGGGTTTATCCCGCGAGTCCGCTTTGAAGATGGAGTGCGGGAGCTGGTGGAATGGGTGGCCAAGCAGTCGGACGTCAATGACGGGGTCGATGTGGCGCGAGCGCAGCTTGAGCGCCTGGGGTTGGCGGGGTGATCGAGTGCTCTGTCTGGAGCACTCGATGGGCGGCAACGGCAATGGGACAAAACCCGCCAGAGCCTGGTGTCCATATATCGTCAGCATTTATGCCAGATGGTCCAACGTAAGGACTTAGGCGGTCTTCCCTGCCAGCGCCCCAAACAGGATGCGTGGCAGTCGCTCACCCGTCGACCAACCGACTCTAGAGTTGCTGCTGGCCCCCACCCCAGGGGAGACGAGCGTGGGCGTGTCAGGGAAGGCACGAAACAGGGATGAGACCTTGCTCTCCACCAGGATGTATACCGAGTCCCATTTGTCATCGATAGTGACGTTATGTCTTTACAAGGTCGTGGCGAAGTCTCTTGCGGAACTACCTCACTGACCTGGAGTCGTTTGCGCGGTGGTTCCGCACTACCCTTGGAGACGAGCTCACAGCGAAGGCTATCGCGCCGACAGACATCCGCGAATACCGGTCCTTCCTCCTGAATGTGCAGGGGCGGAAGGGGTCACGGTGAATCGCCATCTGGCGGCAATAGGAAAATTCTGTCAGTGGGCGCATAGCACCGGGCGGATCCGGGAGCCGCTCGGACGCCGGTACGGAGGCCACGATGGTTCTGGCCAGCCTCTTCGACACCTGGCAGCTCTAGGTGCGCAATTCATTCGCGGCCTGCCGCGACCCCCTCGCCCACGCATGAATCCCCCAGCTTCTGAGCTCCGACAGGTACCTCAATGGCCATCCCGTGTCAAACGTCGCGGCCCTCTGCCCGATTCCCGTTGTACGGTTAGAATCGGAGGTGGGATGCTCGAGTGATATTGGCGCTCATATTCCTGGTGCTGTATGTCTACTTGTACCGCCGGCGATGGTTCCCATCAGGGCAGCCGCCAGAGAGACGCCGTGTAACTATCTTCCTGGCCGGCGTCGCCGTCCTCGGAGCGGTGCTGAGCAGTGCTGCGGACGAGCTTGCCCACTGGTCCTTCGCGGTGCACATGACGCAGCACATGCTGCTCACCCTGCTGGTGCCACCGCTCCTGGTCCTGGGCGTGCCGCGGGCGCAGCTGGATGAGTGGCCATGGATCGATGGTCACGGGACCGCTGCTCGATTGGCGCGACACCCTATCATGGCGGCCCTGCTCGCCGCGGCCAGCTTGCTGGTTTGGCACGTGCCCGCGCTGTACTTGGCTGCCCTCGAGAGCGTCTCGCTCCACATCCTCGAGCATGCGTCGTTCTTCGGGACGGCAGTCTACTTCTGGGCGATCCTCATTCGATCCACTGCCCGACGTGTCGTGGCTCCCGTACTGGGGCTGTTCATCCTCTGGATGGCCAGCGACCTACTGGGGGCGCTGTTGACGCTCAGCAACCAGGTGTACTACCCACTCCGAGAGAGGACGGCACACCCCTGGGGATGGACGCCTCTCTGGGACCAGCATATGGGCGGGCTCATCATGTGGGTAGCCGGTGGGATTGTGTACGCGGTGCTCATGACTCGGTGGATTCTGACTTCGATTTCGACGCGAAAGCATCGGGGGGGCCCTCGAGTGGGAGATCACTGATAGCGAGACTTGCCTGGACACGCCTCGACATTTGGCGCGCGGCACGGGTGGGAGTATGAAGTTGGTGGGAGGGACGCATGGCTGAAGACTCCACGGACGCACCCCGCATTCCCATCGCGCAGATCCTGCTAGATGATGTAGTCCTGATCCTCGTCGCCGGACTCGTCGTACCCAGCGTCTTCTATCTCATCTGGGGGCTCATTAGCCTCCTTACCGTGCCTCCGTTGGGCGGTTGATGTGTCGGGCATGAGCGCTCCTCGCGTGAGCAGTTTGGCCAAGCCGGAAGGCGTCTGGTGGCGGGCAATTGGTTCCGATGAGCGCCTCTGGGTGGGCCTCGCGGTCATCTGGGGCATGTCGATGTTCTTGATGATCGGGGTCATCTGGCCCATCATCGGAACGCGTCAAAACGATATCCAGAGTTACCGAATCAGCCCTACCGAGTTTCACGACCGGGTGGAGGCGTTCACCGCTGCGCACCGAATTGGTGAAGTTGATGGGGTCCCACTGGTGGCTCCGCCGCCGGGGGTGGACGTGTACTTCGAGGCGTCAGCGTTTGCCTGGCGCCCGGCGCTGCAGCTCCGCCGCGGACAGTCATATCGATTCCTTATCTCCAGTCGGGACATCCAGCATGGATTCTCGCTGGTCACCACTCCCCGCAGCCTGAACTATCAGGTGCTGCCGGGCTACGTTACCTCAGTGGTGCTCACGCCTGAGCAGTTTGGAGACTATCCCATCGTCTGTAATGAATACTGCGGTCTAGGGCATCACCTGATGCTCGGCCGTATCTCGGTGGTGGACTGATGGGTACGGGAGCCGCACGATGAAACCGGCCGAGGCGTTTGCTTACCGACAATGCCAGGTCACCGGATTGCTCGTGGACAGAGCTGCCGAGCGCCAGATCATGGCCCATGCCGTCACCGCGGTGGTCTACCTGGCTATCGGTGGGCTGCTGGCTTTACTCGTTGCACTGACGCGCTGGCAGGTCATCCACCTGCTACCGGCCAAGCTGTTTTATGAGCTGCTGTCCGCGCACGGCATGGCAATGCTGATCTTCTGGATTCTGTTCTTTGAGATGGCCGGCCTCATCTTTGGGAGCACGGTGCTCTTGAGCGTAAAGATGGTAGCACCGGTGGTTGGCTGGGTTGCCTTCGGGATGATGCTGGCGGGCTCCGTGGTGGCCATGGTGCTCATGCTCATGGGTGAGGCGACGGTTATGTTCACCGCCTATCCGCCTCTGCGGGCGGTGCCGGCGTATTACGGCGCGGTGCTGGTCTTCGCGGTGGGCGCCATCGTTGGCGTTGTTCACTTTTTCATCAATGTGATTGCTGCCAAACGGCGGGGCGACGTGGGCACGTTGCCTCTCTTCACATTCGCGCTCGTGGCGGCGGCCACGCTCGCGCTGTGGTCCCTCCTTTCCGGCGCCATCGCCCTGATCCCAACCTTCTTCTGGAGCCTGGGGCTCATGCCGGCTCCGGATGCCGGTGTCTACCGCTTGTTCTTCTGGGGCCTGGGCCATGGTGCGCAGCAGGTCAACCTCGCCGCGATGATCGGCATCTGGTACGCGCTGGCTAGCCTGACCACCGGGGCAAAGCCGGTGAACGAGGGGCTCAGCCGGGTCGCCATCGTCCTCTACGTGCTGTTCATCCAGATGGGCGCCATGCATCACCTGCTGGCCGATCCCGGCATGGGCACGTGGGTGCGGAACATCAACACCAGCTACTTCATGTACGGTGCCGTTATTGGCAGCCTGATCCATGCGTTCAGCATCCCCGCCTCGGTTGAACTGGCATTGCGTGAGCAAGGCCATCGACAGGGGATCTTCCAGTGGTTGCGCCGGGCGCCGTGGGGTGAGCCCGGGTTCGGCGCGCTGGCGGTGAGCCTGGTGATGTTCGGCGTTCTGGGCGGCGTGAGCGGGGTCATCATCGGCGGTCCGCAGCTCAACCTCATCGCCCACAATACGCTGGTTATCCCGGCGCACTTCCACATGACGGTTGTAGCAGGAACGACCACTGCATTCATGGGCATCTCTTATTACTTGGTGCCGCTGATCTTTCAGCGCGAGCTGGTGCACCGCGGTCTGGCGCGCCTCCAGCCATACCTGTTCGGACTGGGCATGCTCGTCTTTGGCGTCGGGATGGGCTTAGCGGGCCATTGGGGCCTGCCGCGGCGGCACTGGGATGTTTCGTTCGGTTCCATCGCGGCGCTGCGAGCCAATCTGATGGAGGGACCTGAAGTGGGCGTATTCCTGGCGCTGCTCGGAGTTGGCGCCATCATTGCCGTGCTGGGCGGACTCATGTATGTGCATGTGATCGTGGGCACCGTTTTTCTTGGGCAGCGCTCCTCCAAACCGAATGTGGGCGCGGTGCCGATGGATACGTTCCAGCCACGCGCCTTCGTGGCAGGCGCTAGTCAGGAGGAGGAAGGATTTCTCGTTCCCGGCACGGTCCTGCTGGCGTTCGGTTTCCTGGTGCTCTTCATCGGCCTCTACGCTTACTCCTGGTTCGAGTTGAGCAGTGTCCCGTGGCGGTTTAGCTGAGCGAGCGCATCAGAGCGTAGACGATGAAGCGGTGGGACACAGCTTCTCGTGACTGCTCAGACTTGGGGGAAAGTTCTTCGGGAGCGGCAGCAGCTCCGCGATGGGCGGTAATAACACGCCGTTATCCTCCGCCACGCGCAGGTAGTTTCGTGCCTCTTGCGGTGCGGATCGTTGATCGCGGAGATGCACTTGGAGAGCGTGCAGAACCGAAGGAGGCTGTGGTCCGTGAAGCCCAGTGGCGGGCGGTGATGGCCGTGGTCGACTCCCCCGCAGCAAACCGCGCCAGAGCTTGGTATCCATATTTCGTCACTATCTGTGGCACGAAGGTGGCGTGACTGTTCAGGCGGTCTCCGCGGCTGCCCGCTCATGATCAAAGAGTGGTCGTTGATGCCCGGTAGGGGGGAGAACGAGGCCGAAGCGGTCGGTCCGGGAGCGGTAGGGCTTTCAACCACTGCCCGTCACGCATCTCCCAGAGCCACGGTTGAGGTGACTGATAGCGGGAGGTGGAGCGCGTGGTC
>JBJXFJ010000606.1:0-3465 GCA_046154735.1 Chloroflexota bacterium | reverse complement strand
GTGCCAACATTGAGTTTATACGCCTCCATCACGTCATGCAGCTCGAGATCCATGACTGGCCCAGAACGGAAAGTTTCTCCCCAGCTTCCGCCAACCACGTTGACCAGAATGTCGATTCGGCCGAACTTTTCCATGGTGCCGCTCACCAGGCGTTCTACTTGAGCGGGCTCACGCACATCCGTGGTGATGCCGATGACGCGGGTGCCAAACTCAGCGATCTCTTCCACCGCCGGATCCACGGGTGCATGCGGTCGATCTTTGCCCACGGTGACTTGCTCCGGCTCGCGGGCGGCAATGGCGATATCCGCCCCAGCTTGTGCCAGGGCGATGGCCACGGCCTTGCCCAGCCCCTGGGATCCGCCGGTCACAATTGCTACTCGATCTGAAAGGTCAAATTTCTGCATGTGTTCTGCTCCAATGATGGGACCCACAGAGAGGAAGAAACCGGGGGTGGGCAAGTGAAATCAGGAACTCTGATTCCAGGTTGGTTCTCCGCGTCTCTGCAACTCTGTGGCGCCACCCGTTCATTCAGGGATTTCTAGATCCACCAGTGGCCCGTGCTGTTGGCCGCCAAAGACGTCGGTATCGGCGGGGTCGCCGGAAGGAGCCGGGCGAGGGATGGATGCTTTGAGAGCCAGAGCGCTGTCGTGCTCAATGAAGAGGACTTCAGATTCCGGTACTCCATACGTTTCCGCAAAGAGGCGCGGATTAAGCACGCCACTGCGTTTGACTCGCTCATAGGTTTCCGCATCACCGAAGAGGATGTCAAATGTGAGGGTCCAGGGGCCGGCGTTTTTGGATCGAACGAGTTGGGCAAGCTCTCCAAGGGTAGCCATCAGCGGTTCCCCGCGGCGCCTGCAAGAGCGGGTGTACCAACTTCAACCAGCTCCACGCGGAAGGGCTCCATGGGATCGTCCAGCTCAAGCACGTGGTTCATGCTAAAGCGGTAGACCGGTCCCGCATCCATCTCAGGCGGTGAGTAGGGGAAGGCAAAATTGCTGATTAAGCCGTGCCACTCTGGGATGGGGTGGTGGAGCCCGGTATGGCCGGCGATGGTCAGGATATCGCGTGCTTTCGCCGCGTCAGGTGCAATCACTTCCAAAACCAGGCCTACCTCATGGCCGGTAACCTGCGGCGTTGGTTCCAGAGATCCCATGCTGCCATCTTTACCATAGATGCGATAGACCATCTGGTAATCGCGATCCATAGTGAGCCCGAGGCTGGCGATGACTTTTTCATTGATACGGGTGCGGAGCCCAGCCAGGAATGGATCAAGCTGGCGGAGGACCATGGGATCGCGGATGCCGGCGATGAGCGAGTAGCGATGCCCAAGATATTCCGTGGCCTCCAGCCGCACCGTATAGCGGTTTGCTGGTTCGAATTTACTCCCACGCACGCGGACAGCTCGGTCGCTACTGTGCTCATAGGTGGCCGATCTCGTGTCCAGGGTGCCGGAGGGCTCCACCAGGCGATAAGGATCGGCATTCTCATAGAGCGTGTGCGCCACCACGCTGGTGGGAGTGCAGCGCATTCCAGGATGCGGGGGTTCCACAATGAACTCGTCATCGCGAATCCAGGCCATCAGGCAATCGGGATGAAGGCGCTGCTCCACGCTGGCGGCGCCGCACTCCAGAATTTTGGCGGCATGCCAGACCGGGCCTGGGGCGAGGCCCTCCAGGAGGGGGAGCGCGGCATAGATGGATGTGTCACTGGCCCGCCCCGCGATGATAACCTCGGCGCCGGCTTGGAGTGCGGCCATGAACGGCTCCGCGCCCATTTGCCCGACAATGCGGGAAGCTCGTTGAATGGTCGAGGTATCGATGGATGGAGCTGGATGGAGCGGATGAATCTTGCCGTTTCCCAGCTTGTCCGTCAGGTAGTCCTTGTCAATTTCAGCATGGATAAGTGCCATGCGAAAGTGCAGTCCCTCCTCCTGGGCGATCTCCTCAACAATCTGTCGAGTGAACGCCAGGTGCGGCTCGCCTCCGGAGGTGCCGGCGGAACCGACGATGACGGGGATATTGGCCGCGCGGCCGGCTTTGAGGAGGAGGCGCAGATCACGTTTGGTGGCGCCATGGGAGGCTTGCGTGCGACCACTGCCCAGGTAAAAGGGTCCCCAGTCCGAGGAGCCAGCATCCACGCCAATGAAATGCGGCTGCCATTGCATGGCCCGGTCCAACGATTCGGCAGAATAGCCCGTACCCAGCATGCCAGTGGCTGAGAGAGCGCGTATCTCGCGCATGTGATTCACCTCCGTGGGGATGAGGAGCATAGCACCAAGTGGCTGTGGAGGGAACAGTTCCACACCGGGCTGACAGCGATGACATCCTTATCGTGCATCTGAGTTTGTCCCTACGATCTTTTCGGTCACGCGGCAGTAGTTGACGTCAATGTCCGGGCATGGCACCCTTTTGCAGGCGGGAGAGAAACATGAGTAGTGCTGAACGGCGACAAATGACCCTGGTAGCGTTTCTGCAAGCGCAGAACTGCTCCAACTTCCCCGGCTCATGGCGTCACGCTGAAAGCTCCTCGGATTTCATGACCGCCGGCTACTATCAGCGTATTGCCCAGGTGCTCGAGGCGGGCAAATTTGACCTCGCATTCTTTGACGACCGCCTGGCCATGCCCGATCGGTACGGCGATGATTTCGTCGAGTCGGTGCGTAACGGGGTGCGGGTGGTCAAGATGGACCTTGTTCCGCTCATGACAGCCATGGGATTGGCGAGCCGGCATCTCGGCATTGGCGGCACCTATTCCACCACGTATTACCACCCGTATCATGTAGCACGGACATTTGCCACACTGGATCACATGCTGGGTGGGCGCGTGGCCTGGAACGTGGTTACCTCGCTCAATGATTCAGAAGCGGCAAACTTTGGTCAGTCCAGCCATATCGAGCACGACTTGCGCTATGACATGGCTGACGAGTTTATGGAAGCTGTACTGGGCCACTGGGATACCTGGGAGGACGGCGCGGTGCTCTTTGACAAAGAGCAGGATGTTTTCGCCGATCCTACAAAGGTCCATCCGCTGAACTATGAGGGGCGTTGGATCCGGAGTCGAGGTCCGTTCACGGTGCCGCGGACACCTCAGGGACGGCCGGTCATCATCCAGGCAGGCCAGAGTGGGCGCGGCCGTCGCTTCGCAGCCCGCTGGGCAGAGCTGATGTTCGTCATCTTTCAAAATAAGGCTTACGGCCAGCGGGAATATCGCGAGGTGCGAGCGGCGGTTGAAGCGATTGGCCGCAATCCGAATCAGGTGAAGCAGTTGCCCGCTGTGTATTGCATCACCGGCGAAACACGCACCATTGCGGAGGAGAAGCACAAGTATATTGAGCAGCTCTTCCGCCCGATTGATGCCTTAGCCCTGTTATCCGAAGTGCTGAATTTTGATTTTGCGACGAAGGGCATGGACGATGCCTGGTCGGACGAGGAGCTCGCGTCCATCAGTGGGCTTCAAGGGATG
>JBJXFJ010000593.1:0-4201 GCA_046154735.1 Chloroflexota bacterium | reverse complement strand
CCAGTCGCCGTGAGGGAATTGTGATGTCACAGTCGCGGCACGCGTGATCGGTGCCGGTACGCTGAAGAGGTGGCGGATCTCACTCAGGCCTCGCGCGAAGAATTACTGGCGATCATCGCCGAGTTGCAGGCCCGCATCGCCGAGTTGCAGGCCCGCATCGCCGAGCTGGAGGCGGAGCGCGCCGGACCGGGGAGCCCACCCAAGACACCGGACAACTCGTCGGTCCCGCCCTCGCAAGGCTTCAAGGCCAACCGCGCGGAACGTCGCCGGGCCGCCAAGCGGGGACCGAAACCCGGGCACCCGGGGCAGAGCCGCCTCCGCCAGACCCCTGATGTCATCGTGCGGGCGCACCCCACCCAGTGCCACGGTTGTCACCAACCGCTCCCGGAACGCGGCCACCGGCGCGTCGGACGGAGCCAGGTCGTCGATATCCCGCCGGTCCGTCCCGTGGTGATCGAAGCCTGGCGCTACGGGGTGCACTGTCCGAGCTGTGGGGTCTGGACGGTCGCCCCCGCGCCGGAAGGGCTGGAAGCCACGCGCACCTTTGGCCCGGGCATTGAGACCCTGCTCGGCTATCTCCATGAACGCCACCATCTCAGCTACGCGCGTCTGGTGGAAGTCTGCCACGATGTCTTCGATCTCCGCATCAGTGCCGGCGCCATCGCCAATGCCCTGGCGCGACTGGGTGAGCGCGCTCGGCCTGCCTATGACGCGATCGGGGCCGCGGTGCGGGGGAGTCCGGTGATCAATTCCGATGAAACCAGCGCCCGGATCAACGGGCGCAACCACTGGCACTGGGTGTTTCAAACGCCAGAAGCCAGCTATCACGTCATCGCGCCCAGTCGTGGGGCGCGGGTCATTGACGCCTTCCTGGAGGGCGCGGAACCGGAGGTCTGGGTCTCGGATGTGTACGCGGCCCAGGTGGGAACCGCGGCGGGGGTCCATCAGATCTGCATGGCCCATCAGCTGCGTGATCTGACCTATGCCGTGGACGCCGACGATATCCATGGACGCGTCTGGGCGGTGGCGCTGCGCCATCTGTTCGGGCGGGCCATCCGCCTGCATCGGGAGCGAGCCAGCATCACGGCTGCATCCTTCGCCCGGCGGAAGGTGCGGATCGTCCGGGCCGCGCGGCGACTGGTCTGTGGTCCGCCGCTGGGCACCGGGGAGGCGTGGGGACTGCAGCGACGCTACCGGAAGCATTGGGACGATCTCTTCGTGTTCCTGGACCGGGAGGATGTGGAGCCGACCAACAACAGCTCGGAACGGGACCTGCGCAACGCGGTCATCCATCGGAAGGTGACCGGCGGGTACCGATCGGACTGGGGAGCGGAAGTGTCGGCCATCCTGACCAGTGTGTTGGCCACCGCCCGGAACCGCGGTGACAATCTCTGGGGTGCGCTCCGTGCCCTGGCGGGCCCCTCCGCTTTCCCTGCCTCAATCATGGGCAGGTGAGTAATTACCTGAATTTAGCTGTCGCGAATCGGTCCTCACACTACTCAGCAACTAGAACCTGACCGCGCCTAAGTACGTACTTAAGCATTGACATGACCAGTGCCAGTGGCAAGAGCACTGCACGCACCGTTAAAACTCCAGCAGAGACCAGCGTGGAGTTGCAGATAGGCATCGAAGCGAGCCCTTCGATGCGATTCGCGAGAATCGCGGCTGCTGATCCCGTGAGGCCAAATGGCCTCACGAAGGACTTTACGAATGTATCGTTGCTTGACGTCCCGGTGCTTGGCTTGAAAAGCTGCTCAGTGAGTTGCGCAACGTGCTCCCCCAGGTCCACGGCAACGTGCGCGAACCCTGATTCAGGGTCGGCAATATAGTGGAAGTGGAGTGTTCCTTGTTGGGTCTCACGAAATTCGGAAGCCAAGATGGTAAACACTGGCCGATTTAGAATTGCTGCCTCAATCTGTCCACTCGTGTTGATTCCGATGACTGCGTTGCTGTGCAGTATGGAGTTCACAAAGTCCGCATGAGCCTGTCGGTCACTACTGAAACCCCTGCGTCGTGGCCACACCACGACACTCGAATCGTTCATGTCCACGTTTTCCCACTGCTCAATGTGCTGCGGGTGAGGGCGGATGAGCACCCCTGCTTGTCGCAGCGCCACCGATGACGCGGTTCGAATGCTTTGTAGCCACTGAAGGACAAAGCTCACCTCTCGCGGCGTTGTGAATGGGGACGAGCAGAGGTACAGGAGACATGCCTCCCCCTTAGGAAGACCTAGATTCTCAAGAAAATCGTCTCGTGTGCACGACGGCCGCTGGTCAAACCACTTATCAAACGTCGGAGCCCCAGTGATCGCGATCCGCTTGGGGTCCAGACCATGCATCGTCTCCGCTTCCTCGTGCTGCCGCGCGTTCCATACCGTCACGAGATCTGGCTGGACTTTGACCAGGCCCTTGTTCGTCAGATTATCCCAACTGGCCACGGGAAGGCAGCTTGGGATCCCGAGCTGTCCTGCCGCGCGGACATAGTCCACTTGATCGGAACCAATATCCACCATAGGACTGATTAGCAGAACATCTGGGGACTGTACTTGTAGATACGACCGAATGGCAGACGGAACCGGGATCGATCGCTCAATATGGACAAAGAGGTTTCGAAGCGCTCGCTCCAGGCATATCCACCGAATCAACTTCCACTCTAGAGGGCGATAGATCCACTCGAGTGGCCAAACGGCCGCCCGCTGTTTTAGCTTCGGGGCATGACGAAATCGGGGCTCAAGGTAACGAAAATAGTCAATCGACGCGCGCAGAACAGTTCCCAGTGCACTCCAGATGTCTGATCGCTCCGGGCTGACGTGAACGCTGACTCGCGGTAACTGGTGTACGAGCTCTTTGGCGATGTCTGATCCATATGGATCTGGCTTCATCAAGCCAATGCGAATCTCATGACCGCGAGACGCAAGTTCACAGACCGTTGAATGGTAATACGCCAGATACGAGTCGTATAAGACGACGAGGAGTATCTTCATCCCTTGTGGCGTACGAGTTATGAAGGATCAGCAACGACAAGTTGCACGTTGGAGCGGTCACACTGTGTGCGATACCAATGGATAGTTTGCTTCAGACCATCGCGAAAATTAGTCTTCGCCTTGAATCCAAATTCTGCTTCAGCCCGACTCGTGTCCAGACATCGCCGCGGTTGGCCGTTCGGCATCAAAGTGTCAAAGACAAGCCTTCCACGGAATCCGCACAACTCCGCAACAAGCTCCGCTAAGTCACGGATAGTAATTTCCATGCCCGAGCCAAGATTTACGGGCTCCGCACCGTCATAATGCTGGGTTGCCAGCACAATGCCCTCCGCGGCGTCATCTACAAAAAGGAACTCACGGCTTGGTGATCCATCGCCCCATATCTCTACGCTGGGCAACCCTTGCTCTTTGGCTTCCACAAACTTCTTGATGAGCGCAGGGATGACATGTGACGATGCCGGATCAAAGTTGTCGTTCGGACCGTAGAGATTCACGGGAAGAATGTACGTGGCATTGAATCCATACTGCTCTCGATAGGCCTGAGCCTGAACGAGGAGCATCTTCTTTGCCAGCCCATAAGGAGCATTGGTCTCTTCCGGATACCCGTTCCAGAGATCATCTTCTACGAACGGTACAGGCGTGTGCTTGGGATACGCACAAATTGTGCCAATGGCAACGAATTTCTCGACTCCGGCAAGCCTGGCCTCCTCCATGAGCTGCACGCCCATCATCAAGTTATCGAAGAAGAACTTGCCGGGATTCTCCCGATTCGCACCTATGCCGCCAACCACCGCGGCCAAATGGATCACGACCTGCGCTTGCGAGTCACGAAGTGCTCGGCGGGCCGCATCGCGATCAACGAGATCGTACTCGGCACTTCGGGGGACGAATACGGCCGAGCATCCTGCAGCCTCAAGCCGAGCCACGACTTCCCGCCCAAGAAATCCAGCCCCGCCTGTGACCAGCACACGGCGCGTTGTTAAATCTAATGGCATGATTGAATTCCCGCAATGGAGCGGATTTCCGAATAGCCGATTATACGAACAGTTCACCCGTGGTCGCTACCGCGGCACGGCTAACGCGTATGGAACTGCCTCTCCGGTCTGCTGAACACTTCAATGGGAACCATCCATCTTGCATCATGCGCTCCGTGGATAGCCTGCGGTACCATCACCTGTGCATACAACCCAAGCTTGAACAAACTCTAGCTTTGCCGAG
>JBJXFJ010000410.1:0-6107 GCA_046154735.1 Chloroflexota bacterium | reverse complement strand
TTAAGATACACACGTTGAGATGCCGATGACCGGCCCCCGCGGAGCCATCAGGGTCTCAGGTTCGACATGGTCACAACGGTCGTGTTCTGGCACAGCAGTTGAACCGTAAAGCTAATCATCTCGGCATCATGTTCGTCAGCGGTGCAGGTGTTTCCAAAGCTTTGCACGGGCTCTACCAGCCAGCAGTATTGATCATACGCACGGGAGAGCAGGAATGACAGAACATTCAACACCTCGGCAGCCAAGCTACCCTCGCGGTGACGCCTATGATGAGAATTGGCGCAAGCTGGCCGCGACCGGGCAGAACGTGCATGGCGAGGCCGATTTCGTGGAGCAATTGGGCGTCAAGTCAGTGTTGGACGCGGGCTGCGGCACAGGCCGAGTGGCCATTGAGCTTGCTCAGCGCGGACTGGACGTTGCGGGTGTGGATGTTGATCCGGCTATGCTTTCCGTGGCTCGAGACAAGGCACCCCACCTGGAATGGCGGCTGGCTGATCTTGCAACCGTGGATCTCGGGCGGACCTTCGAGGTTGTGGTGCTCGCCGGCAACGTCATGATCTTTGTAGCTCCAGGGAGTGAAGAGGCTGTGCTCCGGGCGATGGGACAGCATCTCCAACCAGGAGGACGGCTGGTGGCCGGGTTCCAACTACGCCCCGGAGGTCTCACGCTCAATGATTACGATGCGCTCGCGGTGAAGGCAGCGTTCGAGCTGGAGAGCCGCTGGTCCACTTGGGACAGAGCCTCGTTTGAACCGGGTGGGAACTATGCCGTGTCCGTGCACCGTCTAAGTCAAAGCCGAGACACACGGCTGCCCCGTTAAGTGCAGGATTGGTCACGCCTCGCGCAATGCTTCCGCCGGAGATAAGCGGCCGGCTTGGCGCGCGGGAACGATCGTCGTGAGCAATCCCGTCACCAGAACAATCAGCACGAGTAGGCTGAGCTGTTCCCAGGGAATGGTGAAACGCAGCTCTGGCGTCTGCCTCACCAGAATCATCACAATCTGGTGTGCCACAGTGAGACCCACGCCAATGCCCAGGAGTGCGCCTGCCACCGCCACCAGCCCGGATTCCAGAAGCAGCATGGTGGTCACTCCGCGGGCGCTCGCGCCCAGCGCTCTGAGCGTCCCAATCTGACGACGGCGCTCCACCACTGCGCGCGTGCTGATGACGGCGAGGGCCGCCAGCCCGGAGATCAGGCCAATGGCCATATAGCCCTGAAGTACCATCGTGAGCAGGCCACGCACGCCCTGCATCAGCCGCAGGTCGTCACCGATCACCTGGGCGTTCAGCTCTGGCAGCGCCAGGTTGATCCCCAGGGCAACGTCACGAGCAATCACCGGGTCTGAAATTGAAAAGAGATAGGTGAAGCGCTCTGGGATAGGCCAGGCTGCGAGCGATTGCTGACCCACAAGCACCGATCGGTTATACGGGCCACGACCGTCCGCAATCCCGATCACCTCAAGCTGAATGGCCGCCTGCGTGGAGCGGGTATCGCGAATCCAGACTGTGAATGGGCGAAATGGAGAGCCCTCAGGCACGGAGATCCGAAGGTCGTTACCGGATGAAGTCAAGAAGCCCGCGCCAACAATGGCCGTCCCGGGGGTATCGCTCAACTGGCGCCAGAGCTCGCGCGGAGCAGACGCTGCCCCGTTCACCTGCGAGCTGACCGAAGCCGTAAACGGCGCATCCACGGCGAGCACGCTGGCGGCACCCCAGCGCGCATCCGCGCCGCCCGTGACAATGGCCTGGGCGGAGATCGTGGCCGTTGTCCCGAATCCAGAGAATGTATCAAAAGCCAGCGGCCCGCCGGTCATGGAGGCTTGCACATCCAGTGGCGGCCCGTCCTTCTCGCCACGCAGGTGCCAGCCTCCACTGGTCACTTCCGGATCGCCAAATGCCACGTGGGTCACCGTGAGCAGCACGCCGGCGACGGTCAAGCTCAGCACGACGAGGGAGAACATGGCCAGTGTCATCCCCGTGCGGAAGCGATGCTCGGCCAGCTCAGCGACGCTCAGACGGAGCGATATGAATCGACGCGCGACGAGGCGAGCGAGGCCGGCGTGCATGGCCACAAGCCAGACACACCCTAGCAACGCGGTCAAGCCGGACCACACGCTCAGATCCACCGAGGACGGCGGCACGGGCATGCCCAGAGTCCGTAGGCGATCTGGGGGGACACATCCAAAGAGAACCAGCGCACCACCTGCCAAGGTCCAGATGGTCCGCTCAGCGCGCGGCTGATGGACTCGACGCAGCCCCACGCCCATGACCTGGGCCAGACTCAGCACGCCCAGGGCACTTCCGGCAACGTACGCAATGGACCAGCCGCGGTTCAGCCCCAACCACCAGAGAACGCAACCCAGACCAAGTGTGCCCACGCCGAGCAGGAGCGCGGGCCAGCCGCCCCAACCATGCTGAGGATCCGGCAGATCGCGGATGGCCGCCACGATTGAAAATCGACTCGCGCGCCAGGAGCCGTAGGCCACGGTGCTTGTGGTCAGCAAAAATCCTAACCCGGCGCTGACCAGCAGGCTTGCTGGCTCAATGGCCGGCTCCAGCCGAAATCCGTACTGAGACAGGAGGTTACCGGCGAGAGCCAACATGGCCAGCGCCAGGCCAACGCCCAGCACCAGTCCCACCGCGGCCGCGAGCGCGCTGTGTACCACGCCTTCAAACACGAGCATGGAAATAACATCGCCGCGCCTCCCGCCAAGTGCGCGGATCGTGCCGAGCTCCCCACGCCGCTCCAACGCGAGGAGCGAGAAGACGAGCACCACCAGGAGAACTCCCGTGCTGAGTGAAAACAGCCCGAGCGCCACAAAAAGCGAAGTGAATGCGCTGGCCCAGCGGTCGGCCTGATCCTGGGCCATTTGTTGCACATCCAGCACGCGCAGGCGTCGGCCGCCGCCTCCACCAAAAAGCGGGCTCTGCTCAAGTGCTCCCGGGCTCACGTTCAAACTGGACGCCACACGCCCAAGCAGCTCCGGATCCTGGACCAGTGCGTCAAACTCAGGTGTGGGTTGATCGGCCTGCAATGATCGCACCAGCGAATTGAGCTTCTCCTGGGCGCGCCCGCTACCCGGACCGCGAATGGACTCACGGGCCAGCGCATCTCGAACCGGTCCCTGTGCAAGAGCTTGGAAAAGTCGGTCGCTCGCCGCATCGTCCAGGAGGGCGGCGCGCAATGCCACGGTTACCGGCCAGGATGCGCGGATGCGCTCTGCCGCGTTGCCACGATTGGCCACTAGGATCTGATTCAGCTCACCTGGCCGCCCGGCAATCTGCTGGAGCCGCCCCAAAGGCAGGAACAACGTCGCCTGGGCGCCGCCCAGGTCGCCGGAGCGTGTCACCATGGCCAGGCGCAGATCCACCTCCTGAGCCAATCCGTAGAACCGCAGCATATCACCACTGGCAACGCCAAGGCCGGCGGCACCCTCGCTATTGATCAGGATTTCATCGGCAGCGAGAGCATCAAGGTCCACAACGCGTCCATCGGGAGTACGCAGGCCGCCGGTCTGGCGCACAGCCTCAGCCGGCAAGCCTACGATAGCCACCTGCCCACGCAACCCGAGCTCCGGGGTTGAGACCGCCACCTGCTCAAGCACAGCGGGAATCACCGCTGACACCCGAGGATCGTCGGCCACGATTTCGAGAACCCTGCTGTACTCCGTCTCCGGACAGTACTCATTCCAGCCGGTCAGGAAGGTGCCACTGGCGAGCGCCTGAGCCAGCTCCGCGCCGGAGCGTCGCTGACGCTTGGGCAGAAAGACGATCTCATCGGAGGTGCCCACAACACCCGCGACAACCGAGCGCACAGACAAACTCACCGTATCACCCGTGGTGAACGCGCTGGACAGGACAATGGTGCTCACAGTGAGCCCAGCGGTGATCAGCACGGCCAGCCCCGGCCGACGAAACGCCCGTCTCAATGCCAGCCGCGCAAATAGCGGCTGACGCCAGGCCTGTGCGCCAAGCGCTAGGAACATCAGCACCACTGCCACACCCACGGCAAGCACCAGCGCGTCTTGTGAAAGCCCGAAGAGGGAGCGCATGATGGGCTAGGTTTGCGCCCAGAGTGGAGAACGCGCGCGTTCTCTCTCCCAGAGAAAACCCCGCATCAACGCTCCGCGACCATGCGATCAACGCTCCGCACTGGACGAACGTTGTCAGCCACGATCTCGCCATCGCGCATTCGGATAATCCGATCCGCGCGATCGGCCACATCCGCTGCATGCGTCACGAGCACAAACGTCTGGCGATTCTCGCGGTTGAGCCGATCAACAAGCTGCATGATCTCCTCAGCCGACTCGCTGTCAAGATTACCGGTGGGCTCATCCGCCCAGATCACGGCCGGCTCAGGCGCCAGGGCGCGGGCAATGGCCACACGCTGTTGCTGACCGCCCGAGAGCTCATTGGGACGATGCCGCAAACGATGTTCCAGGCCCACGGATTCCAGCGCTCGGGCCGCCCGCTTGCGCGATTCAGCGGGTGAGTGCCCGGCCAGCAGGAGCGGCAGCTCAACGTTTTCCAGAGCATCAAGCACAGGGAGTAAGTTGTAACTCTGGAACACAAAGCCCATTCGCCGAGCTCGATGCCGAGCCCGCTGGCCGTCATCAAGCTGCCGCAAGTCCTGATGCTCGATCCAGACTTCACCGGCATCAAAGTCCTCGAGCCCAGCCAGACAGTGCAATAACGTCGTCTTACCACAGCCGCTGGGGCCCACGATCGCCACAATCTCACCACGCGCAATCGCGAGCGATACGCTCTTCAGCGCCGGCACGTGGAGTCGTCCGGATGTGTACGTTTTGCTCAGCCCACGAGCGGAGACAACGATCTCAGCAGCCACGCCGATAATCCTCCTGGAAGAGCGTTGCGAGCCGCGCATACCCTTCACTACTGGGATGAAAGCCGTCCGCGGACAGGTATTCAGGATGATCCGTGATCTCCTGCCAGCGCGCGTCCAGATCCACTAACGTGGCGCCATGGCGCAGCGCCACGCGGGCAATCACCGCGTTCCACGCCTGGATCGTCGCTCGCAGCGCGCTCGGGTCCTGGCGTGCGTACACTGGGGCTCGTGTGAGATCAGGCACGTTGCCCACCAGAATGCACCGACCGTCACCCCTCATCTCTCCGAGCAATCGGTCCAGGTCAGCCTCGTACTGCGGCAGCGGAACGCGGGCGTTCAAATCATTCACGGCCAGCCACACCGAGACGACATCCGGGCGCGCATCAAGCGCGGGACCAAGCTGCTCCAATATTGCCTGGGCCAGCGTAGAGCCACTCACTCCGAGGTTAACGACCCGGGTTTCACGGCCAAGCAGTAATCCAAGCCGAGGCACCCAGCCCTCAGCCGATGGCTCCGCCGCGCCCACTCCCACAGAGTCAGACGCGCCAATCGCCACGTACGTCAATGGGGCAGATGCGGCCGCCGGGACGGAGCAACCAAGTACGCAAACGGAGAGCATGAGGATTCCAAGTAACGCCACTCTGGGCGCGTGAACACTCGGTACAGCGGTCATAGGGGGAAAAAATACCTGAATTCTGGGAAACGTCACGTTGACTCGACTTGACTGATTATGGCGCATGGTGAAGCCGCCGGCCAGAATCCACGCTGTACCATCAGTGCATGATGAGTGAGTCGCCCATAAACCAGACCCCCGGTGTTCACATACGGCCCGCCACACCCGACGACGTTCCACTGATCTTTGAGCTCATCTGTGGCCTGGCCGAGTACGAGCGTTTGAGCCACGAGGTGGTTGGATCGCAAGACGACCTGCGGGCGCATCTCTTTGGTGCGCGGGTGTACTGTGAGGCGCTCATTGCGGAGGATGATCTGGGCCCGGCTGGCTTTGCTCTCTACTTCCATAACTATTCGACGTTTCGCGTCCAGCCCGGCCTCTATCTCGAGGATCTTTACGTGCTTCCAGAGCGACGCGGCCAGGGCATCGGGAAAGCGCTGCTGCGTCAACTCGCCGCCATCGCTGTGGAGCGCGGCTGCGGCCGGCTAGAGTGGTCCGTGCTGGATTGGAATACCCCGGCCATCGGCTTCTATCAGCGCCTCGGCGCCCGCCTGATGGACGATTGGACAACCTGCCGCGTCGACGGCCA
>JBJXFJ010000408.1:0-27552 GCA_046154735.1 Chloroflexota bacterium | reverse complement strand
CGCCCGGTCAGCGGGCGTTGACGCGTTCAAGGCAATTGCGCCGGACTACTGTGCCCCGCCCGTGGTGCGCTTTCGCGGGCCGCGGTATTCACCACGCTACTGAGTGAGCGGCTCGGAGGATGGAGCGAGCATGCATGCATCCAATGGGGGGGGCATCTCCACATTTGTGGCTGGCCGAGGGTGGGGGTACCCCCGGCCTGGGGTGGGCTGGTCGGATGGGGGGCACCCTCATCGGGTGGGGGGAGGCAGTCCAGCACGACACCCCGGTCGCGGCGCCCCAGGTGGTGTCGTGATCTCACGTTCACCACGCCGCAGCTCCAATTCCCGAGGTACTCGATCTCATGACTGTTCGCCCCTGTCTCGGATGCGGTGCGCTCACATCGAACGGGTCACGCTGTGCGGATTGTCAGGCGCAGCTCCGGGCGATGCAGGAGCGGCGCCGTGGAACCCGTCAAGCGCGCGGATACGATGATGACTGGCTGAGAGTCTCGCGTGCTGCAATCGCGGCGCAGCCTTGGTGTTCGGCGTGCCTCGCGACTGATGACTTAACAGCCGATCACATCATTCCTCTCTCGCGAGGTGGACAATCAGACGCCGGGAATATTCAGGTGCTTTGCCGAGCGTGCAATTCGCGAAAGCGCGAGCGCTGAGAGACGTAATAGGGGGATGCAAATCTCTAAGAAAAGAGGTCCCAAGAACCCGCGCGTCAGCCCTCTCTCTGGCTCCTACCTTCGCGCCTCGTTTTTTTAGGAGTGAGATTTTGCGAGAAATCCAACCGAACGAGAGGCGAAGCGGCCGCCTGGTGGGGCTTCCCAGGGTGATTGCGGATCTGCTGGCTTATGTGGGCTCCGCCATCGTGGCCTATGGCTGCTGGTTGGCATGGCCGCCCCTCGAATTCATCGTAGGTGGGCTGTTCCTAGTGGCTCTGGGCATGCTGGTGGCGTATGTGACGCCGCGGCGACGAATGGCCGTGGAATTAACAATGCACCCTCGCCGCGTCTCAGAATCGTTATAAAGATGTCATGCGTAGCCGGATGTAAAGGTCCGTAGTGCTACACTGATGCCCAACGAGCTAATACTGAGATCGTGGCAGGGTGGTCGGAGTGGCAAAGGAAGAAATGGGTGGCGGCGCCGTGGGGGTCCCCCTCACTTGGATTGACATCGACGATCGAACTATCGAACTGGTCAACCAGATCGTCATTACCCACGCAGGCACCGAGATTGTTTTCGCGCTTGGGCAGGCCGCGCCTCCCCTGGTCCTAGGAACTCTGGAGGATCGTCAGGAGCAAATAAAGCGACTCCGGTTCATCCCAGTGAAGACGCTTGGCCGCTACGTTGTCACGCGTGAAATGCTCGGGACGCTGGTGTCAATTTTGCAGCAACACATGGAAAAGTACGACTTGGCGCAGCTTCGAGCTCAAGAGGGGGAGGCGGACCATGCCGGCTGAGAGTTTATTTGTGGAGCCGGCACTCAGTACGGCCAGTAGCAGCGTTCTGAGTGTCATGCCAAGTGCCGCGACCATGGCTGACGAACACGTTGCAGCCAACATCGCGGCGAGGGTCCCGGCCTCACTATCACGGGCGCAGGTCTATTTCTGGTCCTATGATTGGCAGCTCGGAGAATCCGAGTCTGATGAGGACATTCATAATGGCGAGGTCGCTAAGTTCGGATCAGCCCGTGATGCAATTCGCTGGCTTCTCACCAACGATTAGTGCCGTCGATCGATATTCCCAAACGCTTCAAAAAAAGGCTCCAGAAGAAGCCACCCGAACTGGTCTCCGCTATTCTGGAAGCGATCGATCGATTGATTGAAAATCCGAGCCATCCTGGCCTGAAAGTTCATCCAGTTCAAGGGACCACTGGAGTTTTCGAGGCGTACATCGATCTCAAAAATCGGCTGACATTCGAGTTCGGCCCGGATGGGTCAATCGTGCTGCGCAATCACTGCAACCACGATATCCTGAAGCGCCCCTAGCGCGGGGCGGAGGCTGAGGGGTACGTGAAACGGGGCGGCTTGCTGGCCGCCCCACATCAAATTGGCTCCTGATCGTTCTAGTCCCCTCGCCAGGGCTCCGCTGGTGGCGTGAGAGTGTCTCGCACTAGGCCTAGCTTCACGTCTTGCTCATCGCACCAGGCATCCAGAGCAGCCTGGTCGGGCGCTTCGGGCTCCAGGATGACGCCTAACTCCCAGACGATGTGCGGCCGGGCGGGCCTGTAGTCCGCGCAAGGGCTGGCCGCGTGCCAGCCGTCTCGGATCTCACAGGAAAGACTCGAGACCTGCTCGAGGAGCTCCTCTAGGAGGTCGCCTGTGCGTGGATGGGCTTGCGAGATCGATCGGTAGAAGTTGACGACACATTGTTCCTGCAGCGTGAGTTCCACGGTGCGGAGCTCGGCGGGGCCCCCGCGGCAGTTGGGTCTGAGCGAACCGAATGTTCCGGAGCCTATGGTGGTCATGCTGGTACCTACCTTCTTGGGGTCTGTCGTGTCGGCTGCTTGGGAGGGTTGATCCCCCGGTGCTCACACACAGAAATACACAAATACTATACAAATCAATTACTGTTTGGTCAAAGTTTTGCAGCGCTTTTGTATAGTTTCGGTAACTTCTCAGGGGGTAACTGTGTGGTAAAGCTCACCCGCCTCAAGGCAGTGAGGGAACTAAAAGCGCTCAGTCAGCAGGAACTGGCCGACCACGCCGGGCTCAGTCGCGTGGCGGTGACGCGAATAGAGAATGGCGATTCCGAGCCGCACCCGCGAACCGTGAGAAAGCTCGCCGCCGTGCTAGGCGTTGAGCCGTCCGCGCTCATGAGCGCGGACATCAGCGCTTAGGCCTCTGCTGATGTCGCGGCGTGAGCGCGGTGACGGCTCGGTATTCCAGAGGCAGACCGGGAAGCGTGCGGGGCAATGGGTCGCCCAGCTTGACCTGGGATGGTCCGCGAAGGGGCGCCACTATAAGCAGTTCACCGGAGCGACTCAGCGCGAGGTCCTGGAGAAGCTGCAGAAGGCCCGGAATGAGCAGAGCCGTGGAGCCCTGGCCTATGGGCCGCGGCAGACGGTGGCTCAGTACCTTGAGTATTGGCTTGAGCACACCGTAGAGCCGAACCTTCGCCCTAGCACCCACGCGAGCTATGAGATCAGTATCCGCTTGCACATTCTCCCTGTTCTGGGGCGGCTGCAGCTCACCAAGCTCTCCCCCCAGCATCTGGAGGCCTTTCTCAACGATCGGCGTAAGACTGCTGGCCTCGCCCCTCGAACGGTGCAGTATCTGCACGCCATTCTGAGGAGTGCGCTGAGTGACGCCATGTACCGTGAGATCGTCTCGCGAAACGTGGCCAAGCTGGTGAAGGCGCCGCGCGTCACGCGAGAGGAGATCACGCCCCTCAGTCCGGAGGATGCGGTGCGCTTTCTGGCAGCCGTCAAGGGAGATCGCCTAGAGGCACTCTACAGCGTGGCTCTGGCCGTGGGCCTCCGCCGTGGTGAGGCGTTGGGGCTTCAGTGGGAGGACATCGACCTGGACGCCGCCATGATGCACATCAGGAAGGCCCTGCAATCGGTGGGGGGTGTGCTCACCCTGGTAGACGTGAAGTCGAGGACCAGCAATCGCTCAATCCCGCTCCCCGCCTTCGCGGTGCGGGCCTTACGACAGCACAAGCGCCGCCAGATCGAGGAGCGACTCGCCGCGGGGCCGGCCTGGAAAGACACGGGCTATGTGTTCACGACAGCGCACGGAACGCCGCTCGATGGTCGAAACGTACTCCGCTACTTCCAGGGCATTCTGGAGCGGGCGGAGATCCCCAAGAAGCGATTCCACGATCTGCGCCACACGTGTGCCTCGCTCCTCCTTGCCCAAGGAGAGCACCCGCGCGCAGTGATGGAGCTACTCGGTCACTCGCAGATCTCGCTCACCATGAACACCTACAGTCACGTGTTCCCCTCGGTCCTGAGGGGCGCCGCGGACAAGATGGATGAGCTACTCGGAAACGGTTCCTAAGCGGTTGACTTTGCCTGTGACCCGTGCGCGGCAGTCACGGCCTGCCATGAACGCTCAATCCTGCTTGAGTCTGGCGAGTTCTTCTTTGACCGCGTCCATCTGCCGTCTCACCTGGGTCAGTTCATACGGCATGTCGTGCGCTTGACCGTCGACCTGCAAACCTCCGAAGAACTTAGCCTCTAGCTCTGCGTAGAGCGTCTCGAGCTCAGCTATACGGTTGCTTCGATCAGCCATTACGATCACGCCTCCGTGCCCGTTTTTGGGCCATTTTCCACCGATTCTGTGCACCGGTGTCGTTCGGTTAGACTTGAACTTAGTCTGTACACACCTGCCGCGGAGTCTGAAATTAGGCTCTAGGTGACATAATTCAAGTTCAAAAGTGGGTGAACCGCCCGGGACTCGAACCCGGAACCCTTCGATTAAAAGTCGAATGCTCTGCCAATTGAGCTAGCGGTTCGATGGGATAGGAACGGGCCGCTTACCCGAAGTCAGGTAAGCGGCCCGTTCATGATGAACGAATCGCGTTGAATCGTGCGGCTTAGTGCCCGCCGCCGGAACCGCAGGAGCAACCGCCGCCGCAGCCGCCACCGGACTGCTGTGGGGCATTTGCGTTGGTCACGGTGAAGCCGCGGCCCATGAGGCTATCGACAAAGTCAATCTCGGCACCATCGAGATAAGGCGCACTGGCGGGGTCTACAAGAACCCGAATGCCATCGAGATCGATGACGGCATCGTCTGGCTTGGCCTCGTTGTCCAGTGCCATGCCATAGGCCGGCCCTGAGCAGCTCATGCCGCGGACGAACACGCGCAGCGCGTGCCCCGCCTTTTCTTTATCGGACAGAACTTCTCTTACCTGCTCGGTTGCTTCCTGAGTGATGGTAATCATGCGTGCTGACTCCTTTCCGCCACTCCAGTCCAAATTGTAACGCAGGCGCCATGCCGTGTGGTGATGAGTCAGGAGTGATGGGTGATCAGTGGTCGAAACCTACTCACCATTCCGCTCGTTTTCCTCGTCATTCGGCGTGCGCGTTGCGTGGTTGGGACTGAGTTGATAGAATTCTGATGAATTCAGTCGGATTTTACGGGGGAGGCCATGAAGGTTTCAACGCGGGCGCATTATGGCTTGCGGGCGATGACCGAGCTGGCCGCGGCCTACGAGCACGGACTCATGCCACTTGGCGAGATTGCGCGATCGGAGCAACTGCCACTGGCGTACCTCGAGCAGCTCATTGCCGAGCTGCGCAGGGCGGGTCTGGTGGAGGGCATACGCGGCGTGCACGGGGGCTATCGTCTGGCGCGGCACCCCCATCAGATCACGGTGGGCGACATCTATCGAGTTCTGGAAGGGCCGATTGCTCCGGTGGATTGTACGACAGAAGACTATCTGCCAGGCGCCTGCGCGGTGGAGGATAGCTGCGTGTCACGATCTGTTTGGTCGCGTGTGCGTGACAGTATCGTCTCCGTGCTGGATTCAACCTCACTCCAGGATCTGCAGCAGGAGCATGCCTCGGCCGCTCGCCCTGGGATCATTCCACTTGAAACACTTCGCGGTGTGGGCGATGAGCACTGCGTGACAGAGAGAGCGCATCGATGAATACGGCGAATCCGACACTCGTTATTGAAGGCCTGCGCGTTGCCGTTGAGGGTAAGGAGATCCTGCGTGGATTGGACCTCACAGTGAACCGCGGCGAAACGCACGCCCTGATGGGGCCGAACGGTTCCGGCAAGAGCACGCTGGCGAATACGCTGATGGGCCACCCGCGCTACGAGGTGCTGAGCGGCAGCGTGCGTCTGGATGGGGAGGAAATGCTTGGCCTGGGTCCGGATAAACGGGCGCAGAAGGGGTTGTTCCTGGCATTTCAGTACCCGGTGGCCATCCCGGGAGTGCGCCTGGGTGACTTCCTTCGAGCCGCCACGCGCGCAACGCAGACGACCCAGGTGAGTGCCTTGGAGTTCCGGAAGCGTCTTCGCGGGAAAATGGACATGCTGAAGATGGATCAAGCCTTCGCGGCTCGCGACGTGAATGAAGGCTTCTCCGGCGGCGAGAAAAAGCGCGCCGAGGTCCTCCAGATGGCCATGCTTGAGCCATCCATTGCGGTCCTTGATGAGATCGATTCTGGTTTAGACATTGATGCGCTGCGTACCGTTGCCGAGGGGGTGGAGGCGCTGGCAGGGCCAGAGATGGGTCTCCTCGTTATCACCCACTATCAGCGTTTGTTGAACTACATTCATCCAGATCACATTCACGTGCTTGTCCGCGGTCGGATCGTCGCTTCGGGCGGCGTCGAGATCGTGGAGAAGCTCGAAGCGGAAGGGTACGAATCCTACATGCAGGATCTGCCGTCCGAAGAGCTAGCTGAGCAAGGAGCCCACTGATGGCAGTCTCGCCACGCGACATCGTTACAGACTACAAGTATGGCTTCCACGACGACGAGTCGACCTACTCTTACAAGTCAGGTAAGGGCCTCACGCGCACACTTATTGAGGAGATGTCAGCGCGGAAAGGTGAGCCGGAGTGGATGCTTCAGTTTCGCCTACGGGCCCTGGACATCTTTCTCAAGAAGCCCATGCCTAACTGGGGTGCCGATCTCTCCGGCATCGATTTTGAGAACATTCACTACTATGTGCGGCCGTCCGAGAATGCTACGCGAAGCTGGGATGACGTTCCCGAGTACATCAAGAACACCTTCGATCGCCTGGGCATCCCCGAGGCGGAACGGAAGTTTCTGGGTGGTGTGAGCGCGCAGTACGAGTCTGAGGTGGTCTACCATCAGATTCGTGAGGACCTCGAGAAGCTGGGCGTGCTTTTCTTAGACATGGATAGCGGCCTCCGCGAGTACCCAGAGATCGTGAAAGAGCACTTTGCCACGGTGATTCCGGCGGCTGATAACAAGTTCTCCGCGCTCAATAGCGCTGTGTGGAGTGGTGGGAGCTTCATTTATGTGCCCAAGGGCGTGAAGGTGGAAATCCCCCTTCAAGCTTACTTCCGGATTAACACGGAGAATATGGGGCAGTTTGAGCGCACGCTCATCATTGCGGATGAGGGCTCGTCGATCCACTACATCGAAGGGTGTACCGCTCCAACTTATAGTTCTGATTCCCTGCATAGCGCGGTGGTGGAGCTGATCGCTCGGCCGGGTGCTCACATTCGTTACACCACAATCCAGAACTGGTCCAGTAACGTCTATAACCTCGTTACCAAACGGGCCATGGCCTATGAGAATGCCACGATTGAATGGGTGGATGGCAATCTGGGCAGCAAGGTGACCATGAAGTATCCGGCGGTCTACCTCATGGGGCGTGGGGCACGCGCGGACATTATTTCTGTTGCGATGGCCGGTCGCGGGCAGCACCAGGACGCGGGCGGCAAGGTGGTCCACGTGGCCTCCGATACCACGTCCACAATCATCTCGAAGTCAATCAGCAAGGATGGCGGGCACACCAGCTACCGCGGCCTGCTGAAGGTGCATAAGGGCGCTGAGAATGTGAAGTCATTCGTCCGCTGCGATGCCCTCATGCTGGATGAAGAGTCGCGCTCAGACACCTATCCGTCTATCGAGATTGATGAAGACAATGTGTCGATTGAGCATGAAGCCTCGGTGAGTAAGATCAGCGAAGAGCAGCTCTTCTACTTAATGGCGCGTGGACTGGGTGAAACCGAGGCCAAGACCATGATTGTCAATGGCTTCTTCGATGTTTTCACCAAGGAGCTCCCTATGGAGTACTCGGTGGAGCTGAACCGGCTGCTTCAGCTCCAAATGGAAGACTCTGTCGGCTAAGCATGGACGGAAGACTATGGTCGAAAGTCGGATGCGGATGGATGTTGGTGGCGTTAGTTTCCGACATCCGTCGGCCGACTTTCGTCACGACGCAGGAGCATACTGAGTGAGTGATTCTTCAATGCGGTTGCGGCCGATCCGAGGCGGGTCGCTCGCCAGCGCACCATTGACGGCGGATCTGGTGGAGGCGTTTTCGGCCATTCGAGGCGAGCCCTCCTGGCTGCGTGATCTACGGCTGCGCGGGTGGGAAACGTTCTCGACACAAGCTTTGCCGACCACGCGAGATGAGGGCTGGCGGCGGACAAATCTGAGTGGTCTCGACATTGACACACTTCTCAATCCGCCGGCGCTCCTCGCGGCAGCTCTTCAGCTCGCGGCCTGCGTTGAGCGAGTGCTCACCCCGAATGAGGATGTTGCTGGCACCCTGGTGATTCAGGATGCCGCCGAGGTTCGCTGCGAGATCGATCCGGCGCTTGTGAGCCAGGGGGTTCAGGTGATGTGCCTCGACCGCGCGGTTCGCGAGCTACCGGAGCAGGTACAGCGAGCCCTCCTCTCAACTCGGTCGAAATCGCCAGACCTCTTCGCGGGTATCCATCAGGCTTATCTCAGTGGTGGGGCGTTCGTCTTTATCCCGCGTGGCGTCCTAGTAGAAAAGCCGATTCAGATTGTCCAAGCCGCCACTGAGCCAGGGCAGAGTGCGTTTCCGCACACGCTGGTGGTGGCCGAGGCGGGGGCGGACGTCACAATCCTGGAAACCTACTGTTCTGAGGACCAGACGGGCGAGATTCTAGTCAGCGCCGGAGTGGAGCTTCTGCCCGCGGATGGCGCCCGCATTCAGTACATCAACAGTCAGGAGTGGCATCCGCAAGCCTGGTACTTCGGGAACATGGCGGCCGGCGCCGGGCGCGACAGCTTCGTTCGCTGGGTGCTTTCATCGTTGGGGGCGCGGCTGGCCAGGGTGACGCTGGATGCCCAGCTTAGCGCGCAGGGCGCAGAGACCGAGATCGTGGGTCTGGTGTTCGGGAAAAATGATCAGCACGTGGACCAGCTCACCTTGCAGGATCACGTGGCCTCGCGGACGCGGAGTGATCAGCTCTTTAAGGCGGCGCTGCGAGATACTGCAAGCTCGAATTTCAGCGGACTTATCCGTGTTGCCGAGCAAGCAGACCAGACTTCCTCAAATATGGAGGCGCGCAATCTGCTGCTCTCCGGCACGGCCAAGGCAGATACAGATCCGCGCCTGGAGATTCTCAATAGCGATGTTGAGCGATGTGCCCATGGTGCAACCGTGGGCCCCATGGATGAGGACGCACTGTTCTATGTGATGAGTCGGGGCATTGCGCGTGATGAAGCCCAGCGATTGATTGTTGAGGCGTTTTTCGCCCCAGTGCTCCAGCGCATACCGGTTGACGCGGTGCGTGAGCGGATTTGGTCGGCAATCCAGGGCGAGTTGTGGACGAAGCACGGAGACGAATGATTCATGGCAACGTGGAGCGCGGTAGCACGAGTTGATGACGTGGCACCGGGTATGGCCCAGGTGGTGGCGGTTGGCAAGAAGCGCATCGCACTCTGCAATGTGGATGGTGATTTTTTCGCCGTTGATGATCTCTGCACGCATGATGACGGTCCTCTGGGAGAGGGCGAGCTTGTGGGGGATCGTATCGAGTGCCCGCGTCACGGAGCGCTGTTTGATGTTCGAACGGGTCAGGCCATGAGTCTGCCCGCGGTCGTCCCAGTGAGTACGTATCCCGTGCGGGTGAAGGACGGATCGGTTGAGGTGGAGATTGAATGACCTCGCTGCATAGCTCCCTAGGTGCACTGGATGTGGCAGCTATTCGACAGGATTTCCCGATCCTGACGAAGTTCGCGCGTGGTAAACCGTTGATTTACCTTGACAACGCGGCCACCTCGCAGAAACCGAAGGCGGTCATCAACGCACTCGTGGAGTACTACGAGGGCTTCAACGCCAACATTCATCGCGGTGTACATGCTCTTGCCGAAGAAGCAACCGAGCGATATGAAGGCGTGCGCCAGAAGGTCGCCCGTTTCATCCATGCGCCCAATACGCGATCGATTGTCTTCACGCGCAATACCACGGAGGCGATCAATCTGGTTGCCTACACGTGGGGTAGGCAGAACATCAGCGCGGGTGATGAGATTCTCATTACGCGCATGGAGCACCACAGCAATATCGTACCGTGGCAGATCCTTGCCGCAGAGCGCGGCGCCCATTTGCGGTTCATTGAGCTCCGCGAAGATGGAACGATTGAACCAGAGGACATCCAGAAGGCGCTGACGGATAGAACTAAGCTGCTCGCATTGACGCACATGTCCAACGTGCTGGGAACGATAAATCCCGTGGCTGAAGCAGCCAGGCTAGCCCATGAAGTGGGCGCTATCATCCTGGTGGACGGGGCACAGAGCGTGCCGCACATGCCCGTAGATGTGCAGGCGCTTGATTGCGACTTCCTGGCGTTCTCATCGCACAAGATGCTGGGACCCACGGGAGTTGGGGTGCTATACGGTCGTGAAGCGCTGCTAGAGAGTATGCCGCCATTTTTGGGTGGTGGTGAGATGATTGACCGCGTTTCAGACGCGATGTCTACCTGGAATGAGCTCCCCTGGAAATTTGAGGCTGGCACGCCGAACATCGCCGATGTGATCGCATTCGGAGCGGCCATTGATTACCTCTCGAATCTCGGTATGGAGCGCGTGCGTGAGCATGAGCGCGAGCTGGTGGCATACGCACTGGAAGCGATCGGAAACGTTCCGGAGATTCAGATCTACGGGCCCAAGGACGCCGTTCGGCGTGGTGGCGTGGTGGCGTTCAACTATGGGGAGATACACGCTCACGACGTTGGGACCATTCTGGATTATGAGGGCATAGCTGTTCGCGTGGGGCACCATTGCTGTCAGCTTCTGATGAAGGAGCTTGACATTGCCGGAACGGCCCGAGCGAGTTTTTACGTGTACAACACGCCCGAAGAAGTGGATGCGCTCATCGTTGGACTGGCGAAAGTGAAGGAGATGCTTCGACTTGGCGCTTGACGATCTGTACCGTGAAATTATTCTCGACCATTATCAGAGTCCGCGAGGACGCGGAGAACTTCCTGACGCGTCAGTCCGGGTCCACGGCCACAATCCGCTCTGCGGCGATGAAGTGGACGTCATGGTGAAGATTGACCAAGGCCGTGTGGTGGACATTGCTTTCAGCGGCCGGGGGTGCTCCATCAGCCAGGCCTCCGCATCCATGATGACGGAGGGTGTGAAGGGCCTCCCGAACGAGGAGGTTAGTGACCTGGTGGGCGGTTTCCGCGAGATGATGGTGGGAAATGGCTCGCTCGACGGCCTGAATGGAAACGAGGAGCTGGAAGCGCTTCAGGGCGTGAAGAAGTACCCCGTGCGTGTGAAGTGCGCCATGCTTCCCTGGAACGCGCTTCGAGAAGCGCTCGAGCAATATCGCAACGGAGTGAGTAACGCGGAGAAGGAGATTACCGATGCCTGATGATGGAGTGGCTGAAAGCACCGGCGTTGTTGAGACGCCTGTGATGCCCAGTGATGAGGAAATGCTGCAGGCGCTCAAGGCGGTTTACGATCCCGAGATCGGGATCAACATCGTTGACCTTGGGCTGGTGTACGGAGTGACCGCTGATGGAAGTAATGTGGTGGTGGACATGACGCTCACCAGCCCGGCCTGTCCGCTTGCACCCGTTATCAAGGTGCAGGCAGAAGCCGTGCTGTGCAACAAATTTGAAGCCGTTGAAGATGTTGAGATCAATCTGGTGTGGACTCCACGTTGGGACCCGCGCACAATGGCGAGTGAAGAAGCTAAAGCGGAGCTGGGAATCTGGTAGAGTACCGCTGATTGGGCTCATCCGAGGCAGTGTGTCTATAATCCTGCCTCGGAACGCGCATGAGCCTGAGCATGCGGCATGCGCTTGATCGCGGATCACCAGGGTGAGGGTTTTGCTGGGGGTTCGCGTTCTGTGTGTCTGGAGGGGGTGCGCCGGAGGGTGGCGCACACAGTGACCAGGTCCGGTTAAGAGGGGGAGGGCGCAATGCCCAAGAACACAATTTCGATCAAGATCGGCGGAGAAGCCGGACAGGGAGTCGAATCTGGCGGCGCCGGATTTGCGCGGGCTCTCGTTCGGGGTGGCCTATGGGTCTTTGGCCTGCAGGACTACATGTCGCGCATTCGCGGCGGACACAACTTCTACCATGTCCGCGTTTCAGAGCAGCCAATCTACTCACACGTTGAGGATGTCCATCTGCTGCTCGCGTTCAATAAGGATGCTGTGGGCTACCATCTCGAAGAGATCGTTCCCGGCGGTGGAGTGATCCATGACGAGGCCGTGAAGGTGGACGAGGCGGCACTTGCGGCGGGTGACGTGCGAAACTTTGAGTTGCCGCTGGTAAAGCTCGCTGAGGAGATCGGCGGACACCGCATTATGATGAACACCGCGGCGCTGGGTGCCACGGCGGGACTCACGGGATACAACTTCGAGCGCATCGAGGATGTGATCGAAAACAATTTCAAGCGCAAGGGCGCTGATGTCATTGCGAGCAACATTCGCGTGGCCAAAGCCGCCTACGATATGGCGGGTGACAGGTACGGCGCGGATTTCCCGTGGAAGCTTGAAGCGATTCCGAATCAGTCCAAGAAAATGCTGGTCAATGGAAATCAGGCGATTGGCATGGGCGCGATCGCGGCCGGATGCAAGTTCATTTCGACGTACCCCATGACGCCGGCCAGTACGATTACGGAATACATCGCGGCCAATGCCCGTAAGTTTGGCATCGTCCAGAAGGAGACAGAGGACGAGCTCTCAGCCATCCTCTTCGCTATTGGTGCGGCGCATGCTGGCGTTCGCGCGATGACCGCGAGCTCGGGTGGCGGCTTCTGTCTCATGGTTGAGGCGTACGGCCTGGCCGCCATGACGGAGACACCGCTGGTTATTGCCGAGGTTCAACGTGGTGGACCCAGCACGGGGTTGCCCACGCGCACCGAGTCCTCGGACTTGCAGTTCGTGCTGCACGCCTCACACGGCGAGTTCCCGCGCATCGTGACGACTCCCGGGACTGTTGAGCAGTGCTTTGAATCCGGCTACCGGGCGTTCAACCTGGCTGAAAAATACCAGACACCGGTCATCATCCTCACCGACCTGTTCCTCTCGAACCAGGTGCGGACGGTACCTGTCGATTCCTTCGACTTCAAGCAGGTCCAGATCGATCGTGGCTCACTCGTGAGCAATGATGAGCTCGATAAGCTCACGTCGCCCTACGCTCGGCACTTAGTGACGGATTCGGGCATTTCTCCGCGGGCCTTCCCCGGTCACGAGAAGGCCGTGTACATCACCACTGGTGATGAGCATAGTGAGCGTGGATGGATCACTGAGGATGCGGATGTGCGGATCGTTCAGATGGAAAAGCGCATGCGCAAGGAAGCCCTTGCCGCTCGCGAAGATATGCGTTTACCTCAGGTTTGGGGACCGGAGACGGCGGACATTTCCATCGTCACATGGGGCTCAACGATTGGTGCAGCCGAAGAAGCTGCCCGAATGCTGACCGCGGATGGGCTCACCACGAACGTGCTCCAATTCGTTGACATGCATCCCATCGATGAGGACAAGCTTACTGAGATTATCACCGGCCTCAGGAAGATGGTTGTGATCGAGATGAATTTCACCGGTCAGCTCGCCCAAGTCATTCGCCAGTACACCGGGCGTAAGCCGGATGTGCTCATAACAAAGTACGATGGACGGCCGTTCTCGCCCGAAGAGATCGTTCGGGGCGTTCGCGAGAAGGTGGTAGTAAATGTCTGACCTCAAGCTTTTTAATACGACAGAGAAGTCCACCTGGTGCGCTGGGTGTGGTGACTTCGGTATTCTGGCGGGAATCAAAGCCGCGCTGGCAGGTATGGATCTGATGCCCCATCAGGCCATGCTGGTATCGGGCATTGGTTGTGGATCTAAGCTCCCGCATTACATGACAGTGAATGCGTACAACTCCCTGCACGGCCGCGCCGTGCCTATTGCCCAGGGCGTGAAGTTGGCCAATCACAATCTAAAAGTCATCATTGTGACGGGCGATGGCGATGGCTACGGCATCGGTGCAAATCATCTCATGCACGGCATGCGCCGTAATGCTGATGTCACTCATGTTATTGAGAACAATCAGATTTACGGCCTGACGAAGGGGCAGTATTCACCAACCTCGGACAAGGGTGTCATCACCAGCTTCTCTCCTGAGGGTTCGATTGAATCAGCCTTGAACCCGCTAGCTTTGGCACTTGCGGCTGGTGCTACGTTCATCTCCCGAACCTTTGCGGGGGATGTCAAGCACCTCACGGCGTTGTTGCAGGAGGCCATCAAGCATCCGGGCTATTCGGTTGTGGACACCCTGCAACCTTGTGTCACCTACAACAAGGTCAATACGTACGATTGGTATCGCTCTCGGGTGTACAAGGTTGAGGATGAGACCGGCTACGACCCAACCAATCGGGAGAAGGCCTGGACGCTCTCACAGGAATGGGGTGACCGCATCCCTGTGGGCATCCTCTATCAGGTGAAGCAGCCGACGTATGAGGAGCAGGTTTCAGCGCTCAAGAACGGGCCGTTGGTTCAGCAAGAGCTCAATGGGCGGTATCCCGACTATGATGCGTTGAAGGAAGCGCTCGTCTAGCCCATTTTTCGAATAATTCGGAGACGCGGCGATCGCTCAGTGCCTTCGCCGCGTCTCGTTGTGATCACAACGTGCTTTTACTCACAAGGAGTGTGGAGTGAATCAATCCGACGGCGCCGATGCCGCCGCGGAACGCCGGGAGCTCATCCGAAGGCTCAATCCACTTGGACGGATTCGCCTAAGGATTGCAGCCCGACTCCACGAATATGCCTCGGATCTTGCCCGGGGCAACCTGAACCTCTCCTGGATTACGGATGATCTTGCAGCCGGTGGATCGGTGCGTGTCCGTGACTACTTCCGACTCCGTGATCACGGCATCACCGGTGTGATCGACCTCCGAGCGGAAGGATGTGACGATGCCGATGGGCTGCGCCGCATGGGAATTGACTTGCTTCATTTGCCCACTCCAGACCGCTACGCTCCATCAAATGAAACGTTACTCACGGGAGTGAGCTGGACACGTGAACGACTCGGGAATGGTGGGAAAGTGTTCGCACATTGTGAGCACGGCGTGGGGCGCGGCCCGTTGATGATCTGTTCCGTACTGGTCAGTACTGGCGTAGCCGGGCCTGACGCATTGGCAATGGTGCGTGAGCGCCGTTGGCAGAGCGCTCCGAATGATCGGCAACTTGAGAGTCTTCTGTCGTTTGAAACCTATTGGCGAGGTCTCACCGAGACGGGTGTGATAGCGAGCCCCACACAAGCGAAGACCGCTTCGGCTACAAACGGATGTTGAATCAGTCGCATATTTCAATCATGGCTATCATTGGTAAAGCGTGTAGTGTCACCGCGGGAGGCTGGGACCGTTCTCGCTCCCCGCGGGCGGAAATAGACCGAAGAATCGGGGCGTGCCGACGCCGAGGCGGAAGTGCGCGTAAGGCCAGTATCAAGAATTGGCGCGACGGTTCCGTCAGTTGGCGGGGGCACCGCGTGCCAAGTGAGGGGGGAATATGGAATTACGGGATCTGACCTGGCTCGTTGGGGGGCCACAGGGTGGCGGTATCAATGCCTCCGCGGAAACGCTGACAAAAGCGTGCACGCGCGCCGGTTACCGCGTGACCGCGAATATTGAATACCATTCCAACATCATGGGCGAGCACAGTTACTATCGTGTTCGCATTGCGGATGAGGACAAGACATCCATCTCGGAGCGGGTGCATGTGCTGGTCGCGCTTGACGAAGAGACGCTCTTTGGTGAGGCGCACCCACCGTTTCCAACCTTTCAAGGCCACGTGAACGAGCTTGTTCCCGGTGGCGCTGTTGTGTTCGATGCCTCAATAGCCCAGGACAAGGTGCTTGCCCGCAGGAACGATATTCTAGCCTGTCCACTTCCCTATACTGAGATTCTCGAGGAGATGCTCAGCGAATTTGGACGATCGGGCCAGGGCGGCCGCATGCGCGTTATGGTCAATACCATCGCCACTGGGGCGTCGCTCGCGCTGATGGGTTTCCCCCTCAAGCGCTTCCAGGACGGACTCCGGGAGGGATTCTCGGGGCGACGAGCGGAAATTGGCGAGATGAACGCCCGCGCGGCGGAGATTGGTTTCAACTACCTCACCGAGCATTTCCTCAAGGACTTTCAGTTCCGTCTCGTGCAGGTCACAGCCCCAGAGACCCCGCCTCTCTTTATCCGAGGAATGCAGGCCTGCGCCATTGCCAAGCTCAAGGCTGGTCTCGGGATTCAGACCTACTATCCCATTAGTCCCGCCACGGACGAGAATGTTTATCTGGAGGCGCACCAGCGCGAAACAGATCTCGTTGTTGTCCAGACTGAGGATGAGATTTCAGCCATCAATATGGCCGTGGGCGCCGCGCACGGAGGTGCCCGAGTTTCCACTTCAACGTCAGGCCCCGGCTTTTCGTTGATGGTTGAGGGCATCGGCTTCGCGTCGATGACGGAAGCCGCGGGACCGGTTGTCATGATCTGGTCACGTGGCGGACCCAGCACGGGGCTCCCCACGCGGCAGGAGCAGGGTGACCTTCGATTCATGCTGCAGCCCGGGCACGGGGAATTTCCGCACATTCTCGTTGCCCCCGGCGACGTCGACGAAGTTGTTGAAGATGCCTATGAGTCGTTCAATTGGGCAGATCGCTATCAACTACCAGTCATCGTTCTGTGTGACAAACTGCTTTCCACGCTCTACGTGACCCACGATGGCCTCAAGCTCGATGCGCTTCCGCCAATAGACCGTGGGAAATACCGTGATGCCAGCAGAGATGGCCGTAATGGCGCTGGCGATCATGAATATCTGCGATATGCCATCACTGAAGACGGGATTACTCCACGATCGATTCCCGGCGATGAGGGTGGTGTGTATTGGACGACCACTGATGAGCACGATCCGCGCGGACACATCACTGAGGATGCCCAGAACCGCATTGACATGATGCACAAGCGCATGGGCAAGCTCGCCTTGGCGCTGAGCGAATTACCGGAGCATCGAACGTACACCGTGATCGGCCCGGAAGATGCCGAAGTGACTCTGGTTGGCTGGGGTTCCACCAAGGGCGCCATCCTCGACGCTTTGAAGATCCTTAAAGACGAAGATGGCATCACCGCGAACTACCTGCACGTCCGGCTCATGCGGCCTTTCCCAGTGGCAGGCGTTGAGGCGGTGCTGAAGCGAGCCAAGCGGGTGATTCTTGTTGAGACGAATTATCTCGGCCAGCTCGGAATGCTTATTCGCGAGCAAACTGGGATCACTATCTCTGAGCGAGTCCTGAAGTTTGACGGGCGTCCGTTTTCTCAAGAGGAGATCATGGACGGCCTGCGCTCAGTCATCAAAAACGGTCAGCGAGACGTTGCCGTCTCGCACCTCTCGTCGTAGGTCAGGAGATCAGCATGGCAACAGCAACGCTCACAATGCGTGATTACCGAACAGAAGTTCATAACAACTGGTGCCCGGGATGTGGCGACTTTGGGATCCTTACGGCGATTCAACAGGCGTTCGCCCAGCTCCAGATCCCGCCGCACAAGATCGCCGTGCTTTCTGGCATCGGCTGCTCCGGGAAGACGCCCCATTACATCAATGCTTACGGCTACCACACCCTTCACGGTCGGGTCCTGCCCACGGCCACCGGCATGAAGATCGCGAATCACGATATGACCGTGCTCGCTGTTGGCGGCGATGGGGACGGTTACGGCATCGGAGCTGGATATTTCATTAATTCCGGCCGTCGCAACCTTGATTTCACGTACATCGTTTTCAACAACGGTGTGTATGGTTTAACCAAGGGGCAGGGTGCGCCAACGCTTCTCAAAGGCTTGAAGACTAAATCGATGCCGGAGGCGGCCATTCAGGATGGCGTGAACCCGCTCGCGCTGGCCATTGGCGCGGGTTACACGTTTGTGGCTCGCGGTTACGCGTTAGATCCGCGCCACCTGGCGGGGATCATTGTGGCCGCGATTCAACATCCTGGATCGTCTTTCGTGGATGTTCTGCAGACCTGTCCGACGTACAACGACCTCTACACAAAAGAGTGGTACGCGGAAAAGGGCGGAGACAACGACCGTCTCTACAAATTGGACGAGACGGGCTATGACGGACTCGTTCATGATCCAAGCAGCGCCGATGAGCTGGTGGAAAAGAAGCTCCAGGCCGTTGCCAGATCCTACGAATGGGGTGCACGGATCCCACTTGGCATCTATTACAAGGTTGAAGTTCCAACCTATGGTGAAGAGATTGCCGAGCGCAGTCCGCGCTATGGTCAGCAGGCGGTTGCGCGCATGGACCACTCCAAACGCGATCTGAGCGGATTGATCAACGCGTTTCGATAAACTGAGCTGAGCCTCTGGTAAGAGCGCAAGCCCCGGGTGTCCTACGCCCGGGGCTTGCTCCATCTTAAGCGGCGCTCCTGCACGCCGCACTCCAAACGCCGAGCGTGCACAGGTTTCAGGTGCACCCGCAATTCTCTCTTTCTCAGTCCAACACCTCTCCGTAGCAGTAGAAT
Organism: Chloroflexota bacterium; assembly: GCA_046154735.1. GTDB lineage: Bacteria > Chloroflexota > UBA6077 > UBA6077 > JACCZL01 > CAVXYC01. Next base: position 9,152 of record JBJXFJ010000408.1, on the reverse strand, counting down.
TGATCACATTAGTACGACTTGAAAGTCCTCGGCGATTGCAGATCAACTCGTGACGCCGAGGACGATGACGAGGTGAAGGTCATGCCTGGCAGTCACTGGATGATTACGCTCAGTCCAGAGAACTTTGATGCGACTCGTAAGGCCCGATTCACCGTTCAGGGTGTGAAGAATCGCCATCGAAAGAAGGCGGAGCGAATGGCCCCAGGCGATCGGATTCTCTTCTACGTGAATCAGATCCAGGTGTTTCCAGCAATTGCGACCGTCACGTCAGCGTTTTTCGAGGATCAGACCCCCATCTGGGAGAGCGCTGAACGCCGTCCCGACCGTTTCCCATGGAGGGTTCGCATTCACCCTGATTGCGTGCTGGAGCCACATGAGTATATTGATGCGCGGCTACTGGCGCCTCGATTGCTCTATGTGAAGCGCTGGGCGCCAGAAGACTGGGCTCTGGCCTTTCAAGGGAATGTGCATTTACTTTCCGCGGCTGACTTTGCCCTGGTGGACAATGAGATTCAGCGTCTGGTGCGAGCTCGGGGAACGCGGCGGGAGCGCATGCCAGTCCGAGTCCGAGGTCGCGATTCAGCCTGATTTCGAGCACGGCAGTGGCAGGTTGCACCATACATCCAAAAGTCCCAGTTCCGTGCAAAACGGAAGTGGGACTTTTGGATGTATGGTGCGAATGTTCAGCTAGCGTGCGTAGACCGGAGGGCTCACAGCCCCCCACAAATCCGGGGGCCAATATGTGACCCAGGCACGTCCAATCACATCCTCAATCGGTACGAACCAGCCAAGGTGTGAGTCCGTGCTATTGGGGCGATTATCACCGAGAACAAAGTACTGTCGTTCGGGGACAGTGCGAGTCTGAAAGTCATAGCTGGCGTGATACTTGATGTACGGTTCCTCAAGCTTCTTACCGTTGACGATCACGTTGCCGGCGGAGACGCGAACCTCCTCACCCGGTAAACCCATGACCCGCTTGATGAAATCGCGATCGGTGGACCCAGGCGCCTTGAACACGACGATGTCCCCGCGCTGGGGCCCCCCGAAAATGTATTTCGGGGGCGATGTTGGCTTTGCTTCCGCGCCAATGAGTGGGCTAATTGGCAAACCGTCAAGTCGTGAATAGGCGACTTTGTTGATGACGATGTACTGATCGCGATGGAGCGTGGGCTCCATACTCGCACCTTCAACTCGAAAGTTCTGAACAAGGGCGCGTACCGCGACAAATATGAGAATTGTCAAGACCACCGTCTGGAGTACTTCCCATATCAGTGATTTCACGGATTCACCCCGTGATGACGCTGACACAGTGGGAGTATGGAGCTGGTCTTCCGTCACGCTCATTCAGTCTCCGTCAAGCTCGATATACTTGTATTCCCGCGTATTATATCCTGCCAACTCAAAAGTAGTGAATTTCTCTGGTCACTAAGCGGTCACTGTAGGCGATCCACGGACAGGTGAGATCGTGTGATAGAATTTTTGCGTTCCAACCAACGCCGGAGGCGACAATTTGCGATTCGCGGTGATCGTGTTTCCTGGCACGAACTGTGATCGGGACACCCACCACGTTCTCACATCGGTTCTGAAGCAAGAAGCGGACCTTGTCTGGCATCATGAGACTGATTTGTCACGTTACGACTGCCTGGTGCTACCGGGGGGCTTTGCTCACGGAGACCATCTTCGAGCCGGTGCTATCGCGCGATTTTCACCAGTGATGTCGGCGGTTGCTGACTTCGCATCCACTGGACGCCCGGTGATTGGGATCTGCAACGGCTTTCAAGTTCTGCTCGAAGCCGGACTATTGCCGGGCGCGATGTTACCGAACGCCGGCCGACAGTTCCGATGTGAGTGGGTCTCCGTTCAGGTGACTTCCACCCGATCCGTTTTCCTTACTGCCACCAATGAGAGTGGAGTGCTTCGGTTGCCCATTGCCCATGGCGAGGGCCGATATTTTGCGTCGGAAGCCACGCTAGCCGAGCTTGAACGCCGTGACCAGATTGCACTTCGATATTGCGATCAGGCGGGTAATGTCACATCAGAGTCAAATCCCAATGGATCCTTATATGGAATCGCTGGAATCACAAACCGCGAAGGTAATGTACTCGGATTGATGCCGCATCCTGAACGCGCGAGCGAGCTCGCGCTCGGTGGCGTGGACGGTCGATTGATTTTTGAATCTGTGCTCCTCTCGGTGGCCCATGGCGCAGCTCGCTGAGTATCCCCTCCCGTCAGACATAGGCGGACTCTCCGAAGCCGAGTATCAGCTTGCTGCGCGGCTCCTCGGGCGCGCACCAAACCACGTGGAGCTGGGCATGATAGCCGCCATGTGGAGCGAACATTGCGGCTATACCAATTCTCGCCCATTGCTCAAGCGCTTGCCAACGGCGGGCCGCGCGGTGCTTCAGGGTCCCGGTGAAAATGCCGGGGCCGTGGATATCGGTGACGGACTGGCCGTTGTGCTCAAGATGGAATCGCACAATCATCCAAGCGCGGTGGAGCCATTCGAGGGTGCCGCCACGGGCGTAGGCGGAATTCTGCGCGACATCTTCACGATGGGCGCGCGCCCGATTGCACTCCTGGACTCCCTTCGTTTTGGTCCTCCTGAAGGAAGATCCGCCTACCTCACTCGGGGCGTCGTTGCCGGAATATCCGCGTATGGCAACTGTGTGGGGGTTCCCACGGTGGGAGGCGAGGTCTTCTTTCACCCGTCGTTCACTGGTAATCCGCTGGTCAATGTGATGTGCGTAGGGCTTGTTGAGCACCATCGCATTACGCGGGCACGCGCCGGGGAGACGGGTGATCTGGTAGTGCTCGTGGGTGCGCTGACCGGGCGAGATGGCATTCACGGAGCGACCTTTGCCTCCGCGGAGATGGACGATGGTTGGGAAGACCGGCGTCCCGCTGTGCAGGTTGGGAATCCGTTTCTCGAGAAACTCCTTCTGGAGGCGTGCCTGGAGATTCTTGAGCAGGAAATTGTGTCTGGCATGCAGGATCTGGGCGCCGCCGGGCTGACAAGCTCCCTTGCAGAAATGGCCTCCCGCGGCGGACGTGGGCTCGTAATTGAAGCGGCCAACGTACCACGCCGAGAGTTGCACATGACACCCTATGAGGTCATGCTCTCCGAGTCACAGGAGCGGATGATTCTGGTCGTTGGCCCCGCCGCGATCGAAGCCGTTCAAGCGCACTTCCAACGCTGGGAGCTTTCCGTTTCTGTGATCGGCCGGGTCACGGACGATGGACTCTTTAGGATTCTGGACGAGGGCGTGGAGGCCGCGAGTGTGCCAGTCAAGCTGCTCACTGATGAAGCCCCAACTTACACTCATCCACTTGTTCCCTCTCCCGAGCCATCAATCGCGCGACTTCCCGTGGATCTGATTGACGCAAACGCGGCTCTTCTGAATCTGATTGGCTCCTCGAATCTGTGCAGCCGCGCCCCCATCTTTCGACAGTACGATCACATGGTCCAGACGAATACAGTGATTGGACCAGGACTCGGTGCGGCCGTGTTGCGTGTTAAAGGAACAACAAAAGGGCTCGCAATCACCACGGACGGCAACCCTCGATACTGTCAGGCCAACCCGCGACGAGGGGCTCAGATCGCCGTTGCCGAGGCGGCGCGTAACCTCGCGTGCCGCGGCGCGCGGCCTATCGCGGTGACTGATTGTTTGAATTTTGGGAATCCAGAGCGCCCAGAGCCATACTGGGCACTCTCGGAAGCCATCGATGGGATTGCCGAGGCCTGTCGCGCCCTTGATGTTCCGGTGGTCAGCGGAAACGTAAGTCTTTATAACGAAACGAACGGAGACCCGATTGCCCCGAGTCCAATTATAGGAATGGTTGGGCTCATCGATGATCTTCAAAGCAGTGCCCCTTCCGGGTTTCAAGCTGATGGTGATGCGGTGATCCTGCTTGGCCCGCTGGGCTCCGGGCTAGAATGCTCCGAATACCTTGCCCAGGTAGGCAACGAGACTGGGCCGGCGCCAGCCATCGATCTTGCGCTTGAGGCGCGGTCGCAGTCTGTCTGTCGAGCTCTCGTGGAGCGCAAGGTCGCACGATCCGCGCAAGACTGTAGCGACGGTGGGCTGGCTATCGCCCTGGCAGAATGCACGCTGGATGGAAATCGGGGCTTCATGGGGACGCTCGCGGCTCTTGATGCATTGCAGGCGGCGAGCGGTGGCCGGATCGACGCGGCCCTTTTTGGCGAGGCGCAGTCGCGCTTCGTAATCTCATGCCGTCCTGATGATGTGGCGGAAGTCAAGCAGGTGTGTGCGGACGAAGGCCTCACGTGCACCATTTTAGGAACGACAGGAGGCTTGACGTTGGAATGGGGGGCGGTCCTCCATCTCCCGGTTGACGCCGTGCGGATTCACTGGGCGGAAGGACTGAACCATGTCATTGGCAGATAGCGGAGATGAGCTAAAGGAATACTGCGGCGTATTTGCTGCTTATGCACCGGGTGAGGAAGTGGCGCGCATTGCATTCTTTGCTCTCTACGCACTCCAGCACCGGGGACAGGAGAGCGCGGGCATTGCCACCGGTGATGGGACGCGCTTACACGTCCACGCACAGATGGGCTTGGTCAATCAGGTCTTTGATGAAGGCTCGCTGTCAAAGCTCATCGGCCCGGCAGCCATTGGCCACACGCGCTACTCCACAACGGGTTCGAGCCGGGTTGATAACGCGCAGCCGTTTATCGTCAAGAGTGATCTTGGGCCGATCGCGCTCGGGCACAATGGGAATCTGACAAACGCGAACTACCTCCGTGAAGAGCTCAATGCCCAGGGAATTTATCCTGTCTCGTCAACGGATTCGGAGCTCATCGGTCATATCTGCGCCCAGACGCCAGGCGCCACCTGGATCGAGCGGATCCGCCGCGGACTGCAGCGTCTGGAAGGTGCGTTCTGCCTGGTGATGGCCACGCCAACTCAGGTATTCGCGGTTCGAGACCCGTTTGGCATTCGGCCTCTGTGCCTGGGACGGCTGGCTACCGGAGCCTGGGTGGCGGCTTCCGAAAGCTGCGCGCTGGACACAGTTGGCGCGCAGTTCATCCGCGAGCTTGAGCCCGGTGAGATTGTCACCATCGATGCCATGGGGCTGCACACCGAGAAGCTGCCACCAAAGCGGCGCGCGGCGTGCTCATTTGAGCACATCTATTTTGCACGGCCGGACAGTATCATCGATGGCTGCCTGGTCTATTCTGTGCGCGAGCGCATGGGGCAAACACTCGCTGAGGAGCATCCGGTGGACGCTGATCTGGTGATGCCGGTGCCAGACGCCGCAACCCCCGCGGCAATCGGCTATGCGCGCGCGTCCGGCATCCCCTTTAGCGAGGGGTTGGTGAAGAATCGATATATTGGGCGTACGTTCATTCAGCCGGATCAGTCCATGCGCGATAGCGGTGTGGCGCTCAAGCTCAACCCATTGCCTGAAGTGCTAAATGGCAAACGAATCGTCGTGGTTGACGATAGCATCGTTCGCGGCACTACCACCCCGCGCGTTGTGGAAATTCTAAGGCGCGCTGGCGCGCGTGAAGTACACATGCGCATCTCGTCTCCGCCCATGCGCTACCCATGCTACCTCGGTGTGGATACTGCACCCATTGAACAGCTCATTGCGGCCACCCGGACGGTTGACGAGATTCGTCAGCATATAGGCGCCGATTCACTGGGCTATCTGAGCATTGGCGGTCTCATTCGCGCTATTGGCTTGCCTGAAGATACGTTCTGTAACGCCTGCTTCCACGGGGACTACCCCATCCCAGTGCAGCTTGGGCTCGATAAGTTAGTGCTGGAGCGCCCGTGAGCGAGTTGTACGCGCGGGCCGGCGTTGACATACTTGCAGGTGACCGAGCGGTCGACCTGATCAAGAGCGCCGTTCGCTCCACTCAGGGGCCGCGGGTGCTCGGTGGAGTCGGAGCGTTTGCTGGGCTCTACGCTCTCACCGGATACGCCGAGCCGGTGCTTGTGGCCAGCACGGACGGAGTTGGCACAAAACTCAAAGTGGCTAGTGAGCTTGGCCGCTATGACAGCATTGGCGCTGATCTCGTGAACCTGTCTATCAATGATGTGCTTACCACCGGTGCACGCCCGCTCTTTTTCCTGGACTATATTGCCGTGGGTCGGCTGGTGCCGGAACACGTGGAGGCGCTCGTCACAGGTATGGCGTCCGCCTGCCGCGAGGCAGGGTGTGCCATCATTGGCGGCGAGACCGCCGAGATGCGCGATGTCTACCGGGATGGAGATTTCGATCTGGCCGGATTCGTAGTCGGCGTTGTTGAACGCTCCGATGTTGTTGACGGCCGGTTGGTCCAGCCGGGTGATGACATCTGGGGGCTGCCGTCCAACGGGCTCCACACCAATGGTTACACCCTTGCTCGGAAGGTCCTGGCCCAGATTGATCTGAATACCTGCCCGTTGCCGTTGGAGGGGACACTCGGTGACGAGCTCCTCGCCCCACACCCGAGTTATCTGTCAATGATGTTGCCGCTCCTGGATCGGAAGCTGCCGCGGGCCATGGCGCACATTACCGGCGGGGGAATCCCCGGAAATCTCGCCAGAACACTGCCCGAAGGACTGGGCGCCGAAGTATTCTGGAACGCCTGGCCGAGGCCGGGTATCTATGACGTTCTCCAGGAGGAGGGCGGTTTGCCTCTCTCGGAAATGGTTTCGGTCTTCAATCTTGGTCTGGGTTTCACCTTCGTGGCATCACCAGCCTCCTCGAATCAGGTTGCCCAGCTTGTGCCTGAGGCTAGGCGGGTCGGGAAAGTGATTCCGTTCCAATCTGGCGAGCCACGAGTGACGATTCGAGGGCTGACGTGAGCGCACTCACGCTGGGTATCTTGATCTCGGGCCGAGGCTCAAACATGCATGCCATTGCTGATGCGATTGATCAGGGTACTCTCGACACTTCGATTGGAATCGTTGTGTCCAATAATCCCGAAGCTCGTGGCCTTGATCGAGCCCGAGAGCGCGGCTTGCCCTTCACGATCGTGAACCGGCGCGATGGACGAACGAGAATTGAGCGACATCGAGATATTCTGAAGGCATTAAGCTTGGCCAAGGTGGATCTCGTGGTGTGTGCCGGATTTGACGAGATCCTCATCGCCGAGATCACCACAGCGTTCGCTGATAGGATCGTCAATATCCACCCATCACTACTGCCTGCATTTGGCGGTGGTATGCATGCCACGCAGGATGCGCTGAACTACGGTGCAAAAGTGACCGGTTGCACGGTGCACTTCGTAACAGCGGATCTGGATAACGGCCCTATTCTTCTCCAGCGCACTGTGGACATTCGTGAAGAGGATACCGAGGAGAGCCTCGCGGCTCGTGTCCTCGAGCAAGAACATCAGGCATTACCTGAAGCGATTCGACTCATCGCTGCCGGACGAGTCTCGATCAACGGACGTCGGGTGCGCATTGCTCCAGCCCCTGTTTCGGCGGTGCGCTGACGTATGTTCGGTATAATCGGCCCGCCAGTACGATTGACGGATATGGACGGAACTGCCCACGTGCGTTGGACATCGCGGGTGATTGATCGGATTGCTAGATTGAGGAATACATGCGCGCGCTTCTAAGTGTGTACGACAAGACTGGAATCGTCGAGTTTGCTCGTGGCCTTGTAGACCTTGGCATTGAGCTCATCTCAACAGGGGGCACGCAGAGTCTCCTGAATGAAGCGGGCGTACCGGTGAAGGAGGTGCAGGAGGTTACGGGATTCCCTGAGATTCTCGGTGGGCGAGTGAAGACGCTACATCCGCTCATCTATTCCGGGATCTTGGCGGTTCGGGACGATCCTGCGCATTTGGAGCAACTCGATCAGATTAACGCGCAACCCTTTGATCTCATCACTGTCAACCTCTATCCGTTCCTGCAGACTATCCGTGAGCGGGGCGCGGACCTGAGCGAGGCGCTAGAGAATATCGATATCGGTGGCCCCACACTCTTGCGCGCCTCGGCCAAGAATTTCACCCACGTGCTACCTCTTTGTGATCCGCTCGACTACTCCACAGTGCTGGATGCACTCCGAAATGGGGGTGTAAGTCTGGACATTCGTCGTCGCCTGGCGGCCAAGGCATTCCAACACTGCGCGCTCTACGACACGCATATCTCCAGTTATTTGCGTCCCTCGGATGAGCTATTCCCGGACGATTACACAATTGCCCTGTCAAAGCGTGCGGAGCTCCGCTACGGCGAGAATCCGCATCAGCTCGGCGCGTTTTATGAAGACACGTCACACTGGCCGAGGCCGGCGGGGGTGGTGAGTGCAAGCCAGCTCCATGGCAAGCAGCTTTCATATAACAACACATACGACCTTGATGCTGCCTGGCGAATCGTTAGTGACTTCACGGCTCCCTGTGTGGCCATTGTGAAACACGGGAATCCGTGTGGCTTGAGCTGCGGCGATGATCTCGCCGATACCTACCGGCGGGCATTGGCGACCGATCCTCTCTCGGCATTTGGTGGCGCTATCGGCATCAACCGAATTGTGGATGAGAAAACGGCGCTCGAGATTCAGGAAGTCTTCTTTGAGGACATTATCGCGCCGGGCTACACCGAGGCCGCACTGGAGATCCTTCAGCGGAAACGTGATCTGCGCGTGTTGGCCGCTCCCAGCACAACAGATGCGGTACCGGTGAGCACGGCATCAGAGTTTGACTATATCCGAGTGACTGGTGGCTTCCTGGTGCAGACTCGGGATGCGCTGCCAGAGCACACGCTTACGCGTGACGTCGTTACCCAGCGTCAGCCAACGCTTGCGGAGCTCACCAGTTTGCTATTCGCCTGGCGGGCAGTGAAGCACGTCCGCTCCAATGCAATCGTCCTCGCCAAGGGGCTGTCGCTTGTTGGCGTAGGGGCGGGGCAGATGAGTCGAGTGGATTCTGTGGACCTCGCCTGCCGGAAAGCGGGAGATCGAGTGGCTGGTTCGGTCATGGCTTCGGACGCGTTTTTTCCCTTTCCTGACGGTGTGGAGAAGGCCGCCGAGGCGGGGGTGACAGCCGTGATTCAGCCAGGCGGATCCATTCGCGATAAAGACGTCATCAAGGCCGCTGATCGATACCATATGGCCATGATCCTCACGCATCAGCGGCACTTCCTCCACCGATAGTCGCACGGATCGGATCGACATAAGACGAGATGAAGGAGCCTTCG
>JBJXFJ010000407.1:0-4165 GCA_046154735.1 Chloroflexota bacterium | reverse complement strand
TACTGATCGATTGCGGGCTTGACATCGATGAATCGTGGGATGCTCTGAAGACCGGCCTGAGCGAGCTTGGTACAACCCCGGATGCCATCCACACCGTCGTGGTGACACACGGACACCACGACCACGCCGGTCAGGCCGCGCGGCTCAATCGCGATCACGCGGCCCGGGTGTGGATGCATGAGAGTGACTGGGCCTACATTCGTATGCGATACGTCGAATCCGAATCTTTTCGAGCCATGCTTGTTGATTGGCTCCAACGATACGGCATGCCGGCAGATGTATCTCAGCGAGTAACACGGTCACTCGGCCAGGGTGCACAGTCAATCTCAACAACTCAACCCGATCGCCTCGTCTCCGGCGGGGAGACGCTTGAAGTTGGCGACTATCGATTCGAGATTGTATGGACGCCGGGCCACACGCCGGGTCATGTCTGCCTTCTGGAGCCGACCCATAAGCTCTTACTCTCCGGGGACCACATACTTCCGGGCGTCCATTCAAACGTGAGCCTGCAGCCCTATTCCACCGTCAATCCGTTACCGGGGTACCTGGCCTCGCTCCAACGCCTGGCTGACCTGCCCATCAGATTGACAATGCCCGGTCACGGCGACCTGATGGCTTCTGTGGCTGAGCGTGCCCACCAGCTCACCCAGCATCAGCTTCACCGACGTGAGCGCCTCAATAGCCTGCTCACCGAGGAGGCCCGTTCGCCTTACCAGCTAGCGGATCAGGTGTGGGCTCGCAGCCAGCCACGAAGCTGGGACCAATTTCCAGATCATTTGCGCCGTAACGCCGTCGGCACGCTGGTGGCGCACCTGGAGCAACTTGCGGATGAAGGCCTCGTGCGCCGAGTTGAGGACGATGGCGTTGTGAGATTCGCCGCGCGAGGTTGACGCGATAGACGATTTGGTGTGTGATATGCATCGCCAATCTCCTAAAACGCGGTCAGAATCCCTCGGCGTGCCACAAGATTCGGCCCGCTCCTATAGTGATCCGGATTGCATCTGACGAGCCTTCCATCGTCGTGGAATCGAGCGCATGGGGAGCTAAGACAGTGACGTCTGCCAGTGCGCCGGGCTGGAGCCGTCCCAGGTCATGCCCCATGCCGACCGATCGGGCTGCCTGGCTAGTGATCGCGCGCAGGCCTTGCTCGAGAGTCAGCGACTCTGATGCACGGAGCCGTGCACCTGAGCGGGTCATCCGATGGTGCGCGGCAAGAAGACTGAGCAGTGGCCGAGGTTCCAGCACTGGTGCGTCGGAGCCAATCGCATAGGCTATCCCCGCCTGCAGCAGCGAGTTTGCCCGATGCACCCACGCGTGCAGCTCAGGTGCAAATTGCTGGGCATAGACATCGCCGCGATCATAGACCAGCCCAGGCTGCCCCACCACGGTGACACCGGCCCGCTGAAGATCTCCCAAGAGCGCCTCTGGAATCACGGCGCCATGTTCGATCCTGTCAGGTCCGGCGCGCGGGGCATTTCCGGGCACTGAGGTCAGTGCATCAAGTGCCAGAACTAGCTCTGCCTCACTCACAGCGTGCACCGCGACGGCTCGGCCGGCAGCGTGGGCCTCAGCGACCGCGGCCCGTGCCGTGCACGGATTGGTGTGGCCCTCGTTTAGCATGAGCTTCACTGGTCCGAGTCGGACCGAGGCAGTCGCTGGAAGTGAATCGGGCACCTCCTGCCAGTGCTCCATGCCCGGCATCATGAAAACACGAAGTCCTGCCAGGTGGCCTCCCGCGGCGAGCTGGTGGAAGAGCTTCCACTGGCTCAATCCGTTCGTTAAAGAGGCGTCTTGAATCGTGGTGACGCCGTACGAGGCCAGTTGGGTGCAGGCCTCCCGTACCTTAGCAGCAATCTCAGAAAACGGGGGCCGCTCCAGCCGACCGCGCAGGAGCTCGGCCGCGTGGAATAAGCGTCCGGTTGGCTCGCCTGACAGCTCCTCGCGCTCGATTGATGGATGTTCCGTGTCCCAGATGCCCAACTCTCGCAGTGCCATCGTGTTCAGCACATCCAGATGGAGCGACCGATGTTGGAGCCGCACGGGGTGCGCGACCGATGCGCGATCCAGCACGTGTCGATCCGGCAGTGTGTCGGACGGCAGCGAATACTCATCAAAGCGAACTGCGCGCACCCAACGGTTCACCAGCGTGCAGCGGGCTCGTGCGGCAATTCGGCTTACAAGTTCCGCTAGGCTACTGACCTCGCTGCAGTCCACCCGGGCCGTGGCCCGTGCGTAGCTGAGCAGGTGTAGGTGAGCATCGTGAAAGCCGGGCACCGCCGTGCCACCGCCTGCGTCCAGGACTTGTGTCTGGGAGCTCACCATTCTCGAGAGCTCGGCGCGCATGCCCACAGCGCAGATACGGTCGCCCTGGATCGCGAGGGCCTCGGCTACCGGTTGGCCGGGATCAAGTGTCAGGACGCGAGCGTTGACAAGCAAGATGTCGGCCGAGCGACGGGCTCTGACCGGCGTGATCAGTCTCCTGATGGCAGCGACTTAGGGTCCTTAGGTTGCATGGGCTTCCCGCAGCAATGCACCGTCCCATCACCTGGTTTGGTGCACAGGGTCTCCGTCTGACATGTATCACAAAGAAAGCGCTTGCCCAGTTGGTTAGCCATGATTCGCTCCCTGAGCCTCGGGCTTTGGCGCGGTCACCGTACCCCGGATCTGCATGGGCTGGTCGCAGCAGACTAGCGTGCCGTCCCCGCCCCGAGTGACGAGCATTTCAGTACTGCAGCTCGAGCAGACATAGCGTTTCCGCACTTCATTTGCCATGGACTTCTCCGTTCAGTGTGTTTGGCCCAAATCGCTCGCGCAGTTCGGAGCGCATGAGTTTGCCAAGGGGATTTCGTGGGAGCGTCGCGGCAAAGATGACCACCTCCGGCTTCTTAAAGCTGGCCAGCCGTTCTCGACACCATTCGATGAGGTCGGTGTCTGTGATGTCCACATCCGGCCTGGCGACCACTACCGCGCAGATCCGCTCGCCCCACTCCTCATCCGGCACGCCGATGACGGCAACTTCGTCAACGCCGGGATGGGATTCCAGGATCAACTCCACTTCCTGGGGAGCGATGTTCTCCCCACCTCGGATGATCAGGTCCGCTTTTCGTCCGGTCAGAAATATGTATCCGTCCTCATCCATCCAGGCAAGATCGCGAGTCAGTAGCCAGCCATCATGGATTGTCGCGGCAGTCGCCTCGCCCAGGCCAAAATAGCCACGCATTGTTCGCGGTGTTCGTAAGGCGATTTCGCCGATCTCGCCCACAGGGAGCGAGTGACCGGTCTCGTCTACAATGCGCACCTCCACATCCGGAAGTGGCCGGCCAATTGAGCCGAGTCGGCGGAGTTTGCGCTCAATGTCATCAGCGCTGCCTTCAAGACGATGATCGTCAGGGCTTAGCATGGTCACGGTTGAGGTCGTTTCGGTTTGCCCAAAGGCATTGATGAACTGCACGGACGATGGGAAGGCTTCCAGCGCCCGCCGAATGACGCCCAGCGGCATAGGTGCGGCGCCGTAGGAGAGCACCTCGAACCGCGAGAGGTCGGTGTCTGGGAACTGAGGAGAATCAAGTACTCGCTTGAGCATCGTTGGAACCAGGAATGCGTGCGTCACCCGTTCCCGCTCCGCCAGCCGCAGCCAGGTGTCGGCGTCGAACTGGGGCATGAGCACCAGGCGCCGGCCGGTGAACGTTGCGCTGAGTGTGGCCGTGAGACCGGCGATGTGATGGAGCGGTGCTGAGAGCAGGGCCGCGCCGCGTTCGGTGCCATCGGCACAATCAACGCTTTCACAGACGTAGTTGATCAGATCGGCGTGGGCCAGCATGACTGCTTTTGATGTAGCTGTACTGCCACTCGTGAACATCAGGACCGCCATATCGTCATCGCCAACGTCTTCAAATGGAATTGGAACCGCCCGTGCCGCAAGTGCCCCGATGTGATCCCCATGGCCCGATGTGGAGACAAGCGGAATGATCACCGGGGGAGTACCCATTGTTTGGCACACGCTTTGGCAGCCATCCAGATAGCGGGTGCTTGCCAGCAGGAGTTTCGGGTGCGTTGAGTCGAGCATATGGAGCCATTCATCCAAGCGCCCGCGGTAACTGAGCGGCACGAAGACCGCCCCCAGACTGACCACGGCAAAGAGCGTGGTGATCAGATCTATCGAGTT
>JBJXFJ010000556.1:0-4011 GCA_046154735.1 Chloroflexota bacterium | reverse complement strand
CTTCCGGTGCAAGGACTCGCGAACATACCCTTCCATTTGCTATTGTGGACGGCGGTGTATTCACGCTCGGCAATGTCGAGATCGCGGCGATCACGAGAGGAGCCTTCAGCAAGTGAAAATCATTCTTTGCACAAAGCAAGTGCCTGATGTGGAATCAGTCGGTTTCAATGAAGAAACTCGAACCATTGTTCGAGCGGGCGTGGCGAATGAGATTAACCCGTACGACCGCCGGGCGCTAGGCATGGCGGCGGAGCTGAAGAAACAGTTCGGCGGGGAGATCGTCGCGGTTACCATGGGTCCACCGCAAGCGATTGAGGTGCTGCATGAATGCATGGCCGTGGGAGCGGATCGTGGAGTACATCTCTGCGACCCAGCATTCGCGGGCTCAGACACCCTGGCCACGGCCCGCGCCCTGGCGGCATTCATCAAGCGTGAGCAGCCGGATCTCATTTTCTGCGGGAAATATAGCGTTGATGCTGAAACGGGGCAGGTTGGCCCAGAGTTGGCCGAGCTGCTCGGTATTCCACAGGTCACTGGCGCCACGAGCCTCGCGTTCGATAGCACCGGGCGCACGGCCACGGTTGGGCGAGAAACCGATGATGGCATCGAAACCGTAGAGGTGGAATTGCCGGTGCTCTTGACGGCGGCTGAGCGCCTGATTCGTCCACCGCGCGTCACCCCAGACGATATGGAGAGGGTCAAGGACCTGCCGGTTGAGCTGCTCACGCCCGCGGATCTGGGCCTTACCGCGGACCAGGTTGGTTTCAAAGGTTCACCAACCTGGGTAGCCGACATCTATTCGGTAAAACCGAATCGACTCGGCCGGATTGTGGACGGCAGTGATCCGGAACAGGCGAGTCGTGAGGTTGTGGAACAGCTCCTGGCCCGCGGTCTGTTTGGAACATGGGCCGGTGCCAGTGCCCCTGCTCCCTTGCCGCCCATGAAGGAAAGTGCCGAGAGCTCGAAATCCGTCTGGGTTGTCGCCGAAGTAGTGGATGGCGGGCTAAGCCCAGTCACTCTTGAGCTCCTGGGTGGAGGCGCCGATATAGCAGCGAGAATCGGCGGACAAATGGCCGCGGTTCTCATTGGCCACGACGTCGGCACATATGTAGCAACCCTCGCCTCGTATGGGGCCTCGATCGTCTACCTTGCGGACGATCCGCGACTGGCAACGTACGATACCGAAGCCCACACTCAGATCCTGTCGCAGGCCATTCAGCATCATGAGCCCTGGGCGTTACTGGTTCCCGCCAATAGCAACGGTCGTGACTATGCGCCGCGCATTGCGGCCAGACTTGGGCTGGGCCTCACCGGCGATGCCGTGGGCCTTGATCTGGACGCTGAAGGGCGGCTCCTGCAACTCAAGCCTGCATTTGGCGGCACGATCGTTGCGCCAATCATCTCGAACACCCTTCCGCAAATGGCCACGGTTCGTGGCGGCATGCTGGAGCCACGGATCCCGGATTCCGCCCGACTGGCCAAGGTCGTTCGTCTCTCTACAAGCGATCTGCCAGTATCACGAACGCGGCTAGTAAGCCGAGAGGTCCAGGCAGGCGCGGCCGGCATGGCTCTTGACACCGCCGAGATTGTTGTCTGCGCGGGAAATGGGCTTGGCGATCCGTCGAACCTGTCTTACGTTCACGATCTCGCAACCGTGCTCGGCGGAGCCGTTGGAGCCACACGGCGAGTGGTGGACGCCGGCTGGCTGCCCCGTCAACAGCAGGTGGGACTCACCGGAAAGATACTTGCTCCGCAACTCTATGTGGGGGTAGGTATTCGCGGGGTGTTCAATCACACCATCGGTATTCAACGAGCAGCCACCGTGGTCGCCATCAACAACGACCCGGAAGCCCCCATCGTGGAGCACGCCGACTTTGCGATCATTGGCGACTATCAGCACATCGTTCCGGCGCTTATCCAGGCGCTAGAGGAAGCGCGTGCATCTCGGAGCGCGTGACCCGATACAGATCCGAGGTCGGATGCCCAAGGGCAAAGAGAAGCCCCGCCATGTGGCGGGGCTTCTCTTTGCAAGTCGTGATTCAACGCGACTGAGTTAGGCAGCCATCACCTTGGTCTTGATCGCCACTGGGAGCTCAGATGTGACAGCGGTGCGATCAGGAAGTCCAAGCCACATGAGAACCTGTGCAAAGAAACCGATGAAGGCGATAGCCGTGAGTGCGTCCATTTCAGTAGACCTCCCTTAATTTTCGCGACTGAGTAATTTAGCCTTGATACGCCAGCTCACCATGCTGGCTGCGATCGAGTCCGAGTATCTCTTCATCTTCTCCTACGCGGAGGCCGATCGTCGCGTCGATCAACTTCAGTAGGACGAAGGTCACACTTCCTGCAAAGACCCAGGTCACCGCGACAGCCGCGATCTGGATGCCAAGCTGGCCGGGATTACCGTAAAGCAGACCGTCTGCTCCCGCGGGGTTCACCGTTGTCGTGGCAAAGACACCCGTGAGAATTGCACCAAGCGTTCCTCCCACTCCGTGAACTCCCCACACGTCAAGTGAGTCGTCGACGCCAAAGATCTCCTTGAGTCCACAGGCCATGAAGCAAACGATGCCCGCTGACAGACCGATAATGACGGCCGAGATAGGCGTGACGTAACCCGCCGCGGGCGTAATGGCGACGAGGCCGGCGACCGCGCCCAGAGCCGCCCCAATAGCGCTGGGCCGGCCGGTGCGCCACCAGCTCATCGTAACCCAGGTAAGCGCGCCCATGGCCGCTGCCGTGTTCGTGACGACAAATGCCTGCGCAGCCAGCCCGCCGGAAGTCAGTGCGGAGCCCGCATTAAATCCGAACCAGCCAAACCAGAGGAGTCCCGCACCAAGCATCGTCATGGTGGAGTCGTGGGCGTCCATGTTGTCTTCGCCAAGCCCGTGCCTATGGCCAAGGATAAACGCTGCAACGAGAGCCGAGACCCCTGAGCTCACGTGGACAACCGTCCCACCCGCGAAGTCCAGCGCTCCAAGCACTCGAAGCCAGCCGCCCACGCCCCAGACCCAGTGCGCCAGGGGGTCATACACAAGCGTAGCCCAGAGCAGCGAGAACACCACGAAGGCCTTGAAGCGCTTGCGTTCGGCGAAAGCGCCTGTGATCAGCGCAGGGGTGATGACCGCAAAGGCCATCTGGAACGCCATGAAAGCTAGGTGTGGAACCGTAGCAGCGTAGTCCGCGTTTGGCTCCTGGCCCACTCCGTTGAGCCCAAGCCAATCTAGTCCACCGATTACTCCACCAATATCAGGGCCGAAAGCCAGGGTGTATCCCCAGAGGACCCACTGAACGCTCACAAGGCACAGAATGAAGAAGCTGTGCATAATTGTGGCCAAGACGTTTTTCTGTCGAACAAGGCCGCCGTAGAAAAAACCGAGCGCCGGGGTCATCAATATGACCAGCGCCGTCGATATCAGGAGCCACGCCGTGTCGCCCGAGTTGATCGCATCCGCCATTCCGAAAACCCTCCATCGTCTTACTCTGGTACGGCACGGCTTTGTGCGCTTTGTTCACCGCAATTGCTCTTGTCGGCGATTCAAGCACCAGGTGGTGTTGCTAAGAGTAAGTCTGGAGGCGGCTTGGAGCCATCGTACAAGTGCATAGAAATTGGTGGTCATATCCCTGTGCACTGTGCACAAATGCGAGTCTAGGTCCACGCGCAGGAATTGCACTCGAGAAGGATGTTCTTCTCACTACCAGGGGCATGTTCCGAATCCGGAACGCTGTGCGCCCGAATTTGCAGTGCGGAGTAGGCGAAAACTCAATGAAATGACCGCGCACCGTCCTGATCTCATCTAGGAATTGATAGATTGCTCTGGTCACACCGACCGTGTCGCGGCAGTCCCGGCTGAGAGCAGCTCGCCGGCGTGTCAGCGTAAGGCATTCCTAGTGGGGCAGTGACACAGGTTGTGACTTGTGGCTGGGGGCTTGTAGTGCGGAATTCATTCCGCCGTTCTCCAGCGAACGCGGTGCACGGGTCTGCGCCTCTGGACGGCGGAATGAATTCCGCAC
>JBJXFJ010000406.1:0-7668 GCA_046154735.1 Chloroflexota bacterium | reverse complement strand
GTGAGCAGCACGTTTAGGCTCATCCGCGTCCCAGCACAATCAATACCGCGATCGGCACAATGACGAGGATGAGCACCAGTCGGAGCACGTGGAGCGCCGCGACCACGCGCATGTCCGCGCCCAATTCCTGGGCAATCGAGGTCATCTCGCCCATGCCGCCGGGCGTGAACGAGCAAATTGCCGTGGCCCGGTCCAGTTTCGCGATTCGCGCTACAAGCATGGCAATACCCACGCTGGCGCCGAGCAGGGCAAAGGAAATGACAATTGTCGGTACAATGGCTGAGCCAAGCACTTCCAGGGTGTGCCGATTCATCGCTGAGCCGATGACCGTGCCGAGCAAGGCACGACCGGCAAACGACACATTTTTCGGGATCGCGGCGGAACGTCCCGTAGCGAGACTGGTGGCGGCTACAGCAATGAGTGCGCCGACCATGGCGCCGGCTGGAACGTGATTCCAGACCGCGATGAGCCCGCCGACGGCGGCGATGGGCACGATGAGCCAGAATGGAATCACGCCCATGTGGACCAGGCTAGTACAGATGAGCGGATGTCGCACGGTGGATAGCGGGGAGGTGTCGGGCATCTTGCCCGATAGTCCAGCCTGATCGAACCGAATACTGTCGGGCCAGATGCCCGACACCTCCCCAGAACTCTCGAGCTACATCCGCCAAGTTGTGCTAGTAGGTCAGGCTCCATATTCATGCTGAGCGCATTGAGGCCTGTCTGGTTGCGCTGAAGCTGATGAGCGGTTACCACGGACCCATGCATGCTGGACTTACGCCAATGCCTCACGAGAATCGACGCTCGATCTCTACGTAATCATCGAACCCGACCACGCGGTTCCACTCTTCGAACGGCGCCATCAGATCCCGATAGTTCCGAGTGTGGCCGTCATGTCTGAGCCGGGCAAGGCTGGTCTGAACCGCTTTGACCACCGTGTAGCGGGCTACTCCAGCATAGACTGCGATAGCAAGGCCCATGGCTGTGAGCTGCTCCGCGGTCAGATCTCCACCTTCTCCCCGTTCGTCCATGACGATAGCGAGCGGGCCGTTCACGGATGAGGTGGCGAGGCGGATATCACTGGCTGTTTTTGGACCCACAATCATGGCCGCGTCCGCACCGACCGCGAGATAGGCGTTGGCTCGGTGAATTGCCTCATCCAGCCCCAGGGTTGACATGGCATCCGTCCGTGCAATGATCACAAACTCCGGATCATGGCGTGCCCAGGCCGCGGCCCGGATCTTCGCCACAAACTCCGATTCCGAAACGACCGGAATAGGCATGCTTACGAGTCCGCAGCGCTTGGGCGTCACCTGGTCCTCCATATGGATGCCCGCCACTCCAGCGCGCTCAAACTCACGGATGGTCCTGGTCACGTTCACCACGCTACCGTAGCCGGTGTCGGCGTCCGCTATGACCGGGATGTTCACCGTGGCAGCGATGTTCCGCGCTGCCGCGACCACCTCCGTAAGCGTGGTGAGTCCCACATCGGGTACGCCCAGCATGGAGGCTGCTAGTGCATTGCCGGTAATGGAGATTGCCTCGAATCCGGCTTCAGCGGCGATCCGAGCGGTAATGCCATCATAAACGCCGGGCACCTGTAGTACCTTCTCGCCCGCGATGAGTGCGCGAAGCTGGCGTGGACCATTCGTCATCTCAGAAGTGCCTCCCTGCTGATGCCGATTCTAGCCGAGGACGGAGGACGGGAGACGGACGACGGACGGAAGACGGATCTGAGGATTCGGTCTCTACGGACTTCCGTCCTCCGTCCTCCGTCCTTCGTCCTCCGTCCTTCGTCCTCCGTCCTCCGTCCGTCATGTCACAATCCCGTCACAGGCGGATCGCAACGTTGACATCGGCAGGCATGCGTGCCTACCATCCGGCCAACGGAACATCCGTTCTGGAGATTCCTGACGTGAACGTCGCGCAGTTTGTCGACCGATTCCTGAAGACCCCTGCATCACGTGCATGCGTGACATCGGTTCAACATCTGTCAGCCCAGCCCGCGCAGTGGGCGGAGATGCCCGTGGGTATCGATGGCCGTCTGGTTTCGGCGCTCGCTCAGAGGGGTATTCAGCGGCTGTATTCTCACCAAGCAGAGGCCATCAGCCGGGCTAGGGCGGGTGAAAACGTTGTCACGGTCACCCCCACGGCGTCTGGCAAAACCCTGTGCTACAACGTGCCCGTTCTGCAGTCCATTCTGGCTGATCCCTCGGCCCGCGCGCTGTATCTCTTCCCCACCAAGGCCCTCGCGCAAGACCAGCTTCGTGAGCTCTATGGGCTGGTTGAGACGCTGAATGTGGATATCAAGGCGTATACGTACGATGGCGATACACCCGCGGATGCACGGCGTGCCGTGCGCGCGGCCGGGCATGTGGTGGTCACCAATCCGGACATGCTCCATACCGGCATCTTGCCCCATCACACACGGTGGGTGCGCTTGTTCGAAAACCTTCGCTTCGTGGTCATTGATGAGCTGCATCACTATCGAGGTGTCTTTGGCAGTCACATCGCCAACGTGCTGCGACGACTCCAGCGCATATGCGAGTTCTATGGTTCCTCGCCACAGTTCATCTGCAGCTCCGCCACGATTGCAAATCCGGACGAGCTCGCCACCCGACTCACCGGCTTGCCGTTTAGTCTTGTCGATAAGAGTGGAGCGCCCACGTCGGAGAAGTACATTCTGTTTTACAACCCGCCGGTGGTGAACCAGCAGCTTGGAATTCGAGCGGGCACATCCCAGACGTCACTTGGAATCGCTGGTGAGCTGCTTGGGAACGATATCCAAACAATTGTCTTTGCGCGGAGCCGATTGGGTGTTGAGATCCTGGTGAGCGAGCTCAAGCAGCTCGCGGCTACCAGGGGGAAGTCGCCGGACGTTGTTCAGGGCTACCGGGCGGGCTATTTGCCTAATGAGCGGCGGGCCATTGAGAGTGGCATCAAGAACGGCAGCATTCGCTCAATTGTTGCAACGAATGCTCTTGAGCTGGGGGTGGATATCGGCGGCCTGGAAGCCTGCATCTTGAACGGCTATCCTGGGAGCATTGCGAGTGCCTGGCAGCAAATGGGCCGAGTGGGGCGGCGAGAAGGCACGTCCCTGGCAATCTATGTTGCCACGTCCTCCCCGCTTGATCAGTTTCTGGTGACCAAACCTGAGTACTTCTTCTCCAAATCGCCTGAAGCCGCACTCGTCCACCCGGACAATCTGGTGATCATGGCCAATCATCTCCGCTGCGCCGCCTTTGAGTTGCCCTTCAATGATCAGGAGCAATTTGGCGCCAATGACACCACCGGGGAAATTCTGAGCTTTCTGGCGGAAGAGCAGGTGGTGCGCCACGCGGGCGGCCGCTGGTTCTGGATGTCTGAGCGCTACCCGGCGGAGGGGCTGAGCCTCCGCAGCGCGGCGATCGATAATTTTGTCATTATCGAGACTGGACCGCGTGCGCGCGTGATTGGTGAGATGGATCGTGCCTCAGCGCCAATGCTCATCCATGAAGAAGCCATTTACATCCATCTCGGGCAGCAATATCAGGTTGAGAAGTTGGACTGGGATGAAAAGAAGGCCTTCGTCAAAGCGGTCAACGTGGATTACTACACCGATGCTGAAATGGCTGTGGACCTCAAAGTACTTGATGTCTTCGCGGAGGCGGATGATGAGTCGCCCCGCGGGGCGCATGGCGAGGTGAGCGTAACGGCGCAAGCCACGATCTTCAAGAAGCTCAAATTCGAGACCCATGAGAACATTGGCTGGGGAAAAATTCAGCTTCCAGAAGAGGAAATTCACACCTCCGCATTCTGGTTGACGATCCCATCCCGGACGATTGCGGATTTTCCCAAACCCTCGCTTGAGAGTGGTCTCATGGGATTGGCGAATCTGCTCGTAAACCTCGCGCCGCTGTACTTGATGTGTGATCCACGCGACTTGCGCTCACAGACTGAAATCCGTTCGCCATTCACCGGTGAGCCCACGGTATATTTGTATGAGCGGAACCCGGGTGGCGTGGGACTTGCCGAAAAGCTGTACTTCATGCGCCTGGAGCTGGTGCGCGCAGCGCGGGAGCTCCTCACGGTCTGCGCATGCCCGCATGGCTGCCCGTCCTGCGTGGGCGCCCACCATCTTGTTGGATTCGAGGGGAAGTCGTCCACGCTCGAGCTGTTCCGGCGAGTGGGCGTCCATGTCCCGAAGCGCGCGTCGGCGTGACAACCGGGGCGGCTCCGCGTTTCTCGGCAGACCGTTTGCGGGCGGCGCTGGGCACGCGCCGGTCCACCGCGCCCCCGTCCGTTGAAACTCACCGATACTCGGCGCTCGCCGCGAACTGTCCTGGGGAAGAGGTGCAAACGAAGGTTGGTCCATGTTATGTGGCCCAGTGGTCGTTTCCGCTGGAACATCGGCATGGCGATGTGTCATTGGCTGATGTGCTCGCCCTTGATGCGCGTGGCGTGGCCTGCCTTACCCGACAGCCAGGGCACGCAGCTCCGCGAAACCCGGTCTATCTAGACACGGAAACAACCGGGCTCTCGGGTGGGGTTGGCACGTATGCTTTCCTTATCGGCCTGGGCTCAATTGAAGGGAAGCGTGTCGTTGTCCGTCAGTACCTCATGCGTGATTACGACGAGGAGCCGGCGCTACTCGAGGCCGTGTCAGCCCAGCTTGCTCAGCATGACGCCGTGGTCACCTATAACGGCAAGAGCTTTGATATCCCGCTAGTGGAGACTCGGTTCATTGCCGCGCGCCGTTCCCATGCCCCAGTTCCTGAACTGCACCTGGATCTGCTCCATCCGGCACGGCGGCTTCTGCGCGGATCACTGGAACGTTGCGCGCTGGGCGACGTGGAGAGAACCATACTGAGACACCATCGCCAGGAGGACGTTCCATCCTGGATGATCCCATCTATTTACTTCTCGTACTTGCGCGACGGCGATGCACGCTTGCTTGGTGGCGTGTTGGAGCACAATCGCGACGATATCCTGAGCCTGATTGCGTTTGCCGGTTGGCTTGGCAAGGTATTCAGTGCGCCTCAGGAGGCAGCGCTGCCCAGCATGGTCCTCACGCGAGTGGCGGCAACCTACGAATCGCTAGGTTGGGTGGATGACGCGATGATTGCGCTGGAGTACGCGATATCGAGCGCGACGAACGGGGGGCACCGCGCCGAAGCCGCGCTGCAGCTAGCCCGGCTCTTGAGGGCGACGGGTGCGGGCAGCATGGCCGAGAAGATGTGGCGCGTTGCGGCGGAGCACTCCGCGCTCGCAATTGAGGCGCTGGTTGCCTGGGCGAAATATCTCGAGCACGAGCAGCGTGACTATGATGGAGCACGTGCCGCGGTGGAGCGGGCTCTTACGCATCTGCAGCTTGATGCCAGACGGAAGCTCAACACTGAGCCAGATCCCCGCCGCCAGGCGCTGGAGCACCGGCTCGCCCGCATTGTCAGGCGGCGAATACGACAGCGGCCTTAGGGTCGGATCAGGCTCGTCTCCCACCGTCTGGCGGAGTATTAACACCAGATTTTCACAACGACGCGTTTTGTGGCGTTGGCGAGACTGTTTGTGCCGAGATTTACCCCGACAATATCTATGGATCATCTGACTGCACTCTTCGCGGGCGTATTGAAGCAACCTACAAATGCTTCGCCCTGGAGTGATGATGGGCTACACACACGCCTCGACCTGGAACTCGTTATGGAGCATCATGATTCTCGCGGTGGCAACGCAAAAAGGTGGTAGCGCGAAAACCACCACAGTCGTAAACCTTGGAGCGGCGCTCGCTGAGCGGGGCAAGCGAGTCCTCATCGTCGATCTGGATCCCCAAGCGCACGCAACGTACTGGCTGCTGGGGCCGGATGGGCGCCGGTGGGGGCCATTTGTACAGGAATGGCTGGAGGCGGCGGATCTCAATCCTGTGCGTCCGTCAGGCTGGCCGGGGCTGGACATCGTCCCTGCAAATCAGGAGCTCAGTCGTATCCGCGAGCGATGGGATCCTCTCAACCGACCGACCGATGCACGGCAGCTCCAGAGCCGCCTGACACCAATGCTTCCTGACTATGATTGGATTCTGCTTGACTGTCCAGCATCGTTTGATGCCCTGACTCAAGCAGCATTGCTCGGCGCGGATGGTGTGATCGTGCCAGTGGGCCCTCCGGAACCGCTGGCGGTAGACGGACTCCACCATATGCTCAGCGCAATTCGTCGGTTACAGGACGATCAGAATCCGCGCCTCCGCTTGCTGGGTGTCCTGATCTCAAATGTGAGACTGGAGTACGGCATCCAGAGACGGGCTCTGGAGCACCTGGAGCAGGCCCGCCTGCCCTTGTTCTCAACGATGATCGCTTCCAGCGCTCGCATTGGCGCCGCCGCGGAGCAGCATCGGCCGATCCTCAGTACCGCCCCCAGAAGTTTTGTGTCAGACTCCTACCGCGTACTGTCGCTTGAGGTAGAGAAGCGGGCGCGCGGCTGGCTGTGGAACTGGGTAGCGGGAACTGCCGGAGCCTAACCCCGATTCATTCAGGGGTCTGCTGCAGACTCCTGGCGGTCCTAGCAGTCGCACAAACCCCAGACTTAAGGACGTTTCGGCCATGAGTGGGCAGACTCGGCGCACGATCACCGTATTTGGTGCTTCACGTGTTGGTCCTGACAGTGCCGAGTATCAACTGGGCTATGAGTTGGGACAATTGCTGGGTGATGCGGGCTTTTCCGTATGCAATGGCGGCTCAGACGGCACAATGGAGGCGGTTGCAAAGGGCATCCGTGAAACCGGCGGGCGCAGCCTTGGCGTGCTGGTGGAGTCAATTGATGGAGCCCGTCCTAATGCCTACATCGATGACGTGGTACGAACTGAGGGTCTGCTTGATCGCCTGAAACGTCTTGTGGCGCTCGGTGAAGCCTACATTGTGCTTCCCGGAGGGATAGGGACGCTGCTTGAGCTCGTGCTGGTCTGGAATCTCGCTCAGACGCGGGAGCATGACAAGCCCATCATCCTGGTAGGAGACTCGTGGCGTCAGGCCATCAATGGCCTCCGTGATCACATCCTACTTCGCGAGGGCGATCTTACTTGCCTGATCCATGTGGATTCAGCGGCCGCCGCCGTGGACTACTTGCGCAAGCATCTCGGTAGTTGAGCATCCGCACCTGCTAGATTTCTGAATTGCTCGTCGCCTCAGAACGCGCCATGAGCAGCGAGAACACCACGGGGCCGCAGCCTTCGCTACACACTGCCGGGATAGTTGACGTCGATGCGGCTCGTCCTCGCTACAGGCGCCAGTCCAGCTCGGCGTGAGAGCCTCGGTGTTGCGTCATCTCCGATGACCCAGTTGAGCTGTGCATTGTGGCTGGCTGCGACACCGCTATTGGTTCCGCGGACGCGCTCGGCTTGGATCGCGGAGTCGAAAGCGGTGTCATAGCCACCCGCAATCCAGAGTGGAGCCGGGCGAGAAACCCGACTCCACAGGGCCACTCCCAATCCTCATGCGCCGCGGGGGACTCGCTCACACCGCGTCTTCGAATCCGGGTCTCCGCGGGCGGCACTCGTCTTTAGCAGACTGCCCCAGTCGGCGCCAGCATTAGCGGTCAAAACCTATGACTGCAAAGCGAAGCCCAATGTGCCGTTGGACTCAGAATGCCCAAAACACCCAAGAATGGGAAGACTTCGCGCGCACTTATGTCTTCCCGGCATCG
>JBJXFJ010000547.1:0-3535 GCA_046154735.1 Chloroflexota bacterium | reverse complement strand
GTTCCGTCCTTCTGGTTCGATTCAGCCCGGTTCGGTTCAGGGTGAACAGGTTCATTCTGCTCATCGATCACGATTTGACGGTTGTCGACCAGCGGATCAATAGAGTGCGCGCGATTGCTTGACGAATCGACGCAGTCTTCGGCTGAAGGGCGGCAGCAATCGTAAACGGCAAACTATTCGAGGCTGCACCGGCACGTGCCACTGCAAGATCACGAGACCCTCGCTGGCTTCGGAATTGATCGCCCTTGGCAAGCCTGATTTGCTCACCGCGATGCGTGTTGCTCAGTCTGCCCGCAATTGGGCAGAGGCTCGTTGCCTCGCTTTCTCGGAGCGTTTGGAGTCTCAGCCGGGCGATGCGTATCTGCGCTCCGAGCTGCAAGCCGGACAGTTGGAGCTGTCCCGCGCGATAGCTGCGGGCTCGAGGTAGTGATTGCGGAATGACTCACTTGGCGGCGCGGTCTTCACGAAGCTCCGGCGAGACCGCGAACGGTGCGACCGTCCGCCCCCGCCACGCTTTGCCAGTTCTCCTTATTTGGGCGATTCAGTGGCAGGATTCTTAAAGCAAGGAAGGATGCAGATGATTCAGCGTCTTGAGACCGACCATTACGTCACGTTCGTGCATGACTCCGCCACGATTCGCGGCAGGGCTGGTGACGTGTTCGCCATCGAGACGGCCAGCTACGAGATATTCGAGGTTCACGCGCTTCTGGCAAGACCACGGAAAAAGAGAGGGCAAATTTGCCCTCAATTAAAATCCGCCGATCTCGCGACCAAGCCGCATGAAAAATCTTCGCTACGATCGCTCAGAATGCACGATCGGCAGTCGGTCCGGCGGCTGACCGTGAAGCCAAATATTTCTCAGGAGTCCGCCCGGAAACGGCGCTTGCGCAGGGCTACCAAGCCCATTGCAGTGGCGAACAGCAACAGACCACCCGGTTCCGGCACACTGCTGGAGTTGTACGAGAAGACCGCCGTCCCGCCATCACCGTCGTAGGTGAACTGCGACGGCGAACCACCGAAGGTCGAAAACTGGATGCGGATCGAGTCACCAGTGAAGCTCAACTGCGGAGCCGGCAGGCCGTCAGTTCCGGAACCGATAGGGTAAAAGTTGGGGTCGAAAAGGCCGTTGGAGGTCACGGTCGTCAGGCTGGTGATCACCTCTTCCGTGATCCCCGTGATCTCCAGGTAGCCGCCCTCGTAATTGCCGTGCTCGTCCCCGCGCAGGGTGATGGTCTTGGCCGTGGTGTCAATGAGAACGTCGAAGTAGCCGACACAACCAGCACCAGCACCCGGAGAGGCATCAAACGCCAGCCCGGTCGCGAAGGCGGAAGTGGTCGACGCCGAATAGCACTCGGAGAAACTGCTACCAAACTCTCCGAATCCGTGCCCTTGGGTGAAAATCGCCGCCTGAGCCGAAGCCGCAGCGACGACAAAAACAACGCCGGCAAACAGACTGCTGATCTTGCGAAGCATGGAACCTCCAATAACTAACTAGTGAGTGGTGGGGCGAAACTCGCACCTTCGAGGTACGCGATGCTGCTTGAGGGACTGATAGGAATTTTAAATTTTAATCCCCCGCTACCCCGACGCAACCCCGCGACCCCCCGAAGGCCGATTTTGCTATCCTGTTTCTGACTTTTACTGGCTGCTCTTCGCCCTACATTCTGCGGTTCGTGGCGCCGATCGCCACGTCACTTGACCACGATCCGCGCGATATCGGCGGCGCTGTCACTGATCGAGAGGGTCAGTCAGACGCTCCGCAAACTGCTCAAGGCGTGCGATCGAACCTGTGAGATTGGACGGGTGAGAAGCTCGTTGGATTACCTGGAGAATGTCAGAGAGGTCTTACGAGGGATTGCTCCGCAGGGATACGAGCCGCCGGCAATGGCGGTTGTCACGGCGCCTTCAGTTATCCTGGCACGTCCTAAACACGCGATGCCAACGCCCAAGGAAATCACCGCGGCGTGCGTTGGTATCCAAGGATCCTGGTCAGACCACGAAAAAGCATTACGGAAGCAAGGTCGATTCGCTCGCAATCACGACAAGGGCGCATGAAATTGCCAGCCGTAGAAGCCCCGTCAGTCACGCGGCGGGGCTTTTTCGTTTCTTGACGTTCGTTGCCTGGACTCCGCGTAACCTGTGGCAAAGTTGCCCACAGTTTTACTTCCCAGTCACCGCCCAGTCACCGCCCAGAGTTGCCCCAGGGGTCACCCAGTGGTCAGCCATCGATTCGTAAAGTCTTAAGTTCTCTCCATCGCGGATCGTCGTACACTTTGTACCTGGGACCGAATAGCCACAGATAGTAGGTCGGTTTGATAAACGGTCTAAGACTTGGGGAAAAGTCACTATCACGTCGGATGAGAAATGGCATCGGCGAAGACTCGATTGCGGGACCACACATAAGGAAGTCAGACCCTCTTGCATCCGTGAATGATCGGGCTTCACGGCTCGTCGTCACCCCAAATTTCCTTGTCGCCTCCCACGTTCCGAAGTACACGCAAACGAGCGTGACGAGGATCGCCAGAGTTCGGACGGAGAAGCGTGGGCGGAATTTCATGCCCGTCATTCTAACGCCGCAGCCATTCGGGAGGCTACAAGAGCACAGAGCCAGGGCGGCGATATCGCAGGCAGGGACTCGTCACGCTTATTCAGAAGATGATTGCCGTAGGCACTGGCTACATAATCGGGGCAGAGAAAATCACATTGAAGAGTCTATCGCGAAATCGGCGGACCGTCACGAGCCGCCACCCCCTCCCAATGGCGTCAGCCTAGCCGACTGGGCCCGGGCCGTCTCGATCATCTCGTCATCGCTCGATCTTGCCGAGTGGTGGCGTCGGCCAGGAGCGCGAGCGGTTCGAGCGTGAAGTGCAACGGCTGCTTTCCTACCCAGTCCGGGCTTTGGTCATTGAATCGGGATGGCAGACACTCGAGCGCGGCGAGTGGCGAAGCCGGGTCACACCGAACGCAGCAATCGGTAGCTGCTTGGGATGGATTGCCTCTGGGCTATCTTGAGCACACCGGGCAGTGGCGTGGTCCAGGCTATTGTGCGATTTTTCAAAAGCATTCAGGACAGTGCTCGCCCTCTCACATCCTTGGTGCGGTTATTCATGAGATGGCGCACCATGCGAGCGGGGCGCATGCTGTCGGCCGCGACCATCATGGCGCGCAGTGGGTTCGCACCGTTCGGTCGATCGCGTAATGACCATGACGCACTACAACCGGGCGCCCGCGACTCTGTATCGCGACGCGCTGGGCTCGGAACTGGACGATTTTGATACTCCGATTCTGAACATACTCGCCCGCAAGCCACCACCGGTATTTCGCGCACTGTGCGCAGGCGAGGCCGCGCGACGTAGAGAACCGATTCCATACTGAGTTTTTCTCCCGGCGACCACAACAACACTTCATCACAAAGGAACCAATTCGATGGCAACCACCGAACGAACCGAACCGGATTTTGCAAGGCTCGCGCCGTTGATGGAGAACGGGAGGTCCTGGCCGCCATACTGTCCCTGGAACGCCACGTCCCATGGAG
>JBJXFJ010000543.1:0-5126 GCA_046154735.1 Chloroflexota bacterium | reverse complement strand
ACTCGTGTCAAGTGACCCACTAGTTGAAGAACAATTGCGACCAGCGCTTGGTACGCTCCTCCAGCGATTGGAAGCCAGCCACATCGTCATCGCGCGGCAGGATCTTGGTGCTGCCGAGGTTCGCTTCATCAATCTTTGGAGTGATGCCCTGGCGCACCGGGCCATAGCCCAGGTCACCCAACACCTGCTGGCCTTTCTCGGACAAGCTCCAGTCAATCCACAGTTTTCCCGCGTTGGGGTGCGGCGCCCCCTTAATGAGTGACTGGGCGATTGGCGTGAGGCCAATGCCCTCAACCGGCCGGACCTGCTTGATTGGCGCGCCTGACTTCTTTTGGACAATCACGTCCGTATGTTGGGCTGAGAGGAAGATGGCGTACTCTCCGCGGACCATGCCCGCCCACAGCGGGCCAGATTGGGTGGCGAAGAAGACCTTCTGGGGAGCCAGCTTGGCGCTCCACTCCTGGCCCAGCACCTGCTCCACGCCAGAAAGAATGGTTCCACCAGGGCCGGAACCGCGCGGGTCATCCATTGCCAGCTTGCCCTGCCAGCTGGGGTCAAGAGCGTCGTTCCAGTTCTTTGGCTCCTGGCCGGCGGGCACCAGGTTGGTATTCACGGCCATGCTGTAAATGTTCACTGTGCGCGGGTTAGAAGACGCGTATTGCGGCCTCAGGTCCGGGACAACCTTGTCCACGAATTGTGACCCGAAGTCCTCGGTCACCTTGGCTTCAATGAGCGAGGCCTGCGTATCGGGGCCGGAGATGGCCACGTCAACCACAAAGTTACGAGATTGCTGTTCAGCCAGGATCTTCTCGCGCGTCTCGCGACCGCGCTGGTCCACGCCCTCCAGGCTGATACCGGGAAAGTCTTGCTCAAATGCCGCCTTTACAGGGTTGAATAGCTCCGGTGGTCCCACGCCATAAATCACCAGCTTCCCCTCTGACTTAGCCGCTTCGAAGTACTGAGCCCTGATCTTTGCGATTTCCTCATCAGCCGGGCTGGCAGCAGTCTTCGGCACCGGTGCGGCCGCGGCCGTTGTCGCGGCGGGCTTAGCCGTCTCGCCCCCGGCGGGGGCTGCCGCGGTGGTGGGCTTCGCTGGCACGGTGGGCGCAGCCGTGGGTGTGGCGGCGAGGGGTGGGCTGCAGGCGGCCATGAGCAGGGCGAACCCTGTGAGCAATCCACCGAGCTGTTGCTTCCCAATCATGTTGTCCTCTCTCTTTCACCGGCTGGCCATCAAGCCGTGGGCGTAGTCGATCTTGCGTTCAACAGTAGAGTAGCTTGCCCTTGAGCTCCATGTACGCGGTGAAGTAGCTAGAGCTACTGATCCCGCAGGCACGGCACGCGGGAGTCGCCTACCGCGGAACCTGGAGCGCACGCATGAGAAGCGCCCCTAGCATTGTCTTACCTGGATCGTACCGCCAGCCATGCGCCAGGCCCAAGTATTCCCGGGCGTCGTGCAGCTGGTGCAGGGCAAGAATCCTCGAGGCTCCTTGGAGGACGTCTGCGCTCGTCGTTGGGATCGCGGCGAGTATTCTGGCTAGCTCGCCAGTGATGTCCCGAAAACGCTCTGCGTCCAGATTCACCGCAGTAAAGCCTCAACGAGCTGAGGTAACGCCTGGCCGCTGGGATGTCGGGGACGCCCGCCGAGACCCCTGAAGGTTGACATCGAAGTAAATGAAGAGCCCTTCGCCACTGGCAGCGGTCTCTCGGCCTGAACGAGGGCCACAAGGGAGGAAGGCCTTCGGGGGCACGCTTAGAGCCCGCGGCGACGGTCAGAGCTCCGAACAACAATCGGCGCCCGGCAGCGTCTGGCGACACGATTCAGCCAGACAGAATGCTGCTGAACCGCGTCGTGCCGCCAGGGCCTGAGCTGCGCTACTTGAACCGTTTTCCGTACACGCTCCGAGCATTGCCTTCGTACAGCGCCGTTCGGTCTTCGGGAGAGAGGAAGTCGATGCTGTCAATGAGCGGCTTGGTGTTGTCATACCACTCACCGGTGCGCGGGTTATCCGCGGAGCCGGCGCCCGGGCGCTCCGTGCCAAACAGGCAGCGATCCGTCCCGATGATCTTGAACAGCAGCTCCAGTGACTCCACGTTGTACAGGCACGTATCGTAATATAGCTTCTTGATGTGCTGATCGAACGTCTCTTCGCCGTTCTTGCCGCGCATGCGGGCCCGCCAGCGCCCCACCTGGTAGGGGATGGATCCGCCGCCGTGGCTGATGATGATCTTGAGATTGGGGAAATCATCAAACACCGTGGAGGCTGCGAGTGCGAGGATCTGGATGCTCTCCTCGGTGATGAAGTGATTATGGAACGACTCGCGGAGATCTTTGCAGCTTGCGGGGTGGATCAGCGCGGGGATGTCTTCCTTCTCCATCTTCTCGTAGAGCGGGTACCAGTACTTATCTCCCATGGTGGGAGTGGTGTGCTGGCCCTCGCTGGGATCCGGGTTGATCATGATACCCACGAACCCGAGATCGTTGATACAGCGATCGATCTCCTCAAACGTATCGGTTACCGGTGCACCATCGCACTGGGGCAGGCCGGCAACGCCTCGGAAGCGCTTGGGCTCGTTCTTACACGCCATGCTGATCGCGTCATTGTTGGCCTGAACAAACCAGTGAACGATCTTGTCCGGCTTCTCCGAGTGCATGAGCGTGAAGGGCCGAGGAGAAAGGAACGCCATGTCCGTGCCCACTTCGTCCAGGAGCTGGATGTGCGTCTTACTCCCGTGCTTCCATCCAGCAACCTTCTCAGCCGTGATCCCCGTATGGCCCCGGCCGTGAAAGCCCCGGCCGTTGATCAAGTGCGCCTGATACTGCCCCAGCTCGTTCCCACCAACCAGGTGCTGGTGCGCGTCGATAATCATCATTGACTCCTTCTGCGCGATAGTTCGGCATTATGCCACCATCATGCCGGCTTGTGGGCCGTAAAGTCTGCCCTAATCTGTGTGGCAAACCGCGGTAGAGTTTGCAGCTTGGAGGGTATGCTGGGGACGATCGATCGTGAATGAGCGGCGCTGCTGCCCACTGGCAGAGGACGCCAACCAGCGCGGTAGTTCAGAATGTACCCAAGAGTAGAGAAGGCTGGGCCCGTGGACATTCCATTAGACATTCTGGCCAGGCTGAGATCAATCTGCCTGAATCTCCCGGAAGCCTACGAGGAGCTGGCATGGGTGGGGACGCGCTGGTGCGTTCGGAAGAAAAACTTTGCTCACGTGCTCGTGATCGAATCAGGCTGGCCGGCCGCCTATGCGCAAGCCGCGGGCTTCGATGGCACGGTCCTGACATTTCGAGCACCTCCACCCCTGCTGGATGCGCTCCGAGAGACTGGGCAGCCGTTCTTCTTCCCTCGATGGTTTCCCAATATCGTTGGAATGAGGCTCAGCGACATCACGTGCTGGGACCACGTTGCCGAGCACTTAACTGAGAGCTATTGCGTGGTAGCACCCAAGCAGCTCGTGTCACTCATCGGAGTGGAGCGATCGTGAAAACGATCGAGCATGCGTGTCAAGTGCACGGTCGCGGGGTTCGGCTCAGGGTCCTTTCATTGTCCGTCCCGGACCCGTCAGCAGGGTACCACGGGTCCGGAGTCTCCAGGCACAGCGCACAACGCCCCGTGTTACTCCGTCCCACCAACAACTCGACTTTGAAAAGAACATCGGATCGAATCCGTGCGACTCAATTAGCCGTACTTTGCCGCGAAACGTATTCAAGTCTCATTCGGAGGAATCAGAAAGTGGCCCCAGAAGACCGCTACGACCTGACCATTGAGGAGGAGCCAGAACGTGCGGACGTGCAGCGCCTCCTCCAGGGGCTCGACGCACACGGTTGGCCCATCACAGGGCCCAATCCAGGTCGAGACCTGGCCGTCTTTCTTCGCGACCAAGAGGGCGCAATTGTGGCTGGGCTCGAGGGTGGCACCTGGTCTGGTTGGCTCAGTGTGCGGTATCTGTGGGTCACAGATGAGCTGCGGGGTCAAGGTTGGGGTCGGCGCATCATGGATGTCGCGGAGCAGGAGGCTGCTGCCCGAGGCTGCCGCCACATACGGCTGGATACCATGAGCTATCAGGCACGGGGCTTCTACGAGAAGCTCGGATTTCAGGTCTTCGCGGAGCTTGACGACTATCCTGGGCCGCACTCAATGTACCTCCTGCGCAAAGATCTCCCAAACTCCACTTGGCGATCAGTCACAACCCTGGGGGACAACCGCTGATCTTGATCTTGGTTCACTTCACGTCTGTGATGGTCCCATTCATCCGCTCTTCCCCAAGGAGCGTCTTAGCCATCATCGGTCAAGTTCAGTCCCATTCACCCCGTTCATAATTTAGTGCAGTCTGCCCGGGGAGCACGGCGCTCTTCATTGTGCACGTGTTGGCCGTTTGGATGTGATTCCTCGATGTCGGTGGCGCTTGGCTGCAGGACGAAGCCTGACTTGGAAATTGACTCGAATGCCCGGATGAACGCGGCCGGGTGTTCGTTCAACAGCGCGTCCATATCGAGTGGGTGCCGAGCCGAGCCGCCAAGCTGATCTTTGATGCTGACACGCTGGGAGCAGGGGGCAAACAGGATCACCGCGGCATGCCCCGGGGTCTGCATCCGCTCACCCCTCGCCTGAATCCTGCTTGGGATTGAATCGTGTCGCGAGGCTCTGACGTGACGGCACAAGCAGCTCGTCAATGAATGAGGGTACCAACTCACCATCAAGCCCTACCCTAGCCTGGATTATTCACCGGAGCTTGGGGGGCAGCATGGCGCGTTTCGTCACTGCGCTCCAGCACCTATCGCCGGCCCAGAAATCCACCCCTGCGCACGGACTTCCGAACCGAGACCTCGGCCGAGCACGCGGCGTCCCCCGGGAGCGCGTTGGTCTTGTGCCCCGCGCCCGAGGGTGCACCAGATGCGCGCCGCCGTCAGAGTTATGGGAAATCTCGGGGCGCGGGGCCCAAGGCCACCGCGCTACCGGAGGTGTTCGTGATTGAAACGCACGTTCTGTTTTCGTGCATCCGAATGCAAGAACCACCGCGGACCACCTACGAAGACACGAGAGTACTTATGGCTCACGACCGGTGAGTAGTCCGGGCTAGGCCGGCGAGATACTCACCGAGTGTTGAACGCCGCAGGCCAA
>JBJXFJ010000528.1:0-2629 GCA_046154735.1 Chloroflexota bacterium | reverse complement strand
GGCGTCTCGCCCGTCCCGACCGGATCACCCCGCATGCTGATCGGGACGGGCGAGACGCCCGCGCTCCGGACGGCCCAATGGCGATACGCGTGTCAAGTGACCCACTAGTTCAGCAGCCGGTATCTCGGATGCTCTGTGGATTCCGCGGGCAATCACAGACCGTTAGGATTATCTTCTGATGTCGCGCATGTATCACATCATTGCCGGGACAACCACGGCTTATCGCGCGCCCGAGATTATCCGAGCGCTCCAACCTCTCGCTTCGGATCTGATCACGCTGCTCACACCCGGCGCCACACGGGTCATCAGCCCGCGCATGCTGGTGCTGGAGCCAGGCCATCATTATGTCGAATCATACTTTGATTCCCTGATCCTGCCCCGCCCCGCGGATGGCCCCGCGCTCGTGGCGCCGTGCAGCTTCAATAGCCTGAACAAGATCGCCCAGGGAATCGCTGACTCCCTTGCACTCTCCGTACTGGCTGATCTCATTGGGCGGGGTCAGCCCATTGTTCTGGCACTCTCGGTGAATCCCTCACTTTACGCGCACCCGCGCACGCGGATCTCCATTCAGACGCTGCGCGAGTGGGGCGTGAGCGTCATTGAGCCAATCTCCGCGGGCGACGAGCTCACCCTCGCTACAACCGAAGCCATCGTTGCAGAGCTCCGGAATCGCCTCGGCTGAGCTCAACTCGGCCGAGGCACCTCAGTGAGATTTTGGGCGCGTGCCTCCTGTCGGTAGAGGCCCTGGCGCCGTTGGGCAAGTCTTGTCGTCCCTGACACAAGGTTTGGCGTCACTGTTCGCGTCTCGAAGGATGTTCACCGCAGAGTCGCAGAGTTAATTCTTTGCTCTCTCTGCGTCTCCGCGTCTCTGCGGTGAACATCCCTATCGAGATCATTCATTCCACGGGCCAGGCGGGCACGCAGCAACCGCATTCTGGCTCGATGATGTTCATATAGGCCAACCAGCTCAGCGCTTCCTTAAAATCAGGCAGCGCCAGGCCCAGGTCCTGTCGCCAAAAGATCGTTCCGTTTTTGTTTGCAACCAGTAGGAGTCCTGACATCGCCCCGAGCGCGCGATATGCTGCTAGTTCAGGGTCCACGGCAATTCGATTCGAGGGAACTGGTCCGTGCAGGTGTGGCTCTGGAGCATGCGCTGACACAATGACAAGCTCGGCATTTTCCGCCCGAATCGACGCCAAGTGGCGCTGAGCAGCCAGCATCTGCAGACCGGAGTCAGCTCCTGAGAGCAACAGCAGCACAAGGTGACTGCGGCTGCGGAAGTCCCAGCTCCGCAGCCGATCTCCGGAGACCGCGGGCAGATCCAGCATCGGGAGCTGACCAATTCCCGCGATCCCGCCAGAACAAACGGACTCACTCACCGCCGGGGCTCGCTCAAGCAACCCCGGCGACCGGGTAATCCTCTTCTGCCAGGATGGCCTTGAACGTGTCCACTGAGACCGAGGCCGCGTCATATGTCACGGTCACGCTCTTCGCCGGGATATCCACCTGGACAAGCTGCACGCCCTCAATGGGCGTGAGGGCCTGAGTGATTGCATGTTCACAGTGCTCACACGAAATGTCAGGTACTTCGAGGGTCGTTTTCTCCATGATCCAAACACTCCTTGACGATGGCTTACTGAACGAAGACAACGTAGCTCGCGGTCATGAGCCGCGCGTTGACGTCCCGCGTTTCCACCCAGATCTTATAGAGTCCCGTAGTTGGAAAGGTGTAATCGAACACGATATTTGGGCCAAACTGATTCGGCAGTGTACTTGCTCCGTGGCCATCTCCGTGGACATTGGCGGCCCGCGGCAACTGACCGTGAAGATGCGCGAAGGACTGATGCTGATCGCCGATCACCACAACGTGAGCGGCAGCCCCCAGATACGGCTTCAAGTCCACGCGCGGAACGCCGGTACGTGAATCATTGGCCGTGAGACGGAGACGCGCTTCCTTGCCGGCTGTCAAGCCATCGGTATCCACCAGGTAGAGCCGCGTTAGCCCAAAGATTTTTTCCGACAGGTCGCGCTCCAGCGCAATTTGGGGCGTGTTCACCGTGCCCACGGTAACATTCTGGCGTCCGGTCACCACGCTCCCATCGGCACGCTGTGTCTCGGTGTAAATGACAAACGGTCCGTCCCGGGGGAAGCTCACATCCAAAACGAAAGCTCCGGGCTCATCGGTGGGCGTGGCGTGCAGATGCTGGAAGTTGCGCAAGTCGTCGTCAACGACGATCGCGTGTACGAGCATATCATGACTCACCACGAGATCTGTGACCGGCGCGGCTGTCGACGGATCGGTGAGTCTAAACGTCAACTTCGTCAACTCACCCGCGGTCAGCGGCGGAGCAGGATCCATGCTCCAGACAGCCGTTGCGCCCCCTACGACTCTCTGGTCCGCACCCTGCGCAAACACGCTGTGGCGAGAAAACACCAGGGCCGCAACGCCAACCGCGAGCGCCACTAACGCAATAGCTGCCAGATACGCATATTCACCAAGACGCTCGCGCATGGGCGGGTGCACAATCTCCTCCGTTGATTGAGGTCGGTGAAATCCGCGCAAGCGTAAGGCGTTGGTCACCACGCTCACACTGCTCATCGCCATGGCCGCGGCAGCCAACACCGGATT
>JBJXFJ010000521.1:0-5821 GCA_046154735.1 Chloroflexota bacterium | reverse complement strand
ATAATGGCCGGAGCCCCAACAGAAGTCAGATAGGCCACCTGATGCGTGGGCAGCAGCAGCGTAAACCCCATGGCAGCCAGCGCCAGAAATGCCCATGCAAACGCCACCGGCTGATTGCGCACCGCGCTGAGCATACTGTCTCCGCCGGTCTCGTCCTGATGATCACGCGGCTCGCGTCCCGGCGCGGCAATGAGCACCAGAGGGATGAGCAGCACTCCGATGAACAGCCCCAGCCCTACCTGGGCAAACCGCCAGCCACCCACCTCAATCATGAGCTGAATTGCCGGGCTCACCAGCAACGCACCAATGCCCTGGCCAGCTGAAAGCACTCCCAGACCCAGGCCAATGTGCTGAGGGGCGGCCACAGCCAACATCTTCAGATTTGCCACGTAACCGGCGCCGCTCATGCCAACGCCAATCAGCACACCCCAGGCAAGATAGAGTTGCACCAGATCCTGGGCCAGGCCGGCCAGCACCAGCCCGAGCGTGAGGACGAGCAGGCTGATGAGCATGGTGGCGCGGATGCCAATGCGGTCCAGCAGCACGCCCGCGCCGATCACTGCCACCGCGTAAATCGGCATGCTCATCGCGTACGCGCCGGTAGCCTCCGTCGTGGTGAGTTGAAGATCCGCCGCAAACGCCGGGTACATCACCGCGAAGCCAGCGCGAATGCACATGATGCCCACGCCAATACAGAAGGCCAGCAACAGTGGTCCGGCGTGTGTTCGAGCGCCCGACGACGAGGGGGACTTCACTGCACTAGGGTACACCACATGCCGTCTCTTCACCGAGTGCCAACTGGGTGCAGTAGTCCCTCCCACTTTCCGCCATCACCAATCTCGTGATGACACGCAGGGAAGGCCACAACCTTCACATCACCAGATGTACCACTGCGCAGACGGCAGCTATGTCACGCTCACAGTACTGAGGCGGCTCCGAGAGCAGTAAGCATCGGCGCACCACTACTCGCCTCAGTTACCGTGATTCCGAGAGCCTGCAGACATGATGAAAGCTGATTGCGTGCTGTGGGTTGATCAGCTGCGACAAGCACTTGAAGCCCCGCTAACCGTCGATCATTCGTGAAAGGAGTCGCCTGACTCATTGGCCGCCTTCACCGAGTTTTCTAGGAGTAACGGGGCACCGATCGAGAGAATCGGACAGTCGGTGGCCAGATGGCCAGGCTAGCCGCGTCCGTCTGACTATAAGGCCGGGCCGGCCGCGAGCCCCCAGTTCCGGCGGGTCACACGAGCAGGATGTGACGACTGGCCCTTTCCAGGGTTCTATCCCGTAGGGATTGAGATTCGGTGGCCAGGGAAGAATCATTCCATCACCGGTTAGCGAATACATGGCCAGGTGGCCAAACAAGGCATACCAAACGACCATCTTCCGCCGATACATAGAGTGTCCCCGTCCAGAAACTGGATGGGCATCATTCAGGTGCGGTCTCACTCGCTCTCTCGATACGCGCACCATAGAGGAGATTAGGGATGGGTTGGTTCAGTAATTTGCGCTTGCAGACAAAACTGCTGGGCGCGTTCGCAGTGGTCCTAACGCTCATGGCGGCCATTGGCCTCACGGCGCTCTCGCGATTGTCATCGATGAGCGACGCCATAGACGACCTCTATCATAAGCACACGATCGGCCTCAGCTACGTGGCTGATGCCAATGCGCACATCATCGCTAGCGGTCGAGCGGAAAAGAACGCCATCCTGGCCGATGACCGGGCCGAGGCGGAGAGGCACGCCACTTCAGCAATGAAATACCTCAAGGATGCAGTGGACGAGCTGGAGAAGTTTGACAAGCTCGTTGTGCTCCAAGAGATGCATAAGCTCATTGCCGATGTGGAGCATGATATTGAAGCCTTGACAGCAGGGCGGCAGACGGTGTTGAAACTCGCACTTGACGGGAATGATCTTGAGGCACGGGTAGAAGCAAACCGAGTCCGAACTATTGCCGATCGCGTGGACAAAGGTTTGGAAACCCTCGAGGATGGTAAGCTCCGCCTCGCCGCGCAGGTAGATGCTGACGCCA
The DNA here is from genome assembly GCA_046154735.1 of Chloroflexota bacterium. Taxonomy (GTDB): domain Bacteria; phylum Chloroflexota; class UBA6077; order UBA6077; family JACCZL01; genus CAVXYC01. Next base: position 3,790 of record JBJXFJ010000521.1, on the reverse strand, counting down.
TTGCAACATATGAGTCGTCCCGCGTGCTGCTGATAGGGCTCATGGCATTCGCCACGATCGTGGGATTTGGCATCGCCATCACGCTCGCGCGCAGCATCTCCAGCAGCGTCACCGAAGTCGGTAAGGCCGCTCGCAGCCTCGCCCAGGGCGATCTCAGCGTCCAGGTCTCAGCCCGCTCCCGCGATGAGGTTGGCCAGATGGCCCTCGCCTTCCAGGACATGATCGCCTACCAGCAATCCATGGCCTCCGTCGCTCAGTCTATTGCCGAGGGCGATCTCTCTCGCTCCGTTCAGCCCCAATCCGATAAGGATGTCTTGAGCCTCGCCTTCTGCGCCATGCTCGATAACCTCCGCGATCTCGTGGGCGCAGTCCAGAAGTCCGCCGCCGGCCTGGCCGGCACCTCCCAGGATCTCGGCTCCGCCAGCGCCCAGACGGGCCAGGCGGTCCAGCAGGTCACCACCGCCATCAACCAGGTAGCCGCCGGTGCTCAGGACCAGTCCAGCGCCGCCCAGAACACCAGCTCCAGTGTCGCCCAGCTCCTCGAGGCCATTGATCAAGTCGCCCGCGGCGCTCAGGATCAGGCCCGCTCCATTGCCGAGGCGTCCACCACCGCCGAGCAGCTCTCCGCCGGCATTGAGCAAGTCGCCACCAATGCCCAGTCCGTCGCCGCGGCCAGCCAGCAGACCCGCGCCGCCGCTCAGCAAGGCGCCCAGGCCGTCCAGGAGACCGTCGATGGGATGGCCGAGATTCAGGATGTCGTCTCTCAGGCCGCCGGTAAGGTCGAAGACCTCGGCACCCTCGGTGAGCGCATTGGCGCCGTGGTCGAGACCATTGACGATATCGCTGAGCAGACCAATCTCCTGGCCCTCAACGCCGCCATTGAAGCCGCTCGCGCAGGCGAGCATGGCAAGGGCTTTGCCGTCGTCGCCGATGAGGTCCGCAAGCTCGCCGAGCGCTCCCAGCGTGAGACCAAGGCCATTGCCGAGCTCATCCAGGAAGTCCAGCGCGGCACCCGCGAAGCAGTGGGCGCCATGAGCCAGGGCGCCGAGCGCGTCCGCTCCGGCTCCAGCCAGGCCAAGCAGGCCGGCAGCGCCCTGGCCGAGATCCTCCGCGCCGTGGAGTCCACCGTGGATCAGGTGGGCGTCATTGCCGCCGCCTCCCAGGAGATGGCTGCCCGCGGCCGCGATGTCTCCGCATCCATGGAGTCCATCTCCGCCGTGGTCGAGCAAGCCACCGCCTCCGCAGAGGAGATGGCCGCCAACGCCGAGGGCGTGAGCCGCGCCATCTCCTCCATTGCATCGGTGGCCGAGGAGAACTCCGCGGCCACCGAGGAGGTCTCCGCCTCCGCCGAGGAGATGGCCGCCCAGGTGGACCAGATGAGCCAGCAGGCTCAGGAGCTGGCCGTGGCTGCCGAAAGCCTGCGCGAGCTCATTGCCCGCTTCCGCCTCGAGGAGCAGGGCGCCAGCGGCGCCATCATCGCCCGCCGCCGCGCTAACGATTGGACCGGCGCCTCCCCCCAAGCCCGCCCCAAGGTCGCCGTGCTCGCCTGACTATGAGAGCGGTACCCGCGTGGGGCGGCCATTCGCCGGCCGTCCTACACGGGCAGCTTCATCGGTCCGGTCCATTCCGCATCGTTCATGGACGCCGTAGGAAATCGGACCGCACCGATGATCAAGCCTACGGAAGCGAGCGAAGACACCACCGACAAGGAGAGAGAGGAATCCATGAGTACAGCGGTAGTCGCCGCATCCGAAGAACAGGTGGTCATCCTGGAGCTGGCTAATGAGGCCTACGGCGTAGAGATCGGCCGCGTCCAGGAGATCATCCGCATGCAGCGCATCACCACCATTCCCAATGGCCCCGATTTCGTGGAAGGAGTCACCAACCTCCGGGGCCGGGTCATCCCGGTGCTGGATTTACGCAAACGATTTGCCCTGCAACGATCCAACCCCACCGGGCGCAGTCGGATCGTGGTGGCCGAGCTGGGCGAGCACACCGTGGGCCTCGTCGTTGATGGCGTCTCGGAGGTCTTGCGCGTCTCCGCGGAGATGGTGGAGCCACCCTCCACGCTCGTGGCCTCGGACCAGGCGACGTTTCTACGCGGGGTGGCCAAAATCGATGAACGGCTGGTGCTGCTCCTCGACCTCGCGCACATTCTGACTCACGATGAAGTTAACAATTTGCCCGACGGCGCCTCTTAGTACAACCTGGCGAATGTAGCTCGGGCGTTCTGCGGTACTGTCGGGCACCTTGCCCGACAGTCTCCGGCGCGCTGAGACCGACTGTCGGCCAAGATGCCCGACACCACCCACCTTTCCACCGCGCAACATCCGCCCAACTGTACTAGTTACCCGACTCCAATGAGTGCGGCCAGGTGACCTCGGACGTCAACGAGAATGGTCACTCGGCCAGAATTTCATGGCCGAATGACCTTAATTTCGCCGCATGTCGGCCGATTATACATCTGCGGACAGCGGTCAACTCAAAAATTGCGCTTGATGCCCACGCAACTCGAAAGCGCTTGCATAGAAATCTGGACGGAAGGGATCAAGGAATGTCAGTATCAGGAATGCAGATTCAGGCGAAGCTGCTTGGTGGCTTCGGAGCGGTGCTGCTGCTCTTGGCGGTCACCGCCGCGTTTGGGATCATGAGGCTCAATGCTGCCGCGGATGATATTCGCGGTCTAGCCGATGAAGAGCTGGCAGCCATTGAAACAGCGCTGAAATCGCAGGTTGCGCTCTTCACCATGCAGCGGGAGCTTCGTCAGGTCTTGCTCGTTCAAGGGGACGCGCTCAGTTTGTCCAAAGCCCGCTTTGACGCAGCCGAGAAGGAATTCCAGACTGGGCTGGACCAGCTCAATTCACTACTGTACCTTCCGGCCGGCCAGGCCAAGCTGGGCGAGTTGACTCAAGCGTATCAAGCCTGGACGCCAACTCGGACACGAGCCATGTCACTGGCGGTCCAAGGCGATGTCGAAGCATCCAAGCAGGTGTTGTTTAGCGATCAAAATGTCAAGGCACTAGGCGCGGTCAATAGCGCCGTCGATGATCTAGTGAAGTTCAAATCCGCTCGCGCGAACGTCGTTGTCACCGAGTCCAAAGCCGCGGGCGAGCAATCGCGCATCTTGATGATCGCGTTGACAGCGCTCGCGGTGCTGCTGGGATTCGGCATCGCGGTCTACCTGGCTCGCCAGATTGTGAGCGGCGTGAATGACGTGAAGTCCGTACTTTCATCAGTCACCAATAACTGCGCCACATCTCTCGAGCAAGGGCTGAAGGCGATTGCTGAAAAAGATCTCACCGTTGAAGTGAAGTCGGATACTCGGCCAATCAGGAACTATGGTGGTGATGAGATTGGCCAGATGGCCGCGCTCACCAACATGATGCTCACGAAGATTCAAGCTACCATCCAGAGTTATGAGACCACTCGCGCGAGTCTCGTTGAGATGGTTGGTCAGGTCCAGCGGACGTCCAGCGCCGTGGCCTCCACCTCGCAGGAGCTCGGCAGCGCCACGTCCCAGACGAGCTCAGCGGTGCAACAGGTCACCACGGCCATTACGCAGGTCGCCAGCGGCGCGCAGGACCAGTCGTCCTCCGCACAAAGCTCCAATGAATCCGTCTCACAGCTCATGGAAGCCATCGACCAGGTCGCCCGTGGCGCCCAGGATCAGGCTCGCTCCATCAGTGAAGTCTCCGCCACCAGTGAACAGCTCTCCACCGGAGTGGAGCAAGTGGCCACCACTGCGCAGCATGTGGCCGCGGCCAGCATGCAGACCAAGGCCTCGGCCGAA
>JBJXFJ010000518.1:0-9365 GCA_046154735.1 Chloroflexota bacterium | reverse complement strand
AATCCGTGCCAATGAGGAGATGATCCTCACCCGCGTATTTGAGGACGTACGGTAAATCATCATCGGTCTGGCAGGTCACCCAGATGCGATTGTCCTGCAGTACGTTGGGTCCAATAGTGAAGCCCTGGGCCTCGGCTCGCCGAATCATGTCTCGAATTGCAAAGGGTAGCCACTGCGACCCAGACTCCAGAAAGCCGAAGCGAAGCTGAGGGAAATCCTTCAGGATTCCGCTCATCACCAACGCGTGGAAGGCGCCCACCATCATGGTTCGGAACCGCCAGAATCCGCGGCTGGGCCCCACTCCGTTGGCCAGGATCTCACAGAGCTCCTCCTGAGCGGTGCCCACATGCACGGCCATGGCCACGTTGAGCCGACTGGCTTTCTCATAGAGCGGGAAGAAGTACGGATCGTGCAAAAAGCGCTTGCCCTCAATGCTGCGCAGGAATACTGCAACAGCGCCGTGCTCCTTGGCGAAATCAAGCTCATCTAATGCCGCATCCATGTCCAAGAGTGGCAGAGCGCACGACCAGCGAATACGCCCCTGGCCTTGCCGCCAGATATCAGCCATCCAGCGATTCCAGCCGCGACAGATGGCGACCTCCGCTTCAGGATGATCAGCCACCGTCTCGATAAAGATAGTGGAGTGAACCACCTGGAGATCCATGCCCAGCTCATCCATATCCCGCAATCGAACGGCCACGTTCTCGCCGCCAGCCGCTGATGAGTCCGTCACCACTCGCCGACCGATGTCCGCGGTGGCAACCTGGATCGCCGGCCGTCGGCGCTTGCCGTCGGCAAACCAGTACTGGCCGCCGTCATCGCCCGATACTATGGTGGGCCGGTACTTCTGATCCGCCGGATCCATAAAATCCCAAGTCTGGTCCGATTCAACGACGTGGGCGTCAGCGTCAATCGTGGGCATGGTTCTATCTCCAGAATTCAGGGGCCGAGATCCAATTTAGTCGTTGGTTGGAACCGGATCGTATCACGGGAGGAAGCACTGTACAGCAGCTTGGACCTTGCGACCGACCCGTGTTCGAGATCAAGCCTTACTCCTTGTGACCGTGGCTGCCATCAGCTCGTCAACCCCCGCTGCGGAATCGATCGAGCGGCACGCCCCGATGAGCCGGTCGACCTGATCAACGCCTCCGAGAATCTCCGGTGTCAAAGCTCGCACAATTCCCTCATCCTGGGCAAAATCCAACTTAAACTCATTGCCCGTCGCATTGGCCTGGTATGTCGTTCCATCCACCAATCGGACGGTTACGCGAGGACTGAGTGGCGCGATCTCAGGAGAGCCGATCACGATGATTCGCTCGGCCAGAGACTGCGACGCGGAGTGCGTGGAGAGACGATCTATCCCCTCAATGGGCGATGACCAACCTGCCGGGCGATCGGGCGGTAATGCGAGCCCGCGATTGACACACGCCGCGGCCACAACGAAGCCGGTGGCGCCCAACCCTCGGCGGCGACCGTACGCGCTGGCAAACTTTGCCCCCGGATAGCTGGTCTCGAAATCGTTCATCTCCACGCGGACCGACTCGATCTGCCCCGGCTGAAGGTCATGGCGAAGCGTAAGATCCAGCATCATCTGGACGGGGGGCTGATTAAACATGGAGGTGGGATAGCGCTTCAATGTCACCTCCATAATCTCCCAACGCTGACCCAGGTGATCCGCCAGATGGTCCAATCCCTCATTTGACCCAGTGAAGGCATAGTAGAAACCGATCGGTCCTTCCAGCGATGTGTCCGAGGCGCGAGCGCCCTGAGCGGCAAGCTGCGCGGCCAGCAGTCCGCTGCGCGGTGCCTGAGACACCTGCAGGACCATAACCTCGGTGCTATCGCCCCCCTCAAAGGTGCCGGCCGCAAACGTGGCCGCAAAGCCAAGAGCATGGGTCATCTGAACTTCGTCCAGACCCAGCAGCTTACCCGCAGTGACCGCCGCGCCAAACGGTCCATAAATGGGGCTGGAGCGGAAGCCCTGGTCATTGCTCTTCGGAATGAAGTCGGCAGTGATCGCCGCCTCGACTTCATATCCCGCAGCGAGCGCGGTCAGGAGATCGCGACCACTCGAGCCCAGCGTCTGAGCCAGTGCCAGTGCGGCCGGCACAATCATCACGCCGGGGTGACTCCCAGTGTGGTAGGCATCCTCCTGGAGCTTGGCATGCATGAGTGCGCTGTTCACGAACGCCGCCGCGCCGGGCGTGGCGTGCTCACCCGTGACCAGGATGCTAGCGCCCGCCTTCCCGGCCGATTCATGAACCAGCACGGCTGACTTCGCCACTTGAACCGCGGAGCTGCCGTGGCCGGCCAGTCCCACGCCTAGATTGTGCAGCAGGCAGGCCTTGGCCTTATCAATCACGGCTGGTGGAATATCCTCATAGCGCAGATGTGCCGCGAATCGAGCCAGCTTTTGTGCGAGCGTGTCAGCCATTGTCATCCCTCACCGGTTCTTCATTCTCATCAAACAGAGCCGCATCCCGTATGGGCGCGGTTCCTTCCCCCGGAGTCCCCCATTCACCGGGTGCGACTATGACCACCGGCTCCGAGCCGGAGCCTAGGGCGACGGTCGGTGATCAGGAGCTCCAGGTCACGAAGCACACCCTCCTGGCAGCGCGTTGGGTCACACCTGTACACCGTTTATCAGCGTCGTTCCATCGCCAAATCGGAGCGGAGTGGGACCACCGCCCTGCATCATCTCCACGTGCACGGACTTGGTGACTGGCGCGGTCTGGGCAATGATCTGCCAGGAGTCACCGCCGTCCGCGCTCCAGCTCACATAGCCATCTGTATCAGCAACAAAGAGCGAGATCGTCTCACCACATTCTTCCAGACTCATCGCCTCGATGCTGCCATGGAAGCGGTCGCTGGGCAGTCCTTGCATGCACGCTTCCCAGGTTTGTCCGCCGTCGCGGGTCCTGGCGATCTGCCCACCAGCCGGTAGTCGCTCCTCAATCCAGGAGCGCGGACCATGGCGTGATGAGCTATGGAACATGAGGTCCGGATTGCTGGGCGCATACACAAAGAGGTCCGGATACGAGCCTATGTGGCTGTCTCGCGGCAGAATTTCTTCCCAGGTATCGCCGCTGTCCATGGATTGGAATAACCCTGCGCCACCCGATATATAGAGGTGATTAGGATTGCGCGGGTCGATCACCGTACGATGCACATCCAGGTGCGGGACCGTCAGTTCTTGAAACGTTCGGCCGCCATCACGGCTCCGATGTAGTCCACCAACTTCCACGCTGGCAAACACCGTGACGGGCTCGCCAGGGGCAACGTTGATGTGCTTGAGATGGGCGGCAAATGGCTCAGCCACAAAACGCCAGGTGGGGCGAGACGGCGCGCTCAGGAGATCCGGCAGTTCTGTCCAGTGATTCCCCAGATCATCGCTGAAGAACAGGTGAGCCGGCTCCGTTCCGGCATAGAGTCGAACGACCCCGCCTGGGAGCTCCACCGCCGCCAGGCTGAATACACTTTCTTCCGTGAGTCCCGTGTTCCGTGGCTCCCACGACCGGCCATCATCGCGGCTAGCAAAAATACCCTTCTTATAAACTCCGACAAACCATTGGGCGCTCTTTGGCTCATAGACAAAGGCGTGGACGTGATGCCCTTCCAACGCCCGTCCATCGTCAAACCAGTGGCCCCGCCCATCGTGATGAAGAAACTGAATGCCCTGCATCGTCCCAACCATTAAGTCGCGCGACGGTGCGTCGGATGCATACATGGTGACGCCCCCGTGCGCCAGTGCAATGGTCATAGCCAGGGCCTCCGCTACTTGAAGTATGTCAACGCATATTGAGCCTTACGATCCGATGGGAGCAACCCGCATGAGGACCGCCGTGGGCCTCATGCGGGTTGCTATGCCAGAGGTGTCGGAAACGGCACGCCGCACTCATCCGCCAACGCTTCCAGATCCTTTACGAGCACCGCGTGCAGCGGCACGCCCTGAGCACGCCGATCATCCGTATTTCGGAATTCGATCTCGCCAGGAATGAGCACTGGGCGAGCGGGATCCAGTGGGGGCGTAGCCTTCAGGTCTCGGATCATCTGGTCCGTCATGGCTTTGAATTCGGCCGCATCCACAAAGCCATCAATTCTCCAGGCGCCAAACCACTGGCCCACGCCTTCCACCTGATTGAGCATGACGGATGAACCCATGCCGCTGAGCATGCCTGAGAGGACATCCACAAATGCGCCCAGTCCATAACCCTTGTAGCTGCTGGTTTCCGGCCGGCCGCCTAGCGGCAACAGCCAACCGCCTTCAACCGGAGCAAACGGGTCGTCGCTATACTGCCCGTCCGCATCTTGGCTCCAACCCACCGGTACCTTCTTACCGGTGCGGCGGGCCAGAAGAAACTTGCCCGAGGCCACGACACTGGTGGCCATGTCCAGCACAAAGGGCCGCTCTTCACCGGCCGGCACCGCCACGGCGATTGGATTGGTCCCAATCATGGGCGCGGCGCCAAAGGTGGGCGCCACCCAGGGACGACTGTTGCACACGCTGATACCGATCATGTCATGGGGCAACGCCATCATCGGATAGTGCGCGGCCATGCCATAGTGCCGTCCATCGCGGAGCGCCACAAATCCGCTGCCCACCTGGCGCGCCTTCTCAATGGCCAGCTCCATAGCCTCCGTTGCAGACGCCGCACCCAGGCCGCCATCGTTGTCCATCAGCGCCGTGCTGGGCGTCTCCCGAACGATCCGGCGGTTCGGGTTGGTGTTCACGGTGCCGTCTTTGAGCCCTGGGACATAGGCGCGGTTGTGGGTGAACATATTGATTCCGTGCGAGTCCACGCCGCGCAGGTCGGCATGATTGAGAGCCCAGGCCGTGGCCTGGGCATCAGGCTCGCTGGCGCCCAGATGAACCATGACATCCACCATGAACTGCCGGAGGTGATCGGCCGGGTAACGCAGGACGCCACCAGCTATGGATTCAGGGTCGGGCCGACTTTCACCGCGCAACTTGTTTCTCCAATTGAGATGCAACAACAATTGGACTACGATTCTTGAATCGTGTAATACAATTGCCTTCGAGGTGCATTATGCCACGAAGCATTCGCCTAGACCCCCAGCTTGAGCAGCGTCTCATCGATGTAGCCGAACACGATGGGGTGAGCGTTTCAGCAGCAGCACGAGAGGCCATCAAGGAGTACTGCGACAAGAGGCTTGAGACCAACCTCTACACGCTTCTCAAGGACTACATCGGAATAGTCCATAGCGAAGGAGGGCAGGCCGAGCGCACCGGGGAGGCGTTCACCGACGCCCTGCTCGAGGATCTGGAGCTCAAACGGCGTAGACAACGTTGATCCTGACAGACACCGGGCCCCTTGTTGCAATGCTCGATGATGGGGAGCGCGAACACGCCCGCTGCATTGCCGAGCTGCAACGCCTGGGCCCGCCGATGCTCACGACATGGCCTGCGTTCACCGAGGCCATGTACCTGGTAAATAGGCGCGGAGGCTGGCCGGCTCAACAGGCACTCTGGAAATTTGTTGAGAATGCGTGGTTGGAAATTGCCGGCATCGATGAGCGAGCCCTGAGCCGAATGCGCAGTCTCATGGAGAGCTACCGTGATATTCCGATGTCTCTTGCAGACGCATCGCTCGTAGTTGTTGCCGAGGATCGCCGGCTAGATCGAATCTTCACTCTCGACAGTGACTTTCGTGCCTATCGTCTGATTGGGGGCCGTTGGCTAACGGTTATCCCATGAAAGGCGCCTCGCATCTGGTGAGATCTCCGATGAGATGATTATCTTGCTAACCGGCCAGTATCAAGCTTCTCGATACTCGCCACGGCGACGTTGCACACATTCAGCAGCCCGGAAGTCGGCGAGAGTCCGGCAGTATCAAGTCTTCGGTCCCCAAGCTACGGCTACTGCCTCGAGGTGAAGTAGTTCACATCCGTCGGGTTGATCAAGTCCGCCGCAGTCCACCCATCCAGATCGTACTCAGCCATGCACTGCTCGGCGAAGGCCTTGAACTCCGCCACCCGCCCGGTCTGCGTGGCGCCCAGGAGCGCGGCCAGGCGCGTGTCCTCATGACTGCCGGCGTAGTTCATCTCATACAGCTCGTGGCGACCGCCAAACTCCGTGCCCACAGCGTCCCAGAGCAGCCGCATCAATTTGATGCGCTCCACCGCCTCAATGCCGTTGCTGCCGCGCAGGTACTTATCGAGATACGGCCGTAGCTCTTCAACACTCCAGTCCTGCACATGTGAATTCTGGTAGATCAATCCACTGGCCACCACTTGATAGACGATGTGCTTGATCTTGGCATAGATCTCCGGCCCGTAGACGCGCACCGTGGCCCCGTACTCCTGATTCGGTAATACATAGCCGTTGCCCCAGGGTGTGGCCGCTTGAATCTGCGCGTCCGAGATTGCCCAGCAGATATTGCGCCAGACCACCACCTCGCCAATTTGCGCCTGCACACCACGAAATTCGCTCGTCCCGGCGACCTCTACCGCCTTGAGCAGCAAGCCCAGAATAAAATCCAGCTTCACCCCCAGCCGGGTGATGGCCTGAAACGTAAATCGCCCCAGAAAGCCAGAGTGCTGATAGAACGAGTTGGCCTTCTCTAGATCGCCATAGACAAACACGTTCTCCCAAGGGACCAGCACTTTATCGAACACCATGATGGCGTCGTTCTCGTCCATCCGGCTGGAAAGTGGGTAGTCAAATGGGCTGCCCATCACCGCGGCCTGCAGCTCGTAGGAGTTGCGGCAAATCAGTTTCACCCCTGGCGAATCCATATCTGCCAGGAAGACCAGCGCAAATTCCTTCTTCTTGAGCGGAATGCCACGGTGGGCGATGAAATTGAGATGGGTCAAGGCAGAGCCGGTGGCCACCACCTTGGCACCGCTCACAATCAGCCCGGCGTCCGTCTCTTTTTCCACGTGGACGTAGACGTCGGCGACCTCATCCGGCGGAAGATTGCGATCAACCGGCGGATGGACAATCGCGTGATTCATGAAGGGCATCTGCTCCTGGGCGATGCGATACCAGCGACGAGCGTTTTCCTGATATGGCTCGTAGAAGTCCGCTATGCCACCAAGCGTGGCCATGAACGAGGCCTTGTAATCTGGCGTTCGGCCCATCCAGCCAAAGCCGATACGCTGCCAAGCGGCAATAGCATCCCGTGAGGCCACCAGATCTTCACGCGTACGCGGCGCCTTGAAAAATGGGTGCGTAAAGCCGCCGCTGCCGGTGTCCGTCTCCGTGGTGAGCACAGCGCGCTGGGCAGGATCATGCAGCGCATCATACAGCCGAGCGATCATCCGCGCTGAATTGCGGAAGGCGGGATGCGCGGTGACATCCTTGACGCGCTCACCGTAAATCCAGATCTCGCGCCCATCGCGCAAACTTTCGAGGTACTCGTCACCGGTGAAAGGTCGTGTCACTGCGCGGGTGGTATCGAGAGCCACACTCCGCCTCCTGATCTGGCTTCATCAATCGTACACGGAGCACATGATTCTGAGACGAGGATATACCGAGAGGCACGGCCGCGGGCGCTTCCGGAGTGATTCGGCACGCTTCTTGTGTATGGAGTGCCAGGAGGATGATCATGGCACAGGCAAACTCAACGGATCTCGAGATACTCCAGAAAGGCGCCCTGGTCCTCGGCACGGACCTTGAGATCGGAACACTTGAATCGGTGAAGCAGGCTGAAGGCTCCGAGCCGGCCACATTGATCGTGCGCCACGGTCACGCTGAAAGTTTGCTATCCATTCCGGCGGATGCGATCAAGAATGCTGAGCCGACGCGCATCCATCTGAATCTCCGCCGGGAAGATGCCGAAGTGCTCATCTTTCACGGTGGAGCAGACGGTGGATCAACCACGGCGAGCCCCTCTGTGGATGAGGTCATCGGGGCGCCAGATCCCACGCAGCCTGATGGTCCGAGCACGGGCTAGTTCAGCGGCTGGTAACACCGCGGACCTGACCCTCCGTTGAGCCAGGCCCGCGGTCTTGCCACTATGGTGCCACGACGCGAAAGATGGAACCACTGAGCGCTAGGAGATACACCTCGCCCGCCTCATCTTCGCCAAATGAGCTGATTTGATGGTCCGTGTCAATGAGCAGCTCGGCGGTCCACGAGCCTGAGGCGTCGCGGCGAATCATCCAGACTCGGCCGGAACAAAAATCGCCAAAGAGATAGGCACCCTGCAGCGAGGGGGATTGCGTGCCGCGATACACATAGCCGCCCGTCACCGAGCAGTCACCATCCGCGTGCGAGTATTCAGCAATCGGGGCAACCAGGCCGTCCTGTGAACATCGAGCGTTCATGGGATAGCAATGCGCGCCCTCCATGATGTTCCAGCCGTAGTTCTCACCTCCCGAGCTTCCAGCGGGCTGAAGATGGATCTCCTCATAGTCGCCCTGGCCCACGTCCGCAATGTACATTTCGCCAGTAAACCGATCGAAGCTGAACCGCCACGGGTTGCGCAAGCCATAGGCCCATACCTGGCCGCCTGATCCTCCGCGCGCAGCGAATGGATTGCTCGGCGGAATAGCGTACGGGAGGCCCGGGTCAGCGCCATTGACATCGATACGGTGGAGCTTTCCGAGCAGAGCCTGAGAATTCTGGCCGTTGCGATCCGGGTCGCCGGCGCCGCCGCCATCTCCGGTTCCGAAATAGAGGTAGCCATCTGGGCCAAAGGCAAGCATCCCTCCATTGTGATTGCTCCGACTATCGGGAATGGCCATGAGCAGCGAGGCGCTGCCGGGATCGGCCATGTTGGGATCGGCTGACACATAGTAGCGCGCCACGGTATTCGCACCGTCATTGGCAGTGTAGTAGATGAAAAACTGTCCGTTCTGCGCGTAGCCCGGATGAAAGGCCAGGCCCAGCAGGCCTTGCTCCGAGCCGGACGTGGTGATCAGATCACGCACGTTGAGGAACGGCGTCGTCAGTATCTGTCCGCTCTGGATAACGCGGATCATCCCCGCGCGCTCCACAACGAAGACTCGGCCGCTGCCATCCCCAGCGTGCGTCATAAATACTGGCTGACGCAGCCCCCGAGCAAAGGGCGCGAGGGATACTGATATGCCGGCCAAGGTGCCGGTCGCCCCGGTGGGCACGCTGATGGTGCTCCCCTGCGCCGAGGGTCGCGCCCGTGCGTTGCCAGGCAGCACACCACACGCCATGATCAGGGACGTCACAAGCAGGAGCACGCCGAACATTCGGGACGTCTGCCATCGTGTGAGTTGAGGTACTCGCTGCATCATTCATCTATAGGATATACGGCCCAGCCCGTATGCATCGGCTCAAGCGGGCGAGTCTGGATGGTGCGCGCGCTGGATTTTTGGAGTGCGGCGTGCGGGAGCGCCGCTCTGGATTCTCCCTAGCCCAGTCCGGGGAA